>JBMYWA010000008.1:0-48735 GCA_049606935.1 Salibacteraceae bacterium
GCTGATTGGGGCTTACCCATAATTGGCTTAAAAATTGGATGCGCAAGATACATCTTTATACCACAATTGATAATCTGATTTTATAGGATGATAATGTGCTTTATTATGCTGAATTTTAGATGAAAAAATCTTAAAACGAGGACTTTAATTTGGTTTTATTGTAGGTTTTATTATTGTATTATTGTCACGTTAGCATAGTTAAACCTACGTATTTGAGAAGAATAACACCAAATAATTTGATACTAAAAAGTTTTTGGCTTTTTGTTGGGTTAAACCTAATAACTACTTTAGGTGTTCAGGCTCAATGTACTTTTACAAATTTAGCCTTTGACGGATTTGAGTATTCTACGCCAATTCCAGGCTTAATTGCCGGTACCACATATCATCCAAACCCTTCGAGTTATGCGGCTAGAACGGGAAACAAGGGTGTATATATGAATTTTGTAAATAACCTTCCTGGGGGTACATTGGTAATGAGTAGGATTTACAACGTTTGCCCTGGTTATCAGTATAAAATGTCTGCTTGGTTCAAGGAAATTAATGGTGGTTCTAGCACGGTTACTACAAGAATTAAAGATGGAAATGGCACTATTTTAACTACTTCAACAGCTACCTACTTTGCTGGTGGAGGATGGGGGCAATGGGTTTCGCCAAGTGTTACCGCAATTACCGGAACGCTTAAGTTTGAACTTGTTTTTGTTTCAGGTGTGGGTAATAACGATTTTGGCATGGATGACCTGTCTATAGAAATATGTACAACTTCCACCGTGGCAGATTCTGTTCAAATTTGCTCTAACGCCCTACCCATTAATTTATTTGATTCGGTGAGTACTATATCTAGTACAACAGGCACATGGACTGGCCCATCTGCTTTGGCCAACGGGCATTTAGGAACTTTTGATCCGGCAACAAATGCCGGAGGTATTTATACATATACCGTTACAAACTCTGTTGCTGCATGTCCAGATTCGGTGACTGAATTTTTTATGGACGTTGGTCAGGCACCCATCATTGATTTAGGACCTGATACCGCTATTTGTGTAGGCGATAGTTTAAGTTTTGACGTTTTTAGTGCCAACTCCACGTATTTATGGCAAGATGGATCTACAAGTTCAAGTATGGTAGCTAAAAATGCAGGAACTTACTGGGTAGAAGTTACAAATGGGTGTGCCGTAGTTTCTACCGACACAATTGTTATTACTTTAACTAATTACCCTGTTGTAGATTTAGGTACGGATACCATATTATGTGATGGAGATACATTAGTAATTGATGCCGCATATCCTAATGCCACATATTCGTGGCAAAATGCTAGCACTGATTCAGTTTTAACGGCAACCAACTCTAATACTTACTGGGTGGATGTAACCGATAATTTTTGTACAACCAGAGATTCAATTCAGGTAACCTTTAATTTGCTTCCTGTTTTTGATTTAGGAACCGATACTTCTATTTGTACTGGAGATACTATTGAGTTAGACCCGGGCAATATTTCATCCACTTTTTTATGGCAAGATGGATCTACTGATTCTGTCATAAATGTAAGCCAAGCCGGATTGTACTATGTGGAAGTAACCACTTTAAATTGTTCGGCTATTGATTCCATAAACATTTCTCTTACAGCATATCCAACCCCTAATTTAGGCCCAGATATGGTGGTTTGTGATGGCGAAAGTTTTTATCTGGATGCCTATTCTGTTGGTGGTACTTATTTATGGAATGATGGGTCCGCAGGTAATAATCTTAATATTACACAATCAGATACCTATTGGGTAGATGTGTCGGTTAATGGCTGTCATTCATTCGACACAGTTTTTTATTTATTTAACCCTATTCCAGTAATAAATTTAGGGCCAGATACAATAGTTTGTTATCCAGATACTTTAATGCTAAATGCTTCTTATCCTGGGGCCACTTATTTATGGCAAAATAACACTACCGATTCCACCTTTGAAGTCTCCGCACAAGGTAACTATAGTGTTAATGTGAATTATTTAAATTGCTCTTATTCGGATACTATATTTGTTACGGTGCAACCTAAGCCACTTGCCAATTTAGGAAATGACACCTTAATTTGTCCGGGCACCTCTTTTACCAAAGGAAATGCGGTTTCAGGTGCAACTTATTTATGGCAAGATGGAAATGTGAATTTTTTCTATGATATTCATTCTCCTGGAGAGTATTGGGTTTTGGTAACCAAAGGAGATTGTTTTAATAGCGATACTATTTATATAGATTCCGTTTTCCCTCCAATTGTTAATATTGGTGAGGATACTTTGCTTTGCGAGGGAGACTCTTTTACCATGTCGTCTATTAATGTTAATTCGGTTTACGAATGGAGTACGGGTTCTACAGATAGTATAGAAACGGTAGGGCTTCCAGGTGTGTATTGGTTAGATGTTACTAATATTTGTGGCACGGTAAGGGATGAGGTGGAATTAACCTATACTACCCTTCCTGAAATTAATCTAGGTGAAGATACCATTATGTGTATGGGAGATCAAATAACGATAGATGCTTATTGGTTTAATGCGGATAGTTATTTGTGGTTTGATGGCTGGGACTCTCCAGAGTATTTGGTGTATGAAGATGGTGATTATTTGGTACAGGTAACCAATTTATGTGGAGCTATAGAAGATACAATCACATTCGAATTTAGGCACTGCGAATGTGATCTTTTTATTGCCAATGCCTTTACCCCTAATGGTGATGCAATTGATGAAGAGTTTGGGCCAGAATCATTTTGTGAGTTAAAGGGATACAATTTTTCTATATTCAATAGATGGGGTCAAGAAGTTTTTAATTCAATAGAACCCGGTCAGAAATGGAATGGAATGTTAAATGGGGAGCCTTTGCCATTTGGTGTGTACTCTTATGTATTACGATATAATTTTAAAAAGCGTGGCCCTAAAACTAATTATCAGGTTAAATATGGTACTGTTACTTTAATTAGGTAACAGGTAATAAGGATACCCACTAAAATTCCTATTAAGAATTGCCTTGCCTTGTTAAAGAATTGTAGCTTAAATTTTTTGGTTTAGTTACCGTGTAAACATTTCAATCCATTAAGAATAGCGTGGTACATCTTTTTTAGGATACTCAAAACACAATTTCTATATTTAAAATAGGGGCAGTATTTAGTTAGTACCTTGGAATTACTTAGTTCCCAATAATATTAAAAAATGGCAAAAAAAAAGCCCGCTATAAGCGGGCTTTTTTTAATGAGGTTAGGTTACTCTACAAATGATTGTGCATGCGCTAAATATTTTTCAATATCTCTTGCCTCAGCAGAAGTAGGATAATCTTTAGTGATTGATTCGTAATATTTTACAGCTGAGTTATAATCATTAATTTTTTCAGAGGTAATTCCCGCTTTTTTCAAATAAATAGGAGTAGAAAATTCGTTTTCGTATGCGCTAGCTGCTTTTTCATAAGCCGAAATAGCATCTTCATAATTTCCAAGTTGCGACAAACAATCACCAATTGCACCTTCTTTTAAAGAACGGGTTAAATGATCCTTAGCAGAGTATGATTTTAAATAATCAATAGCATCTTCATAGGCTCCGGTATGCATTAAGGATACCCCCATGTAATATTTTGAAGTATTTCCAATTTCGGTAGAACCGTAATTATCAATGATTTCTTCAAATCCCATAAACTCAGCAGATCCATACATAGCTAAGTCAAATGAATCAGCTGCAAATGCTTTTTGCGCAGCATAAACATCTTCAGCAGCACTTTTCTTAAGTGGCGGCAAATACATATTATAATAGTAAAAACCACCTAGAATTACTGCCACAATAGCAATAAGCGCAATTCCTACAGGTTGTTTATTCTCATCTAGAAATTTTTCTGCCTTAGAATATGCTTCTCCAATATTAATGTCTTCCTCTTCTACTTGATGTTTACTCATCTTTAACTAAATTTTAAGCGTGCAAATATATTTAATTAGTCCTAACGATTGTTGAAAAATTGAAACCTAACGGTGGTTTTTTGTACTTACCTTTGTTCACAACTAAAACAGGCACATGTACCTCAGGCAAATTTCGGTCATAAATTTTAAAAATCATCAGGAAGCTAATTATGAGTTTTGTGATACAATAAACTGTTTTACAGGTAATAATGGAGTGGGTAAAACCAATATGCTTGACGCAATTTATTACCTGTCATTTTCTAAAAGTTTTTTTAATGCCATTGACTCACATAACATTAATTTCGATCATGATTTCTTCATTATTCAAGGTGAATATGAGTTAGATAATCATGCAGAAAAAATCTACATTGGGTTAAAGCAAGGTAAAAAAAAGACCGTTAAAAGAAACCAAAAGGTATATAAACGATTGGCAGATCATATTGGCCTGTTTCCGTTGGTAATGGTCTCTCCAGCTGATGCCAATTTGATTATTGAAGGGAGTGAAATTAGAAGAAGGTTTATTGATGGTGTCATCTCTCAGTTTGATAAAGTTTACTTAGAAAACTTATTAAAGTACAATAAAGCCCTTACCCAAAGAAATGCACTTTTGAAGTCATTTGCGGAGAATCAATTTTTTGATCAAGAATCATTAAGTTTATGGAACATGCAAATGGAGCAGTTTGCGACACCAATTTATGAAACTAGGACTAAATTTTTGATGGATTTCATTCCTGTTTTTCAAAAATACTATGACCTAGTTTCAGGTAATAGGGAAGAGGTATCCTTAGCTTATTTATCGCAACTTAACGACCACTCTTTTGAATCTTTATTCAAAGAGAACTTATCAGCTGAATTGAGGTCGCAACATACCAAAGTAGGAATTCATAAGGATGATTTAGAATTTTTGATTGACGGACATAGCGTTAAAAAGTATGGTTCTCAAGGCCAACAAAAAACCTATTTGTTAGCATTAAAGCTAGCTCAGTTTGATATTATTAAAAACATAAAAGGAAAAAAGCCAATCTTATTGCTTGATGATATTTTTGATAAATTGGATAGTAGGCGCGTTAAAGCTTTAATGCAACTGGTAAGCGACCATAATTTTGGACAAATTTTCATTTCTGATACCAACACCCAAAGGGTTATTGACCTTTTTGAAGATATAGATATTGAACCTAAAATTTTTGAAGTAACTAAATAAACCCTTATGAGCGATAAAAATCAAAGTACCTTAGGAGAAGCCATTGTAAAGATGCTAAAGGCTTACAGATTAGAAAACAAGGTGACGGAAACAGATATTTGGCAATCTTGGGAAACTATTATGGGACCATCCATTTTTAGACACACTCAAAAAATTGAGCTGAGAGATCGGGTGTTGATTATTCGATTAGATTCATCTGCTCTGCGACATGAGCTTGGTTTCGCTAAAGTGAAAATAGTTGAAAAGATTAATGAACATGTAGGAAAACGTTTTATTGATGATGTATTGCTGATGTAATAGTTTTTTGCAGGATATTACGATCACGTAAATAAAGCTTTATTTTACCATCACCAGAATCTTTATTATTTAAATTAACAATGGTTATTAATGATAATAGAAGTAGTGTTTCAAGGCTTTATGTGAGACAATAAGAAAATATCAAAGAAATAATTGTTTATTTAAAATTACCCACTAAATTAGCGCTTGGAATTTAAATCCATTTAAAACCTTTATTATGAGTAGATTACTATCTCTTTTTTTATTATTCACCCTATTCAGCGGAACTAAAGTTAAGGCAACCCATATTACGGGAGGTGAAATTAGCTACGAATGTGTGGGCCAAGATTCTTTTTGGGTAACCACAACACTTTATAGAGATTGTGGTGGAGTAGCGGCTCCTACCATTGCAGCTATGGATTTTGTAAGTTCATGTGGAAGTACTTTAACAATGAGTTTAGCGCAAAATTCAAGTGCTGAAATTTCTCAATTATGCCCAACTCAAATTGCAAATTCAACCTGCAGCGGAGGAACCTATGATGGATCAATGAGATATGTTTATTCGGGATTAGTGGTTTTATCACCAAAATGTAGCTCGTGGACTATGTCCTGGACGAGTTGTTGTAGACCCGGTAGTATTGATAATTTAGTAAACCCGGGTTCATTAAATACATATATTTATTCTCAAATGAATTCGGTGGTAGATTCATGTAACTCATCACCGATTTTTTCAGCCTATCCGGCACCTACCGTATTTATGAATCAGTTGACAGAATTTAACCTGGGTGCCTATGATCCTGATGGAGATAGCTTGGTATACTTTTTATCTCCAGGTTTTGAAAATTCCACAACATTGGTACCCTACCTAACACCATATGCATTCAATTCCCCATTGCCAGGAAATAATGCGGTTTTTAATGCATTTACCGGACAATTATCATTTACTCCAACATCCGCAGGAAAGTTTTCAGTTGTAGTTCGTGTAGAAGAGTACGATAGAGCTACTGGAGTGTATAAGGGGGCGGTGCTTAGAGACTTTATTGTTATTGTTGCCAATAGTACTCAAGCTGCTCCCAGTTTTGGGGCAAATGCAGTTTCAAACTTGGGAGATGGCACTTTTGCTAATGGAGTATTAACGGTATGTGTGGGTGACAGTGTAGATATTAATATTTCTGTTTCAGATACAAATTCAGCAGATGTAGTTAGCTTAGTAACTAATTTTGAATCGGTGTTTGATTCTACAGCAGTAATTTCTGTTACTGGAACCAACCCTGCAGTGATGAATATTAAATGGTTAGTTCAAAATACCAATTTTGTTAAACAAAATTTCATTGTACAAGCTACAGATCAAGGTTGTCCTTGGAGAGGTTTGAGTATTAAGAATTTTGAAGTTGAGGTGGTAAAAAGTGCTTTTGCAGGAGAAGATAAAAACATTTGCGCTGGAGATAGTGTGATTTTAAGTGGTATTGGTGGTTCATCAAATATTTGGACAGTTATAAACGGAGCAGCGATAGATACTAACCCAAACTCTGCTAATTACAATATGACTTGTAGCACTTGTTTAGATACTAAGGTGTTTCCTACCACTTCCACTACTTATGTTTTAGTTACTAATTTATCGGGTGGGTGTAAAAATCTGGATACTGTAATTGTTAATGTGCATCCAGATTTTAGTATTTCTGTAAATAACGATACTTCGATTTGTGCAGGAAATAGTTTACCCCTATTTGTGAATACGAATAACCCTAATTTGAATTATACCTACAAATGGAGTCCAGATTATTATTTAAGTGCAGACTCTATTTTTAATCCCTTGGCTACGCCATTTGATAATAAAACTTACTCTGTTTCTGTAATGGCAAATGGATGTAGTCGTTCTGCTTCTGTAGATGTAGATGTGGTTAAAATGGTGCCCGTAAATAATCAAATTTCAGGAGATTCGGTTATTTGTAGCGGTGGAACACTTCCTTTAACTGTTACTTTAGGATCAATTGCCAATTTACCATGCGCCCCAATTACTAATGGTTCTTGTACTGGTCTTATTAACTCTACAATTACCTTGGGTGATTCTGCCACGGCAAATACAGAATGGAGTTTGCCAGCTCCCTTTAGAGGAGCGTATGCTAGTAATAGAACTCAAATGCTATTTCTTGCCAACGAACTGACTGCAAAAGGAATGAATGCAGGGGTTATTAATGGTTTTAGTTTAGACAACTTAGCGGTTGGTTCGGTTTCATCATTTGCCAATTTTGAGGTGAAAATAAAATGTACTTCAAGCGTTGATTTGATAGGCGCTTTTGAATCTGGTTTAGTTTCCGTTTATTCAGCACAGGCATATAATATTAATATTGGTTGGAACGACATTGTTTTTAACCAAGGTTATGTTTGGGATGGGGTGTCTAATTTGGTAATTGAGGTATGTTTTACCAATTCACTTGGGGTTGGAAATGGAACGGCATTTACTAAACATAGTCCTACATCATTTGCTAGTTCTAGAACAGCAAGTACCTCTGTTGGCTCTAATTGTGGTGTTATTGGTTTGGGTACAGCATCTCATATTAGGCCAAATGTTAAGTTTGATTTTTGCTCAGGAATCGATACCAATACTTTGAGCTTTAATATGATTCCTTCTACCAATGTGGTAAACGGAAACACCTTAAACCCAATTGTCTCACCAAATAATAATACTACTTATCAAATGGTAGTTTCTGATACGGGTGGAAATTGTTTTGACACCACGTCTTTCAATGTTATTGTTTCAACCGCTGCATTTGACGCAAGTTTTCAGCACGATACTAACTACTGTATTAATTCTGGTGTTCAGACCTTTTTACCTATTGTTTCTGGAGGGATATTTACTGGAGTAGGGGTTAGTTCAAACGGTGTATTTGATCCAGCTGCTGCAGGGGTTGGAACTTGGCCAATAAACTACAATATACCGCAGCCGGCAACATGTTCAAGCGATTCCTCCATTAATATTAACGTCATACCATTGCCTGATGCGAGCATTGATTATACCGAAGTATGTATAGGTTCATCTCCTTTTGCACTTTCAGCTGCTACTGCTGGCGGAACATGGTCTAGTCAATATATTTTGGATCCAATTACCGGAATATTTGACCCAACTGGGTTACCCGCTGGTAACTATGAAGTAATTTATACCTTAAATTCTCCTTGCTATTCGTCAGACACATCAATGGTAAGAATTATTGAGCCATTTCAATTTCTTTTTACATCCAATACGGCAAAGGTATGCGAAGGTGATGTTCTGGATATTTCATCATACATTATTATTTCTAATAATCCATTGCAAGGTCAAAATTATAAAATGACATACTCAACTACCAGTGGAGCTATTGATTCTAATGGTGTTTTTAATTCTGCCGGTCTGTCAACAGGCTTTTATTCTGTTTCGGTAGGAATTTCTGATTTAACGGGTAACTGCGGTACTTCTCAGAATATAACCGTTGAGGTGATTTCAGTAGATTATGCTACCATTATTGACGAACCCACATACTGTATTTCGCAAAATGACGCCAGAATTTTTGTTAATCCTTGGATGTATGGAACTGGAATGACATTTTCTCAAAGACCGTTGGGTAGTTTAGGGGCTACAGACACCTTAGATATTTATCCATATGGGCAAAACGGGCAATTCAACCCGCAAACCAGAGGAGAGGGAAGTTGGGAAATAACATATACTTATATAAACGTAAACGGATGTACTGGAACTACCGTAGACACTATTTATGTATTGGCTAGTCCGGATACGTCTGTAACCAATAATGGATTGGAGCTAACTGCAAATTCTGGCTCAGGGTATCAATACCAGTGGTTAGATTGTAATAACAATATGCAGCCTATTTCGGGGGCAACTTCAAGTACTTATGTACCTGGCATGCAAGGTAGCTATGCCGTTGAAGTAAAAGCAGGAAACTGTATAGAAACTTCTGGGTGTCATGATACGTGGCCAGTAGGTTTAAATGAAATAAATGCCTTAAATGTGAAAGTATTTCCAAATCCAGTAGAGAATTACTTATACCTATCCTTTGAAGTTGAAGGAAGTTACTTAATTGAAGTATTAGATAATATTGGAAAAGTGGTTTTTACAACTACAACCACAAAAGGTAAAGAAAACATTAGAATGGGCGAACTACCATCTGGAGTTTACTTTGTGAAAGTGACAAGCCACAAAGGCAGTTTTACCGAGCGAATAGTGAAGGAGTAATACTAAAAAAACAAATCAAATTAAGCTCGTAGGTTTTCTGCGGGCTTTTTTTGTTTTTACATTTGAGGAAATGTCTAAGTTTATGAAATTGTTTAAGAATTTATCATTATCCGCAAAAGTACTTTTAGGAGTGATTCTAGGAGTTGGAACAGGGTTGTTTTTTGGCGATGAAGTTTCTTGGATGTCAGTGATTGGCGATGTTTTTATAGGTTTATTGCAAATGACTGTATTACCCTATATTATGATTTCCTTGATTGTTAATATTGGAAGATTGAGCCTTGAAAATGGAAAGAAATTAGTTAAGTTCGGTTTGATTTTCTTATCAATGCTTTTAGGCGTAGGGTTGTTAGGACTATTCGTTTTTCCTTTTTCATTTCCGGAATGGGGTAGTGGTAGTTTCTACTCGAATGATTTTGTTTTACCCCCACAAGAATTTGATTTTGTTAAGCTCTATATTCCAACCAATCTGTTTGAATCACTATCCTTAAATATTGTGCCTGCTGTAGTATTATTTGCCATTTTCTTGGGTGTTGGGTTAATGAAATTGCCCAATAAAGAGGACCTATTAAAACCATTGGATGTAATAAACCAAGGATTAAACCAGGTAAATAAAATGGTTGTTAAAATTACTCCTCTAGGTGTTTTTGCAATTGGAGCAGGTGTGGTAAGTGAACTTAGTCTAGCAGATTTAAGTAGATTGCAAGGGTATTTACTCGTTTATATTTTAGCGGTATTGGTTTTTACTTTGGTAATTCTTCCATTGATAATATCCATTTTTACTCCATTTTCTCCTAAAGAAGTTTTGAGAATAACACGACCAACTTTAATTACCATTTTTGCAACGGGAAAAATTATTGTGGTTTACCCGCAATTAATTGAGAACATTAAAGAAATTTTGGCCACAAAAAATGCCGATTCAGAAAAGGCCAAATCAGAGGTAGATATTATTATGCCACTCGCATATCCGTTTCCGAATTTAGGAACATTTATGATATTTATTTTCATTCCTTTTGCCGCATGGTATAGTGGTAACGGGTTAAATTTATCAGACTACCCATTATTTTTGAGTTCCACTCTTTTAAGTTCTTTTGTAGCACCCATTACTGGATTACCCTTTAGTCTTGACTTAATGGGTATTCCTCAAGAAACCTTTCAATTATTTGTGGTTTCTACCGTACTCACAGATCGAATCCGGGTAGTTTTGGGCGCATTTCATTTAATAACTCTAGCTCTGCTTACCATTGCTGCCAGTACCGGTATTATGCAATTCCAGTATAAAAGATTGGTTCAAACTGTGGTTTTTTCTGGGTTAATTCTTATGGGGTCAATCTGGGGGCTAAATAGGTTGCTCTCAATTAGCATGGCCAATATTCCTACCAATAAAGATATGATGGACCACTTTGAGTTAATATCTCCTCAGGTAAAGGATACTATTATTAACAAACCTTCAAGAAACCCAAATTGGTTAAGAAGCTCAGAAAATGTTCTAGGAAGAATAAAAAGAAGAGGAAAGTTACGAGTAGGGGTTTATCCAAATAGCATGCCTTTTGCTTTTACCAATAGCCAGGGTAAATTAGTAGGTATGGGAGTGGATTTAGCGCATCAATTAGCTACTGACCTCAATGTGGAATTAGAATTTGTAAATATCACTCCTTCAAAACTGTCAAATTGGTTGAAAAAAGATTATTTTGATATTGTAATGTCTGATATTTTTCTTTCTAGTGAGTACGCTCAAAAGATGAAATTATCTAATGCTTATTTAGAGGTATCCTTGGCCGTTTTAACAAAAAATGAAAACAATAACTTTGATACTTTTAAATCTACCACAGCATTAGATACCTTCACTCTGGCATATTTTGTAAGAGATGAAATTGCATTAAATTACATTTCCTATTTTCCGCAAGCTGGGTTATATAGTATCGCTGATTATGATTCATTGCATTCATTATCTAGTACAGATTCCATTAAAGTAGATGGGTTAATTACTTCTGCCGAAAGAGCATCTGCATGGACGGTTTTGCATCCAGAATACAAAGTAGTGAACCCTTTACCATACCACTTGTACAACTCCTTAGTGTTTCCGGTAGCTAATGATGCAGTATGGCAAGAATACGTCAATAGATGGATAGATTACCGCAAAAAGGATGGAACCATAAAAAGAATTTATGACCAATGGGTTTTAGGAAAAGAATACCGACAACAATCTAAATCTTGGAGCGTTTTTCATGAAGTATTGGGATTTTAAATTTTTGATGGAATATGGATTGCACTATTTTCGTGCACTTAAAATAAATGTATGTTTAAACATCTAGTCGTAATTTTTCTTTTTTTCGGTTTCTTTCATGGGATTAATGCCCAAACTATATCAGGAAAAAAGATAGTTAAACAAGCCAAGGTTTTGGTTGAAAACGGTAACGAAAGGGCGGCCATTTCATTAATGGTAAGTAATTTTAATGAATCCGATAAATCGGTTGATTTATTGGCTTTGGAATTGTCTAAATTATACGTAAAAGCTCATCTTTTAGATTCTTCTAAATATTATTTAAGATACGTAGAATCCGCTAAATTAATGGATGAGTCTACTAATTTGACCTCTAAAGTGGATAGCCTTAAAGAACAATATAATATCGCTATTTTAACCGCATGGAAATCATTTGATAATAAGGATTATCAAAATGCAAATGCCAGTTTTTCAGAAGCATTAACATACGATATTGGACATTACGAGGGGTATTTAGGGAAATCTGAAATTTTGCTTATAGAAGGTGATCATCAACAGGCAATTGTAGGTTTTAAGGAAGCCTTAACTAAGTATTTTCCAAACAAAAAAGAACAAGCTCATGCATATGAGCATTTAGCAGAGGCGTATTTAGTAGAAAGAGATGCATTTCAAGCCATAAAAGTTTGTGATTTGGGATTAGGTTTAGATCCTGAAAATAGAGGCTTAGTTTATTTCAAGGCTAAGGGAAAGTATTTTCAGAGACTCTTTTTAGAGTCTAAGGAATTGTTTACCCAATACTTGAGGTTTTACCCAGAAGATCCACAAGTAAACCATTACATTGGTTCTTGTTGGTACTATTTAAGAAATTATAAGGAAGCAATTCCATTCTTTTCTTCGGCAATAAAATTTAACGGAATTAATGAGAATTACAATCTAAGAGGTAGAAGCTACTATGAGGAAGGAAATTATGACTTGGCTATTAAAGACTTTCAAAAATTGTCAAGCCAATACAATGATAACTTTTACGCTTTTAACGCTTTAGGAGTTTCAAATTATGCGTATGCTAAATATGATTCTGCGGTGGTTTACATGGAGAAAGCAGTTGAATTAAGTCCTACTTTTGCCTATCAATTTAATCTAATAAAAGCCTATATGGCTAATGGCCAAAATAAGTTAGCCATTAGTTTGTGTAATAAAATGGCCGAAAAATATAGAGCTAGTAATAAACTAAATGTGGTTCATTGCGAAGCATTAATAAATGAAGGGGATTATAAAAGTGCCAAAGAGTGGTTAGAAGGTTCGGTTCAATTGAACCCCTACGTAAAAGAATATTTTGAACTTGCAGAACTTATTTACCAAAAATTGGGTGACATTGACTCTTCTAAAGATTATAAAAGCCGTGGAGAAAGCGTACAATTAAGTCCGCTAAATTTTGACCTTACCTTTTAATTAAGAAATTACACCTGAACCAATAAGTTCATCATCAAGGTACCAGGCAGCAAATTGACCGGCCGCAACACCTCTTTCAGGCGTGTCAAAAATTATGTAAATTCCTTCTGGTTGTTGATATAAAGTAGCGTGAACTAATGGCTGACGGTATCGAATTCGAACCTTGAATTTACGTTCTTCATTGACTGTCAATTGCAAGTCCTCTCGTATCCAATGGGTTTCACTTTGAGAAATAAAAAGTCCTGGCCTTTGTAAACCTGGATGCTGATCGCCTTGCCCAGTATAAATGTGGTTAGTTTTAGTATCTGTTGCGATTACATAAAGGGCTTCTATGGTTCCTCCAACTCCTAATCCTTTTCGTTGGCCAATGGTGAAGTAGTGCGCCCCATTATGTTGGCCTACCACTTTCCCGTTTTCTGGCAAATAAACAATAGGAGAAGTTAAAACTTTCAGTTTGTCTTTTAAAGATGAAAATGATTGGGGTAATGGTTTGTAACCTGAGAAATTGTTAGGTATTTCAATAATATCACCTGTTTTAGGCTTTAATTGTTGTTTTAAGAAATCAGGTAATTTTACTTTTCCAATAAAACAAAGTCCTTGTGAATCTTTTTTATCGGCAGTAATCAACCCTTGTTCCGATGCAATTTTTCGAACTTCGCTTTTTTGTAAATGACCAATTGGAAATAATGATTTTGATAATTGACTTTGGCTTAGTTGACATAAAAAGTAGCTTTGGTCCTTATTCGTGTCGGCCCCAGCTATTAATTGGTACTTTGTACTGCCATCAATTTCTACTTGGCGCTTTTGACAATAATGACCAGTAGCCACAAAATCAGCTCCCAGCTTCATTGCGGCATCTAAAAAAATATCAAATTTTATTTCTCTGTTACACAGTACATCAGGGTTGGGAGTTCTTCCTTTTTCATATTCTGCAAACATGTAATCTACAATCCTTTCCTTATACTGTTCACTCAGATCGATGGTTTGATATGGAATCCCCAATTTTTCAGCAACAAGTAAAGCATCGTTACTATCATCAATCCATGGGCATTCATCGCTAATAGTTACAGAAGTGTCGTGCCAGTTTTTCATGAACATGGCAATAACTTCGTAACCTTCCTGCATTAGTAAATATGCAGCAACACTTGAGTCTACACCACCTGATAAACCAACAACAACTCGTCCTTTACTCATTTTCTTGCTTAAAAATTGGATGCAAATTTAGCGCTTTTATCTAGTAATTAAATGTTGGGTTTTATTTTACTCTTAAAAACAGGATTTTTAGGTATTAAACCGACACCTTTCCAATGTTTTTTCGTCATTCAATTAATGGTTATATTTACTGCAAACTCATAATGCATGAAGAATTTTTTTATTTCAACTCTTTTTATTTCACTAATAAATATTAGCTATTCTCAATGCAATAGTAATCCTCTAAACCTTGGTCCCGATACCACTACTTGTAGTGGCGATTATCATGTTTTTAATGCGGGGCCTGGTTATTTGAGCTATAACTGGAGTAACGGAAGCAATAGTCAATTTAATAGCGTTAATCAGGCAGGTGTTTATATATGTTCCGTGGATGTTGCGGGTACAACAAACTTGGTTAATAACGGAAACTTTAGCAACGGAAATAACGGTTTTACAAGTTCGTATGTTTACGGAACAGGGGGTACTTGGGGGTTATTGTCTAATCCAGGACAATATGCCATAAGTACCAACGCTAATTTAACGCACAATAATTTTCCATCTTGTAATGATCACACTTCAGGAACTGGAAATTTCATGATAATGAATGGCTCTTCCGTTGCAAATACAAACGTTTGGTGTCAAACTATTACGGTTGCGCCTAATACCAAATATTCGTTTTCCGGCTGGTTCACATCGGTTGATCCAGCTAGCCCAGCTCAACTAAATTTAACGGTTGATGGAAACGCTATTGGTACGGCTTTTACATTGTCTTCAACCACTTGCAATTGGACCAAATATGAGCGCACATGGACTTCAGGTGCCACCCAAACAAGTGCAAACATTTGTATTCGAAGTCAAAGTACTGCCGGAGGAGGAAATGATTTTGCGGTAGATGATATTATTTTTACTACCGTGTGCACCTTTTCAGACACCGTAGTTTTAGCGTTAGACACAATGCCAATAGCCAACATTGGGCCAGATACGGTTATTTGTACTGGAGGCACTTACCCAATTGACGCAACTGATAATGCTTCGTTTTCATATCAATGGAGCAATGGATCAACAATTCCAGTATCTACAATAACGAGTACTGATAGTAATTTAATGATAACCGTTACCAATGGAAAGTGTGCGGCTATGGATACGGCAATAATAACCTTTTCGTCTCATCCGTTAGTAAATTTAGGAAATGACACTACCCTTTGTCCAGGCGATAGTTTGGTGCTGGAACCTTCGTGGCCTAATGCAAATTATTTATGGAGTGATAACTCCACTAATTCCTCCTTAACAATAACTAACTCTGGACTATTTTGGGTTCAAATTTCTGATAATTGTGGTGTGACTCGTGATAGTGTAACGGTAAATTACGTTACCTATCCGTTGGTTCAATTAGGTAATGATACTAATATTTGCGATGGAAATAATCTTGTTTTAAATGCAAGTCATCCAAATGCATCTTATTTGTGGAATACTGGAGGTACAGATTCTGTAATAACCGTTAACCAAACGGGGCAATATTCTGTGAATGTAAAAGTGGGAAGCTGCATAGATAAAGATACTATTAGTGTTACAGTTGACCCTTTTCCTATTGTAGATTTAGGAACAGACACTATTTTATGTGCAGGTCAAACACATGTGCTTCAGGCCAATAATCAAAATGCTTCGTACTTATGGAATGATGGTAGTATTGGAGCGGCAAAGTTTGTAAATAGCCCCGGTTTATTTTGGGTTAAAGTAAGTATTGGAAATTGTGAAAACTCTGATAGTATTTTGGTAACCTACCTTGATTACCCAACGGTTGAGTTGGGATCAGATTCTTTTGCTTGCGGAAATACGCCTGTAATTTACGATGTTGGTCAACCTAACGTAAGTTATTTATGGAATGATGGGAGTACAGACTCGTCATTATCAATAACTCAAACCACCCAGGTTTGGGTTGAAATAAGTAATTTTTGTGGTGTGGTAAGCGATACAGTAAATGTATATGTTAACCCATATCCTATTGTTGATTTAGGCAGTGATACCTCCATTTGCGAAGGAGAAACTTTTACAAAAGATGTTTTTTATTTAGGGGCTACCTATGAATGGAGTGATGGATCAAACCTCAATGTATTTGACTTTAATTCTTCTGGTACTTATTACGTTACTGTTACGGCAAATCGATGTGAAACAATAGATTCGCTAAACCTAGTAGTAGATTTAAACCCCATTGTAGACCTTGGCCCAGATTCTGTGGTTTGTAACAAATCAAATTTCACATTGTTAGTTCCAAATGATTTTGATTCCATTGGTTGGTTTAATGGTAGCTCAGAACTCTCTTTGTTAGTAGTGGAGTCAGGAGCGCAATGGGTGGAAGTAAAAAGCGGTAACTGCATTGGTTCAGATACCGTATGGATTGGAATGGAAAATTGTGAGACTCACGCTGAAATGCCAAATATCTTTACTCCCAATGATGATGGAATTAATGACCTTTTTACACCCGTGTATATCGTAGGGATATCAGAAATGAGAACTCAAATATTTGATAGGTGGGGAAAGGTTGTTTATGAAACTAATGATTTAGAAATAAATTGGAACGGGAAAAACAAAAATGAAGAACTTGTTTCTGATGGAACGTATTATTGGGTTATTAATATTATTGGTTTGGATGCTGAAAAGTTTCAACAAACGGGCACGGTAACTCTAGTGCGAGATTAATGCACAAGGTAAAAAGCAAAAAAAAAGGAGCTAGATTTAGCTCCTTTTTGCATTTTGAGAATATTTTATTCGCAAGTTTTTGCTAATTCTGTAGAAATTTCTACATCAACTTCATCCCAAAGTTGACTTACACCATCATCGCCAGTATGTAATAATTCACAAGCTTTGTTTAATGCAGCAATGGCATTAGAAGCATTCCATTTTTCCATTTTTAATGTAGCCGACAGTGTTAAAACCGTACCTTCTAAGGTGTAAACGGCATTTTCTTCATGCGTCTCGCCATTTAATGTAAGGCTAATTATAGCCGCTCCTTTTCCTTCAACTGCTTCGCTAATTTTAACTACTTTTCCAGATATCGTATCGGTAGAAACCATAGATTTGAAGAAGTAATCCACTAACTTAGGATCTCTTTCTTCATTTCCTGAATTCACACTTGAGGTAACAATGGTAAAAGTAGCGTTCTCAAATACTGCTGACTCGCTGTTAGAAGCAATAGTATTATGTACTTCATAGGTATCAAAAGTACCCCCAACCGCAACTTTAGCGGATGTTTTAAACGATTTCCAACTTAATTTTGTGGAGCTAGCATCATAAGAATAGGTACAAACCTTTTCTGTAGCTTTTTCAACTGGTGTAGCGTTTTCATGGGTATCTTCTTTTGGTTCTGAAGCACAAGAAACGGCTAAAATGGACGCAATTGCAAGAATCGATATTTTATTAATTTTCATATTATTTGATTTGATTGATTTAACTATTTGAGACCAATTTCTATTAGTCTTTCGGTAAGGTAATCTCCTGCGGTAATGTCGTCATATGCCTTAGGATTTTCTGAATCTATGGTTTCTGGAAGACAATTTAATGGCATTTCAGAAATTGGATGTAAGAAAAACGGCACTGAATAACGGCTTGTTCCCATCTTAGCAGCAGGAGGGTTCACCACTCGGTGAGTGGTTGACCGTAATTTATTATTGGTTAATCTCTGCAACATGTCACCAACGTTTACCACTATGTGATCTTCAATAGCGGTAACACTTTTCCATTCGCCCTGTTTATTAAGTACCTGTAGGCCATCTGCAGAAGCACCTACCAAAAGTGTAATAAGGTTTATGTCTTCATGCTCACCAGCTCTTACAGCATCTGTGTCAAGTGTTTTTACAGGAGGGTAGTGTATCGGACGTAAAATACTATTGCCATTATGCACAAATTTATCAAAGTAGAACTCATTTAGCCCTAGATAAATTGCAATTGCACGTAGCATTTCAACTCCGGTATTTTCTAAAGCTTGATAGGTTTCTTTTCCAGCAGAAAGATAGTTTGGTAGTTCTTCTACAAAGATATTATCTGGGTATTCGGCACGTCTTTTATCATCATCTTCAACAAATTGACCAAAATGCCAAAACTCTTTTAAATCACCGGCAGTTTTTCCTTTAGCGTGTTCCTTACCAAATGAAGTATAACCTCTTTGGCCAGCTATATCTGCAATTTCATATTTTTCTTTTACTTTGGTAGGAAGGGCAAAAAACTGTGCATTTAGATCATAAATCCGATCAATTAACTCGGAGGAGACATTATGATTTTTTACTGCTACAAATCCAATTTCCTCATAGGCCTGGCCTAGTTGCGAAACGAAGTTCATTTTTCTTTGCTCATCACCTGATAAAAAATCAGATAAATCTACTGACGGTATTCCTTTTGGTGTACTCATATTCATTATTTAGGTAGGCTATTTTGAAGAGTTGCAAACTCTGGGTTTTTACCATATTCGGTACGATAACCCATTTTTCTAGCCCATTTTCGTATTCTATAAATTCTATTCTCCGTATCCGGATGGGAGCTTAAAATAGGAGGTATTCTAACGTTGTTTCCACTTCGTATTAATTCTTCAAAAAAGTCGGCAAGTGCCACAGATGAATAATGACTTCCGGTGCCCATGTATATTACTGATTTTTTATCGGCATGTGACTCCTGATCTCTACCCAAACCTAAGCCTAGAATTTTATTTCCAATTTCTACAGCCACAAATACCCCAAACGAGGCACCGGCCGCTGCTGCTGCCGCAATAATAATAGCCTGTCTGCCCACTCCTCTTGATAGTTTTTTTACTGAATGTCGTAACTCTGCATGCGCAATTTCATGGCCAATAACAGACGCTAATTGATCTTCGTTTTTTGCTAGTTTTATTAAACCCGTGTATACAAAAATGTATCCTCCGGGAGTACAAAATGCATTAACCATTTTGTCATCTTGTATGATGGCGATAGAATCATATGCAAAAATTTCTTTTTCTTTTATGTCTGGTGATTCTAAGATGTTATTTACAACTCTTTTAAGTTGTTTATATGCCTCAGGGTTTTGCGACTTATTTAAAAGCGGATACTGTTTGGGGTTGGCATGTATTTGATTGGAGGTTAAAGCTCCTAAATCAATATCCTTACTTTTTGGAATAGCCTTATAACAGGATGAAAGGCCAGATAACATGAAAATTCCAATAATTGGTAATAGATGTTTTAATCGCATTAATTAAGAATATATTATAACCTACAAATTAAACAAAATCAGTTAGAATAAGCCATATCTTAAATAGGCTGGGGTAGGAAATTTAAATATTTGACAAAAAAAAAGTGGCTAAAAGCCACTTTTAAATATTTAAATAGAAATTAATTATTTAATTGATTCAACCCAACCAAATTTGTCCTCTACATTTCCTTTTCTTAAATCCTCTAAGTAAGTGTTGATTTTTACTTGGAACATATCTTCAGTTATTGAGGGTAGAGTGAAGTCTTCACCATCTAAACCAATTGACTTAATTTGAGCAATAGTAGCCGCAGTACCTACACCAAAGGCTTCAGTAACCTCTCCGTTTTTTATTGCTTCTGTAAGTTCATAAACGTCTACTTGTCTTTCGTCTACTTCAATACCCCAATCTTTAGCAATTCCAAGTACTGACTTTCTTGTTATACCATTCAAAATAGTATCTGAAACAGGAGAAGTGGTTAATTTACCTTTATACATAAACATTAGGTTCATGGTTCCCGCTTCTTCTACGTACTTATGTTCTTTTGAATCTGTCCAAACAATTTGTTGATAACCAGCTTCCATAGCTAATTTGGTAGGATACATAGCTCCTGCATAATTTCCAGCGGCTTTAGCATGTCCTGTTCCTCCAGGAGCTGCTCTAGAAAATTCTGTTTCTATTTTTACTCTTACTGGTTCTGCATAATACTTTCCAGCTGGAGAACAAAGAATCATAAATCTATAGGTTGTGGATGGTCTAACTCCTAAAAAAGTATCCCATGCCATCATAAATGGTCTGATATATAAAGAAGAACCCTGGCGGTTTGGAATCCAACCTTTGTCTATCGACATTAATTGGTTTAACCCCTCCATAAAAATATCGTTAGGAATTTCGGGCATGCACATTCTAACAGCTGAATGGTTTAACCTTTTCGCATTTTCTAACGGACGAAATAAAAACGCATCTCCATTATCATTTTTGTAAGCCTTCATTCCTTCAAAAATGGATTGGCCGTAATGCCACATAGAATTGGCAGGGTGAACGCTTAATTCACCGGTGGGAACAATTCTACAATCCGTCCATTTTTCACCATCATAATCGGCAATAAACATATGGTCGGTAAAGTTTTTGCCAAATACTATTTCATCTTGATTAAAAGAAGGTAAGTTAGGATTTTGGTTTTTTGTTACTTGGATATCTATGTTCATAATTTTAATTTTTGGTGTGTTGCAATTATACAAAATTTAATGCGTTTAATAAAGGATTTTTACTGTGTAATATTTGGTAAAATAGCAAGTATGAAAAATTTTAAAGGGTAATTTAAGATTTTTTAGTTTAATTATTCGGTAAAAATGAATTCTGTGTAAATTGGTCTATGATCGGATAGTTTTTTTGGACCTATAATGTACTGAATAGCTTCAAGTTTATTGGAATGTAAAACATAATCTAACCGTAAACCAGGTATGGTAGAGATGCCATCAAAGGTGGTTCCCAGTCCTAAACCAAATCTTTGAAATGGATCTAATAGGGTTTCAGTGAATTGCGGATAAGCATAGGAGTATGGCGGCTCATTAAAATCGCCTAAAACAATAGCAGGGTAGGGGGATTTAGAAATGTGAGTCTTTATACCTTTTACCTCTTCTTGTCTTTTTCTTGCGGCAATCATTATTTTTGAAAGAATGGTTTTCGATTTTCTAATCGTTTCTTCTTCGTTGTTTTGTCCGATGTTTTCTACAAACGCATAATCTTCTGATTGAAAGCCCAATGAGTTAAGATGGGTGTTGTAAATTCGAATTAATTTGTTTCCAATTTCAATATCTGCAAAATAAGAGATGGACTTGGATTGGTCATTTCTTCTAAACGCAATTCCATGCTCTCTTATTTTTTGCTTTGAAAAAATGGCTAAACCAAAAAAACTGGTTTTTTTAGAATGTACTTTATTTCCTTCCTTCACATAATAATTATATCCTAATTCTTTAAACCGTTTGATATTAGCTTTTGGAGATTCCTTTGATTCAAAAAACTCTTGAATAGCAATAATGTCTGGGTTCATTTTTTCAATATGATTGAAAATATTGTTTTTGACCTCTTTGTTTTCTAGCCATTCATATTCATTAAATAACCGAACATTGAAACTCATTACCGAAAATTCAGCTACTTTATTGCTGGAGTTTTTAAAGTTTATCGAAATAAGATTTCGAGCGTTAGCATATCCCAGTAATATTAAAGCTAATGACAACAAGAAATGTATTTTTTTAGAATACATCCAGTACGCCATAAAAGCAATATTCAAAAATAAAAATGCGGGATAGGTCATACCCCAAATGTATCCAAAGGTGTGCGTTTCAGGGTCAAAGTTCGCAGATAGGTTGGCAAAACCTAAACCAATTGCCAGTATAATATTTGACAAAAAAACTATTTTATTTAACCAGTTTAATTTCACTATTTCTTACTGAATTTAAATAAATAATCTTTTTCTTCTTTGCTTAAACTATCGTATCCATATTTGGATATTTTATCTAAAATTGAATCTACCTGCTCTTGAGATTTAGCGCTAGGCTTGGTTTTGGTATGCTTTTCATTTTTATGAACTACCTTAATCTTAGGTTTAGTTTTAAAGATGCTATAAAGTGAATTTAACCAAGTGGTTATTTTTTCATTAATATCTATTCCCTTTGGTAAATAGTATGCCAGTAAATATCCGTAAATGGCTCCTCCATAATGAGCAATTTTCCCTCCAGTATTTTGATCAATGTATAGCACACTTGACGTTATGAAAGCTATTAAAACCACGTATTTTAAAGGGACTCGAAACGTGAAAACGGGAAAAACATAATTGGGTTGCAAAAATCCGATGGCCACAATTATAGACATCACACCAGCCGAGGCTCCAATTAAATAACTTTCGCTGGATACAGCAGGTATAAATATGGAAGACAAAATATAAAGTAATCCACCAAGAATTCCGCCATATAAGTAACCTTGAAGTAGTCTTTTTTGACCGTATAAATCGGTAAATATTCGACCAATGAAATATAACATAGCCATATTAAAAAAAACATGGCTCAAACCCACATGGGTAAACATGTAGGTTAAGAGAGTCCAAATTCTCCAGAAATATGTTTTTACATCAGCCGATAACCCAAAAAATCGTACAATATCATTTCTTGAATCATTGGGTGATACTGCTAATATCAGGTTCAATAAAACAAAAACAAAGGCATTAACAATTACAATTTGAAGCAAATAATTTTTGCCTTTGAACACATTAATAATATCCGTGAAAATTGAGTTGTTCATACTAAAGTAATCTGAAACTTGAATCAAATTTTTGCCAAAATTTGATTAAAATGAAACCAGTAATTAGTCCACCCAGATGTGCAAAATGAGCAATATTATCGGCCGACCCCGCTATACCTGAGTATAATTCAAAAGCACCATAACCTGCTACAAAATATTTTGCTTTGATAGGAATAGGAATAAACATTAAGTAAAGCTCTGCATTGGGAAACATCATTCCAAATGCTAAAAGAATTCCAAATAATGACCCAGAAGCTCCAACCACATTCATGCTGTTTAAAAAATGAATTTTGTAAGCTTCCATGAAACCATAAACCACCTCAATATCGTTGGTATTGGTTGACCCAGATAAAACTCTTTCTAAATACGGACGAGTGCTGTCAAAAGATGCTTGAATAGTTGAATGCGAATCAATCATTATTTTGTAATCCATAAAAAATGCACTTAACGTTTGGGTATCAGGGTTCGCTAAGAAATTATTTATTAAATAATTGAAATTTTGTATGGTTTCAAAATAGTAAATACCATAATGTAATGCAGCAGCACCTAGACCTGTAATTAAGTAGAATGTTAGAAATCTTTTAGATCCCCAAATGTTTTCAATGGCGTTTCCAAACATCCAAACGGCAAACATATTAAACAAAATATGCTCAAAACTTCCATGCATAAACATGTAGGTTATGGGTTGATACCATTTAAAAGCTTGCGACCCTGGCCAGTGTAACCCCAGTACCCCATTTAAATCAAAGCCACTTACGTTTATGGTAATTTGGGTGGCTAAAAACATTAATACGTTAATGATTAATAGATTTTTTACTACTGGAGGTAGCATTTGAAACCCGCCTGTTCTTATTGGTGACATATTCTAATTAAAAAGTTTTTCAATATCATCTAAACCTAATTGATGAAATATTTTACGCCCATCAGGCAGAGATAGCGGATTTGGTGATGCAAAAAGTTCATCAATTAATTCCATTATTTCCTCTGGTCTAAGAGATTGGCCAGTTTTTATAGCTGTTTTGAATGCCAGAGCTCCAATTAAAGCTTCTGCTTGAGCTGTTTCAGGATTTTCCATGTGACTTTCATATCCAAATAAAGTTCCTTCTATTAGTTGTTTAGGATCCTGAGAAGCAGAAATACTGGGTAATCCACGTACAATAAACGTATTGTTTCCAAATGGCTCAATATCAAATCCTAATGTGGTCATATTTGGAAGTAATTCATTTAATAATTCTGTTTGGCTACTGGTGAAAGTAACGTTTTCTGGAAACAAAAGTTGTTGAGAAGTCCCTTTATCGTTTTCTAATTGATCCATTAACCGATCAAACAACACCCTTTGATGCGCCCTAGTTTGGTTGATAATAATTGCGCCAGATTTTATGGAGGTAAAAATGAATTTGTTTTTTACTTGAAACGCACTAACTGGTTTAAAGGTACTTTTTTCTTCAGGTATTGGAGCCTCTAATTGAGCGTCTGTTTCAAAATTAGCCGATTGAGAAATAGTATCTAATTCTTCGTACATGTTTTGCAAACTTTGAATTTCCATACTGGAAGGCTTCTCTGCAAAATCGTTTTTTGTATTAAACGGGTTAAAGTCTTGATTTACCGATATTTTTGGTTCTCTAAACACTTTGTCTTTTGGTATTGCGGTTGGAGCAAAACTAGTTTCTGGATTAAAATCAATGGTAGGCGAAACGTTAAACATTCCTATAGACTGCTTTACGGCAGAACGCATTAACATACCTACTGATCTTTCGTCTTCAAATTTTATTTCGGTTTTGGTTGGATGTATGTTAATATCAATAAAAGAAGGATCTACATGCAAGAAAATAAAATACCCGGGGTGAAAACCTTTGGGTAATAATTCATCGTACGCTTGAATTACCATTTTGTGTAAATATGGCGATTTGATAAACCGGTCATTTACAAAAAAGAATTGCTCTCCTCTGGTTTTTTTAGCCGCTTCGGGCTTTAGCACAAAACCAGAAATATTTACTAAAGGAGTTTCTTGTTCTAGGGGTACAAGTTTTTCATTATATTTTCTACCAAAAACTCCGATAAGTCTTTGACGCATATTGCCTTCGGGCAGAATAAAAACTTCGCTTCCGTTGTGAGTTAAGGTAAATTTAATTGCTGGATGCGCTATAGCCACTCGTTCAAATTGATCAATAATGTGACGCATTTCTACATTATCCGATTTTAAAAACTTTCGTCTTGCAGGAACATTGTAGAAAAGATTTTTTACCGCAATTTGTGTCCCCCTGGGGCAAGCGTTTGGTTCTTGAGTTTCAATTTTTCCCCCATTTATTTCAATGAGCGTACCTAATTCAGTTTCGTCTGATTTTGTTTTTATGCTCAAGTGTGAAATAGCCGAAATGGAAGCCAAGGCTTCTCCTCTAAATCCTTTAGTGCAAATGGCAAAAAGGTCCTCTGCCGATGAAATTTTTGATGTTGCATGGCGCTCTAGGCTCATTCGAGCATCTGTTTCGTTCATGCCTTTACCATTATCGGTTACCATAATTAAGGTTTTTCCCGAATCTTTTACATCTACAGAAATAACTGTTGCATCTGCGTCAACAGCGTTTTCAACCAATTCTTTTATTACCGATGCCGGTCTTTGAATAACTTCACCTGCAGCAATTTGATTTGCTATGGTGTCAGGTAAAAGCTTAATAATGTCAGCCATTTATGTTTTAAGAAATTAAATCAGTAAAAAAATATGCGTAGAAAAAGCCAAAAAGTAAAATGGCAATAAATGCAATTCTAAAGGTAGATGTCTGATTTGCAGTTTTTCGAGCTTCAGGTGTTTTCCAGGCTTTGCGAATTCGGTCTCTTGATATTTGAGACCCATCTGAATTTGAATCAGCATCTAATTCTGATTTTAATACATTAACTCTACTATGGAGATCTTCCATAACCGGGTCGAAATGACGTGGTTTGTAAGCAAATCTTTTCGGCTTTTTAAGCTTGAATAATGTTACTCTCATAGTTTATTAATTGTGGCAAATTTACAATTTGACTTGTTAGTATAAAAGGAAGTATTGGCTTACTATTTGTCAAAAATCAAACCAATTTGAATAATTAATACCGCACACCAAAAATTAATATCAGAATAGTGTAATAAGATTCTTATTCATGAAGTTTTGTCATCAATTGGTTCATAAGTTAATCTGTAAAGAAGGTCATAACACTTTATATTAGCAAATTCAATTTTACATGCTATGAACAAGAATATCACTCATTTTATTTTAACAACTTTATTATCCTGTTTTATTGTATCCGTTAACGGTCAAATTCATTATAAACAAATGATGAATGATCCGGCTTTTAACTTTTACGATGTATGTGAAGCGGCCGATATTTATTTTTCTACACATGATAAAGGAAAGGGATCAGGTTGGAAACCTTACCAAAGATGGAAAGCAGAAAATGAAAGTAAATATTACCCTACTGGAGACCGGTCAAATACTGTTTCTAATTTTGCAGCTAAACAATTTCAGGTTTTTAAAAATCAACAAACAGTTTTTTCCTCAAGATCTTTTCACGACACAGTTTGGAAGGAATTAGGTCCTTGGGATGCCAACAACATTACCGAAGGATATAACCCCGGAATTGGAAGAGTAGAATCCTTTTGGGTCAATCCAAGTAACACTAACCATTTGTTTTTAGGATCTCGAAGCGGTGGGTTTTGGAGGTCTATCGATGGTGGCGCAAATTGGGTAAATACAACCGATACTCTTATTGCATCAGGAGTTAATACTATTGCAGTTCGCCCTACTAATAGCGATACGGTCTTGATTAATGTAAAAAATGCGGCTAACAATACTACTCATGGTATTTACATGTCGGTAGATGGCGGTACCAATTGGACAGAGTCAAATTTTAACCCTACCGTTTTAGGATGGGGTGGTTTAGGTACAAATGAC
This sequence comes from Salibacteraceae bacterium, assembly GCA_049606935.1. Taxonomy (GTDB): domain Bacteria; phylum Bacteroidota; class Bacteroidia; order Flavobacteriales_G; family Salibacteraceae; genus CAJXZP01. Next base: position 26,918 of record JBMYWA010000008.1, read on the forward strand.
CAGATCTTTAAAATATTCTACCATCCAAGGGTAAAAGATTTAATCTTTATAGGTACAAATAGAGGGGTCTATCGATCTGATGATCATTTACACACATGGACTCGTTTACTTAATACTGCAGATGTTACGGATATTGAATTTCATCCTACAAATGACAGTATTATGTACTTATACGATAATTATTATTGGAGTAATTATGAGAATAATATTCTAATATCTACAGATCAAGGATTGTCTTATTCTCCATCGGCTACCATTCCTGGAAACAATGGTAGTAAAGTTTTTATTGCAGTTTCTCCTCAAGCTCCCAATAACATATACGTAGCCAGTACAAATGGTGTTTGGAAAACTACCGATGCGGGCCAGAGTTTTACTTTATTGTCAGTACCTGATGAAAGCTGTGACGGATTTGCAGTATCTGACCTAGATACCTTGAATATGGTATATGGTTATTTAAATCTGATGGGAAGTACAGATGGAGGAATGAATTTTGTGGAAATTGCAGCTTGGGCAAATACCAACCCAACAGATGATTATACACATGCAGATTTGAGAACTGCAGAATGTTTAAATGGAACTTTTTATGTAGGTACCGATGGGTATTTAGCTAAAACAGACAACAACGGCCAAACATGGACTAGATTAAATGACGGCACCGCTATTCGTGAATTTTACTCGGCTGGTGTAAGTCAGGCTCATCATAATGTGTTTATGGCTGGTTCGCAAGATAATGGTACCAGTATTTTGAATAATAATGGATGGATTGAATGGAATGGAGGGGATGGAATGGAAGCCATTGTTCAAACTTTAAATCCGGATTGGATGATGGGTAGCTGGCAATACGGCACCCGACAGGTAACAACAGATGGTGGACAAACAAGGAATGGAACGGGAAACCCAGAAGCAGGTAATGGTGATTGGCAAGCGCCATTGGTGTTTGATCCAAATCACCAAATGAGAGTTTATTCTTTTGCAGATAGTGTTTGGCAAAGTGATGAATTTGGAAATGGTTGGTCTTTAAAAGGAACTCCTGGAATTGGTACTATAAGCCGAGCATCAATTGCTGAAAACAACTCAGATATTATGGCTGTTGCCAGTGGTTCTACTTTAAGGTTAAGTACCGATGGCGGGGCTTCATTTTTTGCTCCGGGTATAGGTTTACCAAATTTTTATATTACAGATATTGCTTTTGATCCAAAACAGGATTCCACCATAATTGTTACCTACAATAGGTATCAATTAGATGGTAAGAAAGTTTTTGTTTCTCATGATTTAGGTGGATTCTGGTATAATATTACTCATAATTTAGCAGATATGCCCATTCGTACAGTAGCTATTGATCATACACAAAACCGAAACATTTATATAGGTACAGAAATAGGTGTATACGTTATGCCAATGAATGGTAATCAATGGGAGTTATATTCGAATGGATTACCAAATGTAACGGTTCGTGATCTTGAAGTTCAATACGGCTCAAATACCATAAAAGCAGCTACTTGGGGTAGGGGCTTGTGGGAGATTCCATTGGTTTCTCGCGAAAATCACCCAGCTATTTTACATACCAGTCTTACCAATGCACCTAGTTTTACAGAGCCCAAATCTGGGTATGATGAAAATGTGACCGCAATTATTTCATATAATGGAACCCTTTCTAGTGTTTTTGTGAAGTGGTCAAACGATAATTTATCATTTAACAAAACCATTAACATGACTAATATTTCAGATAGTACCTGGGTAACAGATGAAGCATTTACCCAATACGGAAGCGGAACTGAAATGTATTTTAAGGTATTTGCTGTTGGAGAAAGTAACGATACCACTGAGACTTATAAATTTCACTATACCGTTAGAAATGGAATTTTTGTAAATTCTGTGGTGGAAAGTAATTTTGACTCTAAAGTAAATCTATATCCAAACCCGAATTCTGGCTTTTTTAATGTAGCCTTAGGGAATGATTTTGAAGATGTGGAAATTTCAATTTTTGAGGTATCAGGCAAAAGAGTCTATCACATGATAGACTCAGGAAATACTTTTACTGTAAATATGAAACTACCTAAAGGAGTATATTTTTTAAATGCAGTCACTAAAAGTAACAGCGCTAGGTTTAAATTTGTTGTTGAATAAATATACTATCATGAATAAAATTCTTATTGCATTTATTATTTTCTCTATTGGAGGAATTTCATGTTCAACCACAAAAATGGGGTCTAAAAAAATAGAACCAAATATGACGGAGGAATTGATTGATAAAGTTGTTATTAGCAACTTAACTATGCAAGAGCATGTTTCTGGAGTTGAGGGTAAAAAAAATATCGTTGAGTTTCTTTTTAGCGCTAATTCAGTGGCTCCCTCAGTAGTACTTGATAGTCTTTATTTTTTAGATTATGCATGTAAAATATTTGCTAAAAATGAAGCCGAAGGTTTATATAAAGCAACCGCAAAAAAAAATGAAAACACTGCAAGAACTAAAGAAGTTAAAAGTGTAACAATTACGGTAACAGGAAGTAAAAAAGTAATTGTTGTACCAGAAACCCAAATGAAAGTTCTGGAACCTCTTTATATGCCGTAATAAACGTAAAAAACAACTACTACAATTAGTTGTTTTTAACGCTTAGAATGAAAAGTTACTTTGGTAAAATAATACCAATGGTGGTTCCCTTATTTATTTCAGAATTTACAGTAATTTTTCCTTCATGAAGGTCAATAATTCGTTTGACTACCGTTAAACCAATTCCAGAACCTCTTTCTCCCTTTGTGCCTTTTGAGGAGTGCTTTTTATTGAAATCAAATAAAGTTCTTCTAAAACGCTCCGGAATTCCCAATCCTTTATCAATAACCTGAATGATTACTTCATTTTCAGTAGTTTTAGCCGAAACTGTTATTTCACTACCTATATGAGAAAACTTGATTGCATTGGTTAAAAGATTGTGAAGCGCATTTTTAAAAAATGGCTGATCTACTTGAATAGTAGTTTGTTTCGGAACATCGATTTTTATCGTAATTTTCTTTTCTGCTAGCTGTTCAGTTAAAAGTGCATTTAAACTTATTACCAAGTCATAAAAACTAATCTGTGCTATTTCTAAATTCACATTACCAAAATGAACCTTAGACCAATCATGTAATCTATACGCATACTCATATAGATCTTTTAAACCCTTATGCATAACTCCAAAGAGTTCATTTTGTTTTGAATTAAAGTTTTGCATAAAACTTTGATCTTTTTTTAATATTTCTAAAAGAGCAAAGGCACCGGAGAGTGGGCCTCTAATATCATGCGAAAAAATGGAAATAAACTGTTCTTGGTTTTCAAAAAGCAGGCGCAATTTTTTCTCTGTTTTTACCAATTGCTGGTGTTCCAAAATGGTCTCTCTGGCGTGTTGAATATTTTTTTGTTGGTTAGGAAAGCGTTCAGAAATTGATTCAATTAAGAATAAATTTGAGCTATTACCTTTAACTGCTGTGGCTTGAAGAATTATTTCAGAATTGTTGGGATTGTATTCTGCCCATAATCCAGATAACAATTTGCCATCTGATTTACTTTCATACAGATATTTTGCGTCTGGAATAAATACTTCCAGAAATGGAAATAATTCTGTTAATTCAAAAAGTGAACTACTATAATTATAATTTGGAAACAAATCTTGAAACCAACTAGGCACACTACCTGAAAGTATAAATCCTTGTTCGGTATGTTCAAAAACAATGAAACCCAATGTTTTTAAAATTTCAGAGTCTAAAGGCGTGGAGTTAGTTTTCATAGACAGTTTTTTTATCAATTTTTCTTGATTGTATTTTTGAAGAATAGCAGTCCATTCTTTTGAGGGAGTGGTGTTTAGATGAAATTCAATAATGGTTTCTGAAAGGTTATTAATAATGATAATGTTGCCATGAAAGTCTTCAAACGAAACATTTTCTAAAATAATTGTTTTCGTGGTCATTGGAAAATAACCATGTAAAACCGGAATAATATTATCAATGGCTATACCTTTTTCTATTTCAGAACAGAACCTATGGTTTGTAAGATTTTTATAATCTAGAATTCTACCGCAACATTCCGTTACTACAGTAAGCACCTGTTTTTTTAAAGGGCCCATTTCACCGTTTTAAATTATACTGGTTGCCAATTCGTTAAATGTTTGATTTACGTTTTCTCCAGATTTAGCCGAAGTCTTTACAATTTTCCAACCTAATTGGTCCAATTGTTCCTCATCACTTTTAGTTAACTCCCAACTTTCCTTTAAATCAAATTTATTTATCATTAAAATAAACTCTTTTTTTCCTACCGTTTTGGTTACCAATTTATTTAAATCAAAAGCCACTTTTAAGGTTTCTTTTCGAGTGCCATCTACTACCAATAAATAACCCGAAAGTCCCATTAGATAAGATGGTTTAACGTGTTGGTAATCGTCTTCGCCATTAATGTCCCATATTATTAGTCGCACTTCTTTTCCTTCTACAACCAAATCCTTTTGATCGGTTTTCACACCTATGGTCGTATGGTATTTGTCTGAGAATATACTTTTCACATACTTTTCTACAAGGCTAGTTTTACCAACCGCGAAGGCACCCAATATGCAAATTTTCTTTTTTATCATTATTTTCTTTTTAGGGGAGTAAAAATCATGTTTCTAGGTTTTTTTTCTGCTAAATTACTGTCAATTTCTAAAGCAATAGAATTCTTATCTAATCCATTTTTGGTAAGATAATTAGATACAGAATTATATCGTTTGATAGCAAATTTCAAATTTTCTTTAACCGAGCCTACGTTGTCTGGAGTGACTTTAATTTTTAGCAATGCATTTTTTTCAAAACGTTCAAATTGATAAAAGTGATTGAGCACCTGGTTTAACAATTCTTTATTCTCCCTATTCAGTTTAGATACTCCAAAAGTGAAGCGCAATTGATATTTTTCAATTTCTTTTTTAATTATTGCTGCGCTATCGGCTTCTGCAGGATGAAGTTGGTTAAAATCATAATGTAGGTTATGCCCATTATTTTGCACAAAATTTCTGAGATGGTTAATCCAATCTTGGTTGGCTTTGCCTTTAAAAATAATGGTGTCTAATTGACGGTAGCTAATTACCCCTTCGGTAGGTTGTATTTGTTTTAAGAGTCTTTGGTACACAAACTCTGGATGAAGACTTAAGTAATTAGTCCAGGTGTAATTTATGGATGTGTTTTGTAAATTATGTTTATTGGCCAGCATATTAAAATCACCAGCTAATCCATCTTTCATTCCAATAACGTAATGTTTCCCTGACTCATAACCCGAATCTATTATTACAATGCTAGGTTGCAGTTTTAATTCGGAAAGAAACTCATTCCATTGGTGATTTCGTTGAAAAACGCTGAATGTCCAAAATGCAATTAAGGAAATGATCACACCAAGAACTACGTACGTTTTGGTGTGATTTTTTTTCTTTTCTGTATTCGATTGTTGGATAACACAATTCTTTAAAAACGGAATCATTGGAATTCCATCTTCCGTATCCCCCTCAAATTCAGAAAGGATAGGAGCAAACTTACCATGAATGTCTTCTAGGTTAGTTTTGAAAATTTGCCTTACCGACTCAGGTGGTGAGCCTTCAATAACTACTGCTAAATACGCTAATGGGGCATCTTCAAGCCATACATTAAACTCATTCAGTTTAATAGTATCTAAAGTGTCTGAACTACTTAGCTGATTAGAGAAAGAGTCTTTTACAAAGTCTTGAACAGCTGTTAACATAGAAGAAACCATGTCTGCATCGTTTAATGTTGCAGATTTGGGGTAGGCATCTTGAATGAGTAAACCAGATTTTTTGTGAATTAAAAAAACTGATTTAACATGGTATTTTACTCCTTTGGTTAAAACAATTTCTGCAAAAGACTTTGAGGAGAACATAGCCTCCAAGCGCCATTTTATTCGTTCAAATGAAAATTGGTTTTCTAAGGTTTGATTCAAAGATTGAATCATTTCTCTAAAAGTATCTGAAATAGACTTTCTAATGGCTGCTCCCATAACAGGAAACAGAGCGTCAGCCAAAACGGTTGGATTATTTTGAACACTGGTAAAAATGGCTTGCTCAATAACGGGGAGCAAAATTGCGCCCAAAGCATCTTCACGCTTAATGCTAAGTAGCACAGCTTTTGGCAGGATTCCTCCAATATGCTCTGTAAAATCACCTTCGCTTTTGAGCCATTTTTGTAAAACAATTAGCTCTTTAGGCGATAGCCCCAAAATTAAGTTCCTTAACTCCGTTAATGATTTATTAGAATGTTGGTGGACCTTATTTTTTGTGTCCAGTGTCATTAACTATTTGCTTAATTCAGCATCGGTGGTTTCATTTTCTCCTGCAATGTTGTAAGCTAAATCTGTCAACATCATTGCTAAAGCCGAACGATCTACTTTAGAAGATTGCAATTGATTGGTGTTTGATTCTAAACGGTTTAATAAAGCTGCATTTAGCTCAGCAATTTGATCGCTAATTCTATTGCTTAAATCTAGCAATTGCTGGTTAGATTCTGAGAAGTTGTCGGATGTGGATTGTTTGAATTTTTTCAAAGAATCTTCTAACGCATCCATTTCCGTTAAAAGTCTTCTGTCTCCTTTCTCGCGCGATTCCTCTTCCTCAACCACTTTATTGTTGATTGATTTAATTTCATTTTTAAAAAAGGCTTCTAACGAGGCCATTTTTTTATCGGTATCTGCTTTGTTTTCAGCAACAGATTGAGCAAGTTTTTCTTCTAGTTTTTCAAATCTTTGCTCGTATTCATTCATATTGTTTCCAAAAAGAATGTCTCTAATTTTTGAAATGTTTTCTATTTCGTTTGGAGCGTTTTCAACACTCTCAATTTCCCCTTTTTTCTTTGACATTGTAACATTAATTTTTTGGTATGACCTTTCTCAAAAATACATTTTTATTATAGTAAATGATATAATAGTTTTAGGTTTTGATCAAAATTTTGAAGTGGTTTGAAATTATTATTTCGACCAAATTTTTTAGGCTTTTGCGAATCTCTTTTCCCAAGTGTGCTTTAATTTAATTAATTGGCTGTGAAGAATCCGTGCGCTGAAATAATTCAGGTTAATTTTGTTATCTCAAAAATCATTTTAATGAGCAAATCAAAAACGAATATTTCCAACGTATTTTCATCCATTATTTGGCCTCGTAGAAAGCTGCTTTCCATAGGTTTACTGTTAATTATTATTAGTCGGTTAGCGAGTTTAGTTTTGCCAGGAGCATCTAAATATTTAATGGATGAAGTTGTGGTAAATAAAGATGTTGATGGATTATATAAAGTCCTAATGTGGGTTACAGCCGCAATTGTGGTTCAAGCCATAACATCGTTTTTATTGACTAAATTACTGAGTGTAGAGGCCCAGAATCTTATTGCTGAATTGCGTGTTAAGGTGCAGAAAAAGGTTTTAGGTTTGCCTATTAACTTTTTTGACAACGCAAAATCAGGAGAATTGGTTTCTCGTATTATGACCGATGTAGAGGGAGTTAGAAACCTGGTTGGTACTGGATTGGTTCAGCTTGTTGGGGGTACATTAACAGCCATAATTTCTTTGGTATTACTTATTCGAATTAGTCCATCAATGACTGCCTATGTATTGATACCCGTTTCCATTTTTGCGGTGGTGGCTATGAAGGCATTTGCTTTTATTCGACCCATATTTAGAGAAAGAGGAAAAATTAATGCGGAGGTAACCGGAAGATTAACAGAAACTTTGAATGGTGTTAGAGTAATTAAGGGGTTTAATGCAGAACAACAAGAAATCAAAACTTTCGAAACGGGCGTAGAACGACTGTTTTTGAATATTAAAAAGAGTTTAACATCTACGGCTTTGGTTACAAGTTCGGCCACATTATTATTGGGGCTCGCGTCTGCAGGAATTATGGGAATTGGCGGATACAAAATTATTGATGATACAATGACCTTTGGTGATTTCTTAGCCTTTACTTTATATCTGGGTTTTATGATAGCTCCGTTAGTGCAAATGAGTAACATTGGGAGTCAATTAACCGAAGGTTTTGCTGGTCTTGATCGCACAGAAGAATTAATGAATCTGACAGACGAACATGAATTAACGGAACGTACAGAAGTTTTAAAAGATGTAAAGGGTAACATCAAGTTTGAAAAAGTTTCTTTTGCTTACGAGGAAGAAAAGGAAGTATTACATGCTATTGATATTGATGCACCTGCAGGAAGTGTAACTGCTTTAGTAGGTTCATCTGGTTCGGGTAAAAGCACCATTGCTGGTTTGGTTTCCTCATTTATGAACCCAAATAGTGGAGTGGTAAGTATAGATGGGCAAGATATTTCCAAGGTGTCTTTAAATAGTTATCGAGCTAATTTGGGTGTTGTATTACAAGATGACTTTTTATTTGAGGGAACTATTCGAGAAAACATTTTGTTTCCAAGACCTAAAGCAACCCAAGAACAACTTCAGTCGGCAGTAAAATCGGCATACGTTAATGAATTTACCGATCGTTTTGAAGATGGCTTGGAAACTGTGATAGGAGAGAGAGGAGTAAAGCTTTCGGGTGGACAACGACAAAGAATTGCCATAGCAAGAGCGGTTTTAGCTGATCCGAAAATTTTGATACTGGATGAGGCTACCTCAAATTTAGATACAGAAAGTGAGGCCTTAATTCAAAAGAGTTTAACTGAACTAATGAAGGGGAGGACCACTTTTGTAATTGCTCACCGACTGAGTACAATTCGCCAAGCGGATCAAATTTTAGTGGTAGAAAATGGATCGATTGTAGAACGAGGTTCTCATGATGAACTTATAAAACTAGAAGGAAGATATCATCAGTTGTTTACATATCAGGCTAGGATTTAAATAAACAACATTGCTAATTTAATATCTGAATATTCGTACTCGTTGTGTAGCATGTTACGAATTACGCCCAATTTAATAGGTTCTCCTTTAGGCTTAGTTTTTAGGTATTTGGAGTGAGCCGATTGTATACGATTCAAGTCGTTTTTATGAGGCTTAAACTTATCTAAATCTAGCTTGGGGTATTCTGATTTCAACTTGATGAGGTGAGTAATTATTGAACTTGCTGTAAGGCCACGTTCCTCTGCAATTTCAACAATATTAAAGCCCTTATCAACCAGCTCTTTGGTTTGTTCGTAAGTTGATTTTTTGAAAGTTTTTGCTTTCACTTTTTTAGCATGCTTTTCAATTTCTTTAGGGTTTGTAAGGCCATCACACCATTTTACAAATTCTATAGCTTCCTTTTCTAACTCTTTTTGGTTCACAAACCTAATCTCGTTTTCAGATGACAATTCCCTAAAACGTTTATCTGCTTTTAATGCCAAACCATCCACTTCTATGGCCGTATTATTAAAGCCAATAAGCTTTAAATTTTCCAGATCTTTTAACCTAGATAGCGCTACATATCCTTGCCCTTTTTCAAAGGTCTTACTTAAATCAATCTCTGCCGCATCCAATGTCATGCCCTGGCTTTTATGTACGGTAATAGCCCAAGCCAATCGTAATGGAACTTGATCGTATTTTGCTAATGATTTACCTGCATCATCATCAATACTCCAAGAATCGTGAGCTGCGGTAATTTTCTTGCCATTAATAAGTTTAACAATGGGGAATCCAATATCTTCACTAAAACCAATTATTTCTCCTAAAGAGCCGTTAATGTAACCCATTTCAGGGTTGTTTTTTACAAACATTACTTTGGCTCCAATTTTTAAATCAATGACTTCTGCGGCTTGAACAGATTTTTTAAATGATTCTAAAATTTTAGGGTTACCCTTGGTTTTAGCTTTAAAAATCTTGGTTTCACCTTTTAGGTTTTTTAGTGCGGTTTTATTAATGCGATCTACATCTACATTATGCGTATAAAGCTTTGTGGGTTCAATGTGAGAAGATAGATACGTTTTAGATGCAGTTTTTAAAAGAGCTAAAGAATTTTGAGTAACAACCCCACTTCTAATTTCATTAAGTATTTGATTTAACGAATTATTATTTTGTCGGTATTGCTCGGTGAGGTAGCATATTTTTAAGTCGGCTTCCACCCATGCATCCGACATAAACGCAAACCTTTCTCTTATTGGAGAATCACCAATAGGGGGTAGTTGAAAAAAATCACCAGCCAATACCACTTGAATATCTCCAAAGGCGCTTTTCTGACTTTTAAAATGCTTTAAAACTTGGTTCACCATATCGAGTTGATTTCTATGTAACATAGAAATCTCATCAATAATTAAAACTTTAGCTTTCTCTAGATTTTTTTTTAAATATTGTTTGGTACCCATAGACCGAATATCAGATGGAGATAAACGATCTTTAATTCCAATTCCACTCCAAGAATGAATGGTAGTACCTCCCATATGAGTAGCTGCAATACCTGTAGAGGCAGTTACTGCAACTCTAATTTTTCGCGCCTTTAAATATTCAATGTATTGATTAAGAACGTATGTTTTACCAGCACCTGCAGAACCTGTTAGAAACACGTTTTCTCCTGATTTTAAAATATCTAATGCTTGCGATTGCTTCATTATTGTTGTTTATGTAAAATCAAAATTAGCCTTTTGATTGGTTTTCACTTGGTCATTAGGAGATAGAAATTAGTCAGTTTTACACACAAAAAAAGGAGGTGATTAAACCTCCTTAAAATTTCGAATGAAATTTATAGATTAAATTTCGTTTCTATATTTCTCCTCAACTTCTCCAGTTAAAGATTCCATAAAAGCAACCATATTGCTTAGTTCCTCGGGTGTGAGCTCTTTATTTAACTGTACTTTGGCCATTATAGAAATGGCTTCCTCTAATGAATCTATACTTCCGTCATGAAAATACGGATTCGTTTTTGCAATATTTCTTAAAGAGGGTACTTTAAAAAAGTATTTGTCGGCTTCATTTCCTGTTAGGTCAAAACGTCCATTGTCTACTTTCTCACTTTTGGTGGCTTTCCAGTATTCGCTATGTACTCCAAATTTTTGATACATGCTACCGCCTAGCAAAGCACCCATATGGCAAGTGGTGCAACCCACTTCAATAAAGGTCTCCATACCTTGCATTTCTTGATCTGTAAGTGCGTTGTTATTTCCAGCTATATACTCGTCAAATCTGGAAGGAGTAACTAGCATTCTTTCAAAGGCGCCAATGGCTTTTTTCATGTTTTCATACGAAATAGGATTTTCATCTAAAGGAAAGGCGGCATCAAAGAGATCAATGTATTTATCGCTATCCGAAAGTCGTTCTTCCACATCTGCCTCACTAGCCATAGCCATTTCAACTGGATTTAGTACTGGTCCTCCAGCCTGTGCTTCAACATCTGGTTCTCTACCATCCCAAAACTGCGCCATATGAAGAGCTGCATTTAGTGTAGTAGGGGAGTTGCGGCCGCCTAAACCACCATCATTTCCAGCCGAAAAAGATTGATTGTCTACGCCATAAGTGTTTAGATTATGACAGGTATTGCAGCTTTGAGTCTTGTCTTTTGAAAGAATTTTATCAAAGTAAAGTGTTTGGCCTAAAATAACTTTTTCCTCGGTTAATGGGTTCTCTGGATTCTCTGCATTTTTAGGTAATTCTCCAAAAAACAATCGTGCTTTTTCGTTTAAGGCAGTATAATCTTTGGAGTAAGTATTTTTTGAAGTACTGCCGTTGGTTGGTTCCACTGTGGTAATATTTTCTGTAGGTTGTGTAATAGGTTTGGTTTCTTCTGCTCCTCCACAGCTTGAAACTAAAATTCCAATTACTCCCAGGTAAAGAAAGTTTTTCATGGTTGTAGTTTACTGAATTTTAAATTTATAATTTATTAAATTAGATTTTAAATAAAATTTTGTTATGCAAACTTAAAAACAACATTTGAAAAATGGGGTGTTTTTTGTCACAGAAATGTATGGGAAAATAGAATTTTAATATAAATAAAATTTATGGTTTTTTGAGGGTAGTTAATTTGTGGTTATGAAAGTGGCTTTACTTTCTTCTTCTTCGTTTAACGATGTAGTCAGGGACTTCTTTCCAAATAAAGATGTCTTTTTCAGATTCAGGTCTTTCGTCAATTCTCCAATAAAAATATCGAAGTAATTTTTTGTCGTCAGTAACCTTACTCATGGGTATAAAAACACCATCGGGTTGTTTGTAAAACTTTATGTTGTTAATTCCATTAGAGTCAACAAATATGCTCATGTTACTACAATCCAATCTATTCATTCCCATCAATTCTTGTTTCTCATCTCTAACATAATAAATGGTTTGACCAGAACGGTTTACATCGATTCTGTAAATTTCATTGTTTTTAAAATGGGCGTAAAGTGATTTACCTTTTACTTGATTGAAAAGAGCCGAATCTTCTTCAGAAACTATAAATGCTTCTTCAAATATTTGCATGCTTTCAATAACGCCATCCATGTTTTTAATTACAATTTCTTTACCCGTTATTTGATTACTATCCACCCATACAACCGGTGTTTTGTACATTCTGATGGTGGAATCAATTTCTGAGAAACTCAAAGAGTCACATTTTCCTTGTAAATCAGGTTTGTAAAATTGTACATGATGAAAAGCGTATACCAATCTAAATTTACCCGTAGGGTCCATGTTTGAAACTAATGTGTCGGAATGCAATTGCAGGGTGTCATTGGTAAAGGCCATAATCATTCGAAGATTACCGGTTACTAATGATGACTTTTCTGCTCTGTTGTAGCGTGCATAATCTCCATAAACTTCTGTTTTATTTAGGGAGTCAATTATTTCCACATGCCCAAAACCTTCTCCAAAATTAGTTTTCTGATTGTAAATAATGCTATCTGCATTCATTACTTGGTCTTCAGATACCATTTTTACATTTACAGAAAATGTTGAAAATTTATTAGGAACATCATAAAAGCCGCTTTCGCAATAAATGGAACTTGAATCGCTAATTATATCAGTTGGACCATGAAATGTAACAATTTCTTTTTCTGTATTGTATTCCATTGTATCAGATAAAATGGTGTATTCATCGGTTACATATTCTACATTATTTTTAAAAAAGAAAACTTTAGTGGTGGTGTTGTAATATCCTCGTTCACTTTTTAAAACAGAGTTGTCTTCGGTACTGGTAATAACTCCTCCTCCGTAGTATTTAGTACTATTGGTTCGGGTATCAAAATCTAACCTTCTGGTCTTTAATATTTGGGTTTCGCTGGTAAGGGTTATTGTGCCTCTTAACTTACCTAAATGCTTGGCCCCGTCAAAAATTAAGGAGTCACCCACCATAGTTGTTTTTTTTGCCTTGTCTACAATTTTTACATGTCCAAAGGCTTTCATTAAGGTGTTTTTAGAATAAGATACAGCACTGTCGCAATACATCAAGGTTTTACCTTGTTTAAAACGAACGTTACCTACTAGAATTCTAGTACCTTTTTTGGTGTCCATGGAGGCATTATCTGCTCCTAATATTTTTATTTTATTGGTTTTTTGGCCCAGTGTAAATGAAGGAGATATCAATGAGAAAATCCCAATGATTAAACAAGCTTTGGCAAAAATGTAGCTAACCTTCATATAATAATAGCGTGCAAAAAAAAGTGATTAAATATTGATTTAATCACTTTTTTAAGTTTTTTATCAATTACTATTTTAAAATTGACTGATCTCTTACAAGTGTTTTTTCTCTATCAGGACCAACAGATACGATAGAAATAGGACATTCCAATTCTTTTTCTAAATAAGAAACATAGTCTGTCAATTCAGCCGGGAAATCCGCTTCGCTACTTAAGTTTTGTAAATCATCTTCCCATCCTGGAAACGATTTATAAACTGGTTTGGCTTCATTACCAACAATATCATATGGGAAGTAATCAATTTGCTCCCCTAGGTAATCATAGTGAGTACAAACTTTAACTTCATTAAAACCGCTTAAAACATCTGCTTTAGTCATGATAAGTTTAGTCACTCCGTTTACCATTATTGCATATTTCAACGCTGGTAAATCAATCCAGCCACATCTTCTTGGCCTTCCTGTAGTAGCCCCAAACTCATGTCCGTTTTTGGCTAACGTAGCCCCATCTTGGTCAAATAACTCAGTTGGGAAAGGACCACTTCCTACACGTGTACAATACGCTTTAAAGATTCCAAATACTTCTCCAATTTTATTTGGAGCTAAGCCTAATCCGGTACAAGCCCCAGCGGTAACTGTATTAGAAGAGGTAACGTATGGATAAGATCCAAAATCAATATCTAGTAAAGACCCTTGAGCTCCTTCGGCTAATACACGCTGATTATTTTTCAAAGCCTTGTTTACAGAGTGCTCGCTATCTACAAACGGAATTTGTTTTAAACGCTCTACACCTGCAAAAAAACCTTTTTCTAATTCGTCTAAAGTAGAAAGGTCATATCCATATTGCGAAAGAATTTTTAAGTGCTTTTCTTTAAGTGCATTGTATTTTTCTTCAAATTGAGCACTTTCTGTATCACCCACACGTAAACCGTTTCTACCCGTTTTATCCATGTAAGTTGGGCCAATTCCTTTTAAAGTAGATCCAATTTTTGTTTTCCCCTTTGCTTGCTCAGATGCTGCATCAAGTAATTTATGTGTAGGTACAATTAAATGCGCTTTCCTAGAAACCTGTAAAACAGCATTGATGTCTACATTAAACGGTTCTAATTCTTCAATTTCCCCTTTTAAAATGGCTGGATCAATTACCACACCATTTCCTATTAAATTAACGGTGTCAGGTCTGAAAACCCCAGATGGAATGGTATGTAAAACATGTTTTTTCCCATCCCACTCTAAGGTATGACCTGCATTTGGTCCGCCTTGAAAACGTGCAATAATGTTGTATTTGGGAGTTAAAAAGTCAACAATTTTTCCTTTTCCTTCATCTCCCCATTGAAGCCCTAATAATACGTCTGCTTGCATTCTTGCTTTGTTAGTCTATTATGAATTTTTTATTTCTTTTCCTTCTGCCGAAAAATCAGCGTAAATGTTAAGTGAATGATATAATACCTCTACACCAAATTGTTCAGCTATACTGTTCTTTATCATTTGAATTCTTGGGTCACAAAACTCAATCACCTTTCCGGTATGAACATCAATTAGATGATCGTGTTGTTTGTTGGCAAATGCCTTTTCAAATTGGGCTTGGTTTTTACCAAATTGATGCTTCCTGATTAACCCAGAAGCTAGCAATAATTCAATGGTGTTATACAAAGTAGCTCTACTCACTCTGTATTTTTTACTGGTCATTTGGTTGTAAAGCGATTCTACATCAAAATGACCTTCTTGACTGTAAATTTCTTCGAGTATAGCAAAACGTTCCGGAGTTTTTCGGTGCTTATTTTGAACCAAAAAATTGGCAAATAGTTGCTTTACTTGTTCTTTTCTGTCTTCGCTATCCATTCAAAAAAAATGACATGCAATAATATTGAATTTTTAAAGGATTTAGTAGTTAAAAAAACACTTATTCATAAGAAGTTATTCAATCCAATATAAAAATGTTTGACTAACTTTATTTGGTTGATATACAGGCGATTATGTTTTTTATAAGAATTTCGAGTATAGATTTAAAATTAGGATTATATTTGGGCCCTTTAACTATAAATATATTAAATAATTCTAAAAAAATGAACGTGATTAAAAAATTAACTGTGCTTACAACCCTGATATTTACTGGGTTAACTTTGTTTTCCCAAAACTCACGACCTGATGGCTTAGAGATTGTTATTGGAGAAGAAATTAAACTTAAGAAAAAGGAACTTGTTGATCAAATAATTGGTAAAGATGAAGGCGGTACCTATGTAATGGCTAAGTATGGCACTCAAATGACGATTTATTATTACAGTAATAAACTTTCGTTAAAGAAAAAAGCCACCTTCAAATTAGAGCACGATAAAAAGGATTTATCTTATAGAGGGATGGTTCAAATGTCGGATGACATAATTATGTTTACCACTTATAGAGATAAGAAGAAAAAGATGACTTATTTATATAGTCATAAATTGAATAAATCCACATTGATGTTTAGTAAGCCTAAAACCATAGCAAGCGCATCATACGAAGGATACAAAAAACGTGAATCTGCATACTATTCATTTAAGGTTTCTTCTGATTCAAATTACCTGCTTTTTATTACCGATTTACCTACCGGAAAGGAAGATGTTGATCGTTTTGGAATGGTAGTTTATGATCGCGATATGGAAGAAGTATGGGGACATAAAAATATTGAAATAGATGAATCAAATAGTGGGTTTTACCGATATTCTTCGCAAGTTGGAAATGATGGTCAAGTGTATTTGTTAGCGAAAATTTTTGATACTTCAAGAAAGTACAAAAAAGGGGAGATCAATTATACATTTGAGATGCAGGTTTACAGTGAAGAGTCGGAAGAGCCAGATGTTTTTGATGTTGGTTTGGATGGACGTCATATGAGTGATTTAACTTTTGAGAGATTAGATAATGGAAACTTTAATGTTATTGGTTTCTTTTCAGATGAAGGTGGTGTTCAAAACGGAGTGTTTAATATATCTATTGATGGAGAGACGTATGAGGTTGTAAACGAGTCGGTTAAGGAATTCCCGACAGATTTTATTGTTCAACATTCTTCAGAGAAGCAAAAGAAAAAAGCAAAAAAGAAAGAAGCAAAAGGTAAAGAAGTAGCCTTTTATTCTTACGATATTGATGAGTTAATAGAGCATAAAGATGGTTCGGTTACTATGATTGGTGAGCAATACAGATACTACCAAACCTGTTATACGGATGCTAATGGTAACACGAGATGTACAAATCATTACATTTATGGCAATATTATTATTGTAAAATACGATGCAGATGGTGATGTAGCTTGGATGGAATTAATTCCTAAATACCAACATACCACTAACGATGGAGGATACTATTCTGGTTATGCTTTAACAAAATTACCAGATGGATCTTTTAATTTGTTATTTAATGATAACCCTAAAAATTCCTATTACGAGGAATCAGGCAAGTTTTACGGCTGGAAAAGAACTAGCTCTAAAACCGATATTGTTCTGTATACGGTTCAAGAAGAAGGCAGAATTGATAGATATGTTTTACTAAAAGGTGATGATGAAGAAGTTATGAGCAGACCTCAAGTAAGTGTGCAAATTGACTCAAATGAAACAGTAGTTTTAGGTCAAAATGGAAAATCTACAAAGCTGTTTAAATTGATTTTTGAGTAAAAAAAAATATGACTATAGTCCAAAAAAAAGCCACTTCAGTTTTGAAGTGGCTTTTTTTGTGGATAAGCGATCTATGAATTCTAAATGGAAATATGCCCTTTTAATTTTAACTATTCTGACACCTGAGGTTTGCGATATGAAATTTTTCATTGAACAAGGAGGAACAATTGTTCTTCTTGGTCATCTAGAATAAACTACTTATCATTAAATAAGCCAGCCGATGAATCCTTGTTTTAGATGGCATAAATCCTTTGGAATTTGTAAATTTGCAGCCTCTAAAAATTGAATAAAAATTAAAGATATATGAAAGAAGTATTTATTGTTTCAGCGGTACGAACCCCAATGGGAAGTTTTAACGGATCATTATCAACTGTGCCTGCGCCTAAATTAGGAGCTGCTGCCATTAAAGGAGCTTTGTCAAAAGGTAATATTAAAGCAGAGTGGATTGAAGAGGTTTTTATGGGTAATGTTTTACAAGCTGGTTTAGGTCAAGCTCCAGCTCGTCAAGCGGCAATTTTTGCAGGAATTGAACAAAACGTTCCTTGTACTACTGTGAATAAAGTATGTGCTTCCGGTATGAAAGCAGTAATGATGGGTGCACAATCTATTCTTGCCGGTGATAACGATGTTGTTGTTGCGGGTGGTATGGAAAACATGTCACAAGTACCACATTACATCAAAAATTCTCGTAACGGATTCAAATTGGGTGATTTCAAAGCTCAAGATGGATTAGTATTGGACGGTCTTCAAGATGTATACAACAATTTTCATATGGGAGTTGCTGCAGATAAATGTGCAACCGAATGTAACATTTCTCGAGAAGAGCAAGATGAGTTTGCAATAGAGTCCTACAACCGTTCTGCGGCAGCTTGGAAAGATGGTAAGTTTGACAACGAAATCGTTCCGGTAGAAGTACCTCAAAGAAGAGGTGAGCCAGTATTGGTTATTGAAGATGAAGAGTACAAAAACGTACGTTTTGAAAAAATCCCAACTTTACGTCCGGTATTTACAAAAGAAGGTTCTGTAACCGCGGCTAACGCTTCCACTTTAAACGATGGAGCTTCTGCATTAATCTTAATGAGTGGTGAAAAAATGAAAGAATTAGGAGTAACACCAATTGCTAAGATTGTAAGTTATGCTGATGCAGCGCACGCTCCTGAGTGGTTCACAACAGCTCCTTCATTAGCTTTACCAAAAGCTTTAGCGAAAGCAGGTTTAGAAAATTCTGATATTGATTATTGGGAGTTAAATGAGGCGTTTTCAGTAGTTGGATTGGTTAACATTGAAAAACTTGGTTTAGATGGTTCTAAGGTAGATGTAAATGGTGGTGCAGTTTCTTTAGGACATCCTCTAGGTTCTTCTGGTTCTAGAATCTTAGTTACCTTAATTAATGTATTGAAACAAAACGGTGGTAAACGTGGTGCTGCTGGTATTTGTAACGGTGGTGGTGGTGCTTCTGCCATGATTGTTGAAGCAGTATAAATTACCATCTTTCGTAATAACGAAAGACTGTTAATAAGATGATTTTAAATGCCCATCAAATAAGAGGTTGTTACCTTTTATTTGTTGGGCATTATTATTTTTGTGAAGCTCCTTAATTGGAGTTTATTGTTGGGGTATTGCCGCAGGCAAATTCCAAAGAATTTAAAAGATTCAACATGAAGTATGGCATTTGTGCCTTAAGTATTGTTCCATGTAGGCTTGAAGCTTCTGATCCCAGTGAAATGGTTTCGCAGTTGCTTTTTGGTGAAATTTACCGTGTTATTGACGAGCGTAAAAACTGGATCAAAATTCGTGCTTCTCATGATGGCTATGAATCTTGGATTTGCCGAAAACAGCATTTAGAAATAAAGAGAGATGATTTTATGGCTTTTGAAAAGAATCCGAGAACTTTTTCAAATGATCTGATATCGTTAATTCACGAAAACAAAACGGAGTCTTTTTCTCCGCTAGTTTTGGGTAGCGTTCTACCTAATTTTAATCAATCTTCTATTTCTTTTTTAAACAAAGGGTATGTTTTTGATGGGGAAACCATCCATAACCCTAGTCAAGGTAGAGATTTATTGATTGAAACCGCATTTCTTTATTTAAATGCTCCCTACCTGTGGGGTGGGAGAACACCATTTGGTATTGATTGCTCTGGGTATTCGCAAATAATTTATAGAATGTGTGGGGTAGATTTACCTAGGGATGCTGCCCAACAAGCCGAGGTAGGCGATAGGTTAAGCTTTATTGAAGAAGCAACTCCTGGAGATTTAGCTTTTTTTGATAATAAGGAAGGAAGAATTACACATGTGGGAATTCTTTTGGGAGATAACAAAATTATTCATGCCTCTGGAAAGGTGCGAGTAGACCGTATTGATCATCAAGGAATTTTTAATGATGAAATGCATGATTATTCTCATCATTTACGTTTAATTACTCGAGTAATTAAGTAGGTTGTACCTCACTTTCTTTTTGCAATCCGTACTTTTTTTTCCAATTAAAATATCCAATAAAGGAGGTAATAAAATATACTATGGTTAACATAGAATAGATATCCAAACCTCGGCTGGAATATAAAAATATGGTTGCCCCATTAATAATGATCCAAAAGTACCATGAACTTAGTATTTTCTTAGCCTCCATATAACTAGCAATGAAGCTAAATATAGTAGTGTACGCATCGAAATAGGCATTTTGAGCTTGGGTATAAGTATCAAAATAATATCCTAATCCATAACCGGCAAATAGACCAATAATAATGGTTAAAACATGAGAGGGTAGCTTCCATTCTGAAATGGTAAGAATTTCGTTGTTTTTTCCTCTTTTATTCCAAGTATAGTAACCATAGAATCCAATAACCACATAATAAATATATAAGATAGACTCTGAGAATAGTTGCATTCTGTAAAACAGCCATATACTTATAACAGAGCCTATGATACCAAATATCCAACACACAATTTTTTCTTGAATTAAAAGAATTAAGTAAAGTAGGTTGAATGCTACCCCTAAAACCTCTAAAATTGTATTCAGTTCAAAATTCATTATTGTACTAATTATGGTGGCAAATCTAGTCTTTAAAAATGGTTTCTTTCAAACCAAATCAAGGTCTTTTAATTCATCAATTTTAAGAAAAGCATTATCTGTTTTTATTGAAAAAGACGCTGGCTATAAGTCAAAATTTCTTCAAAAAGAGTATGGCTATGGTTTTGATGGTTACTCTTATTTAGGCCAGGAGGATAGTTCAAACCAGTACGCATCTGATAGGTTGCATTCCTTTGTGATATCTGATTTCACGGAGCCTGAAAATTTTCCTATTGAGTTTAAAAACTTTTTTGATAAAGAATGGCATGAATTGCAATTGAAAATTAAAGATCTTGAATTAGAAATGATCCAAAAAATGGAGGTTCCAAACCTCAGAGAGTTCTATGAAAAACATATCGGTCATATGATATCTTGTAATTTTTATCCGCCAGTAAACCTACAAGATGAAGAAGGACGGAATAACGTTAGACTCTCTGCTCACAAAGACGTTTCCTTGTTCACCATTTTTCCGTTTGGATTCGATTCCGACTTTTATTTTGAGAACGCCACAGGGAACTGGGTAAATATACCGGCTACGGATGATATTGTTATATTTCCTGGTTTTTTGATGGAATTCTTTACAAAGGGCAAAGTAAAGGCCCTGAACCACAAAGTTGCAATGCCAAAAATTAACAAGGGCGAACGTTTTTCTTTTGCGTATTTTTCTTTACCGTACCCCAATCACAAATTTAAAATTGATGATAAAGAAGTTACAAGTGAGGGTTATTTTAAAACATATTTAGATTTGTTTTAATTAGGTTTTTCTCCAAAAATAGGGCGTAAACAGAATTAAAATTGTGAATAGTTCCAATCTCCCAATGAGCATTAATATGGCTAGCATAAACTTGGCTAAATAGGGTAGGTGAGCAAAATTATCAACCGGGCTAATGGATCCTAAACCTGGACCTACATTACCTAAACTAGTAGCTACGGCACTAATTGTGGTAGTAAAATCGGTACCCGTTAAAGCCACAAAAAAACATCCAAATACAAAAATGGATAGGTAAACAATAATGAATGCCAAAACGTGATGCGTTACGCTCTGCGAAACAGCTTTTCCATTTAATCTTACAGGCAAAATAGCAGATGGGTGTAAAATTCGTTTCATTTCCATAAAGGAGTTCTTTATCATAACCAAATGACGTACAATTTTAACTCCACCAGAGGTAGACCCAGCAGAGCCACCAAGAAACATTAAGAAGAAGAACAGCACCGTAAGTACGGGAGCCCAAGTAGTGTAATCAGCAGAAACAAATCCGGTAGTAGTTATTACCGAAATAACCTGAAAGGCGCCATCTCTAAACGCGGGTTCAAAATCAGACCCCGTAAAAATCATTATTCCAACAGTAGTCATTGTTGCAAAAATTACCGTAAAGGATAAGTAGGTTTTAAATTCTTCATTTTGCCAAACTTTGGAAAACCTACCTTTTAGTCCGAAATAGGTTAAGGTAAAATTGACCCCAGCTAAAAACATAAATATCATTACCACGTACTGAATAAATGGGGTAGATTCGTAATGCGCCATGGATGCATTTTTAGTAGAAAAACCACCAGTTGCCATGGTTGTTAAACTATGATTAATTGCATCAAACAAATTCAT
>JBMYWA010000009.1:0-47165 GCA_049606935.1 Salibacteraceae bacterium
CGTCCAGTACACGTATTCCATCCAGGCCATATTGCTAATTTCGGCTTCATCCATAAAAAAATAGGTTCCTACTTTCACGGTTCCGGGTGGCGTATATTTTTCTTGAGATTTGTTTTTGGTAAAGTTGAATAATAGCAGTGTGATACTGGAAAGAATTAAAATGTATTTCGTTTTCATAGTTAAAGGATTTGCCGATAAACGAATGTTTTTTGGATTTGGTATGCTAATATCCAGTAATTAGAACATTTTTATGGTTGCCTGCTTTTTTTATGGCTTGCTTAATAGCAATAGAACTCTCCTTGGTAGTATCTAAATGAAAAGTGAAATAGCTATCTTTTTTGTGAAAAGTAAGTTGGTAAGAACCTAGTTCAATTTTTTCTATAACATCCCATTTAACCTTAGTGTTTTTACCAATAATGTCTTTTCGTAAAATAATATCCTGATCTGTAATTTTTACCTTAGGGGCAAAAGGAGACTTTTTTGACAAACCCAAAGTACCCATTAAAAGAAAGTTGATTGCCCCAATAATGATGATTGGGTTTTCATAATCTTTTTGACCTGCTATTAACCACTTATATAAAATTAATGATAGACATAACAATCCAAAAAGGATGAAAAACAAACGTGTTACTTTGGGAGAAAATGTATTGTAATTATTTAAGAGGAAAGTTTGGGTATTCATTTTTACGATAAAGCGTTAAATTTTCTGGAAGCGTGTTTCTGCAATTTCAAAAAGTAAGTCGGGATGGTCTTCAAAGGCGTTGCCCACTACCGCAATATCGGCACCTGCAGCGTAGGCTCTAGCAACGTCCTCGGGTGTTTTCATTCCTCCGCCTACCACTAACGGACATTGCGTTACTTTTTTAATCGCAGCAATGGTTTGTGGGCTCACCGGATTGTCCGCACCGCTTCCAGCATCGGCATACATTAATTGAAGTCCCATCATTTCACCTGTCATTGCAGTAACAGCTGCAATTTCCGGTTTATTTGCCGGAATAGGTTGACTAGCGCTAATGTAAGATGCTGTGGTTGGCCTTCCGCCATCAATAAGCATATATCCGGTAGGCAAAACTTCTAACCCTGATTTTTTAATGGCAGGGGCCGCTATAACTTGTTGTCCAATTAATAGATCGGCATTTCTACCAGAAATTAAGGAGAGTAATAAAATTCCATCAGCCTTATCGCAAACTTGCGAAGGGCTACCAGGGAATAAAACCACAGGAATATCTGAAAGGCTTTTAATGGTTCGAATGGTTTCTTCCATTTCGTTTCCTACCATTAAGCTTCCGCCAATAAAAAATAGATCCACTTTAGCCTCATTTGCCATAGTAGCAAGCTTAGCTAAATGCTCTGGATGACCCTTGTCTGGGTCAATTAGCACCGCTAGTTGCTTCTGTTTGTTGGTAGATTTTTCTTTTATTCCCTGCAGAATCATAGTGCAAGTATAACTTATTTTAAAGTCCAATAAAACGAAGAGGGTTTACAGATTTCCACATTTATTCGTTGGTAGGAGATTCTAAAGTGTAAACCACCATCGTATCTTCAATTACCTCATAAGGAAGAGGTAAAGTTTTTTGCATATCGGGCATGCGAATTTCACCTTGCATTATTCCAGACGATTCCAGTACAAAAGGAGTAACAAATAAATTTGTATTAAACTCTACGTTCCCTTTCGAATAGTATTTGAATAGTGCTTCTTTAGCGCACCAAAAAGCAAGTAGCGGCCATTCATTATCGGTTTCGGGAGTTAATTCTTCTGCCGACATAAACTTGTGTTTAATTCGAGTGATTTTTTGGGATTCATGTTGCAAATCAATACCTACTTCTAAAGTGGGGTGGGTGATTATTCCCAGTAGCCCTTTAGAATGCGAAATAGAAATACGGTGGCCAGAAATAGCTAAACTTGGTTTTCCGTTACTGGAATAGGTGATGAATTCATTTTCATCATACACAAACTGAATGGCTTTTCGAATACTTAAAAACTCACATTTGCGCTTGTCATTGGTAATGTTTCTGAACTTTTCTAGCTCTTCCGGATTTAACCGAATGTCATATAAATGGTCTATAATACTTAAATCTAATTTGGCTATAAGTAATCGCGAACCATTTGATAGGATTTTATTTTTAATAAACTTCATTGAACAACTATCTTTGCACCCGTTTTTAAAACAAAAGTTAGAATGGTACAGACGGATAATTACAAAGTAAAGGATATTTCACTTGCCGATTGGGGAAGAAAAGAAATAATATTAGCAGAGGCTGAAATGCCAGGATTAATGTCGTTACGTGAAGAATACAAAGATTCTCAACCTTTAAAAGGGGCTAGAATTGCGGGTTGTTTGCATATGACCATTCAAACTGCTGTTTTAATTGAAACTTTAACGGCTTTAGGAGCAGAGGTTACTTGGAGTTCTTGTAATATTTTCTCTACGCAAGATCAAGCAGCTGCAGCTATTGCCGCTACCGGTGTTCCGGTTTTTGCTTGGAAAGATATGACCGAGGAAGAGTTTGATTGGTGTATTGAGCAAACGTTAACTGGGTTTGAAGGTGGTAAACCTTTGAACATGATTTTAGATGACGGAGGTGATTTAACCAATATGGTTTTTGATAAGTTTCCAGAGTTAGTTGAAGGTATCAATGGTTTGTCGGAAGAGACAACTACTGGGGTTCACCGTTTAATTGAAAGAGAGAAAAACGGAACTTTAGTGATGCCAGCAATCAACGTAAACGATTCGGTTACTAAATCTAAGTTTGATAACAAATATGGTTGTCGTGAGTCTGCAGTAGATGCAATTCGTAGAGCAACTGATATTATGTTAGCAGGTAAAGTAGTGGTAGTTGCCGGGTATGGAGACGTAGGTAAAGGAACTGCAGCTTCTTTTAGCGGTGCTGGTGCACGTGTTATTGTAACTGAAATTGATCCAATTTGTGCATTACAAGCAGCAATGGAAGGTTATGAAGTGAAGAAAATGGATAACGCCATTTTAGAAGCGGATATCGTGATTACTACTACAGGAAACAAAGACATTATTCAAGGAAGACACTTTGAGTCTATGAAAGACAAGTGTATTGTGGCTAACATTGGTCACTTTGATAATGAAATTGATGTGGCTTGGTTAAACGAAAATCATGGGGCTACTAAAGATGTAATTAAACCACAAGTTGATAAATATACCATTAACGGAAAGGATATTATTCTTTTAGCAGAAGGTAGATTAGTAAATTTAGGTTTAGCTACTGGACATCCATCATTTGTAATGTCAAATTCATTTACCAATCAAACGTTGGCGCAAATTGAATTATGGTGTACTCCTGAGAAATACGAAAACAAAGTATATACGCTTCCTAAACATTTAGATGAAAAAGTAGCGGCATTACACTTAGCGAAGATTGGAGTAGAGTTAGATGTTTTACGTCCGGATCAAGCTGAATATATTGGAGTGACTGTTGAAGGCCCTTTTAAAAGTGACGAATACAGATACTAAAGAGATAAAAAACAATAAGGAAAGGCTCGGGTGTAATGCTCGGGCCTTTTTTGCTTTTTATTGATTTGAAATTAATATGTAAGTTCCGTCAAATGTAGTAGGATACTGTTTTAACGGTATGGTGGATGGGCCTTTTAAAATAGAGCCATCAAAAATGGAGAATTCTGAACCACTGCAAGGGTCTTGTAAAACAAAACCGGTTGAATCTACAGATACCTGACACCAATCATCTACATTGTGAGGAGAGTGACGATCATAACATTTAAACTCATTTAAATCTGCCCGGTATACAATAAGTCCATTTGAGCCTCCATTAAGATATAAGTAACCTCCAATGGGTCCTAGGTCAAAAGCGCTTGGCTCATTAATGTTTATTTGAACATCAACAAAGACATTCGGAATAACGGTATTGGGATTGTTTTTCGAGCAATGTGAAAAGAAAGGAAGCGCCAGTAATACTAATGATAATTTGAGAATGGAAATCTTCATTTATATGGTTCTTTTATTGTTCAAAAAAATAAGTAACCTTTGTGAGGTACATTTGTTGCAAAGGTAGTTTAAGTTTAATACGAAAAAAGCGGCATATTGTTTCTAGATATGAAAGTAATAAAACCTTTAATTTTAAAGTTTATTCTAATTTGTAGTATTTTGTTGCTGCCTGGAATTCTTTTGTCTCAAGAAAAGACTCCCAAGCCACCCACAAAAAAGGAACAAGAAAAAAATGCTGCGCAGCAAGAAAAAGCAGCTAAAAAGGCCAATGAAAAGGCTAAAAAGGAATATCGAAAAAGACAGTCTAAAAAGACGAAAAAGTCGATGAAAAATAACCAAAAGAAATCCAATAGAAACAGAAGTTCTAAAGGAGAACCTTTTTGGAAAAAATGGTTTAGAAGAGGATGATGTTAGCAGGTAGTGAGGGAATTTGGTTGTATGCAATAATTGGTATTGCATCATTGATTTATAAAGCTTGGAAAAAAGGTCAGGAAGACAAAAAGTCTACGAGTGAAAGCTCAGCAGAAGAAACTTCCACGGGTACTTCGTTTGGTTTTGAAGATTTGATAAATCAATTTGAGCAAAAGTACGGGATGCAAAAGGACTCTGTTACAGAACCACAGCAAATAAATCACGAAACAAAGGTTGATTATTCTTTTCAAGAAGGAAGAAAAGAGAAAGAAACAATGACTGATCAAGATGTTGTAGATACTGCAATTGAAAATATTCCTTCTGGTTTGTCATCTGCAGAAAATACTACTGATAATTCAAAGGTTCGCGACAAAAATTATAAAGGTATTTCTCCTCAAAGAGAAGTAGACCTTGATTTAGAGGATTTAATTATTGCCAAAACCATCCTAGAAAGACCTTACCAATAAAAAATCATTTTTTTAGAATTAAATGAAACCCTTTTATTTATATTTAAAAAATTGTATGTCAGTTATTTATAGGTAATTAATATTTAAGAAATTAATCAAACATCTCAACTGTTAAAAAAGTTTAACCCAACCCAAAAGATTATTTTTCGTGAACTTAAGTGAATTTGAATCTTTGAAATTGTTTGAATTAAATAAACAGTTTTAATATTCGTTTTTCTTGCTACGAGTTTTGAGTTTTCATTGGTTTGAGAAGGATGTTGTAAATGTTAATTTTTATTAACGTTTGGTTATTTTCCAAATCAGGATTTGATGTTCAAAATTTGATTTTGCAAAAAAATGACAAAAAAAAGTGTAGTAAAAATCGTGCAAAACACTGATAATAAAGGAGGTTTAGAGCAGTTAAATATATTTGTATTAGTGTACAGAATATATATCTTTACGCCCTTTTAAATTTGGGAAAAAAACATTTCGAGTTACTAAATATTAAACTATGTTAAAAAAGTTACTATCATTATTCATTCTGGCTGTAGTTGTGTCTGTTGGAGCGATGGCTCAGGCAGGTCAAAGTGAGATCAAAGGAAAGATTATAGATAAAGAGAAGGGTGAGCCTTTGCCTTTTGTGAATATTATTCTAGAAAGGAACGGTGTTCAGGTTACTGGTGCTCAAACTGATTTTGATGGAAATTTTTCTATCAAGCCAATTGAGCCAGGTACTTATACTTTAAAATCTTCTTCTGTTGGATTTAAGCCAATCGCTTTATCTGGTATTGTTGTGACATCAGAAGAGGTGAAGTTTGTAGATGTAAAGATGGAAAGTACTTCTATTGAAATGAAGGAATTCGTTAAGGTAGAGTATAAGAACAAACTTATTGATAAAGGTAACACTGCCGTAAAAGCTACAGTTTCTGCCGAAGATTTTGGAAATATGGCGGTACGTTCGGCAGCTGATGTGGCAAAAAACACTGCCGGTGTTTATTCTTCTGATGATGGTACGGGTAACCTTAATATTAGAGGTGCGCGTTCTGATGCGAATTACTACTACATTGATGGTATGAAAGTTTTAGGTTCGTCAAACCTTCCTAAAAGTGCAATTGGTGAGATTTCGGTAATATCTGGAGGTTTGCCAGCTCAGTATGGTGATGTTACAGGTGGAGTAATTAGTATTACAACTAAAGGTCCTTCTTCTGAATATCATGGTGCTGCTGAATACTTAACTTCTGGCTTTAAGCTAAACGATAAAATGTACGGATTAGATGCTTATGGCTATAATGTATTGGAAGCATCTCTCTCTGGGCCGCTATTAATGAAGAAAGATTCTAATGGAAATAAAACTAAAGAGCCAATTGTTGGCTTCTTTGTTTCAGGTAACTATACAAATGTGGTGGATAATGCACCATCTGCTATTGGAATGTGGAAGATTAAGGATGATGAGCTAGCTAAGTTAAAAAGTGATCCTGTAACTACTATTCCTGGGTATTCTCAAACTATTCAGAGTGCTGAATTGTTAAGAGCTGATGCCTTTGAGAAAGTGAAAACCAGACAAAACGTTGGGCGAAGCCAATATGTAATTAATGGTAAGCTTGATTTCAATACAGGAAAAACTACTAACCTTACTTTTGGTGGTTCTTATAATGGGATTACTGGTAATATTGGTGGAACAACCGCTGGTCGTTACAATAACTCTTTATATAACTATGAGCATAATGCAAAAATCAATAACAATGACTGGAGAGTATTTGGTCGTTTTGTTCAAAGGTTTGCCAATGCTTCTGGCGATGCAAAATCAAAATCAAGTGTGAGTAACGCTTTCTACTCAATTCAATTTGGTTATAATGAAAGAAATACGGAGTCTGGTGATCCTGTTCATGGGGATGATTTCTGGAAATATGGTTATGTAGGGAAGTTTCAAAGATTCCAAGATAGAACATACGAGTCGGTTACTTTAGATCCAACAGGTAATGATTCTCTATGGTTGGGTCACGATATTGGCTGGGTAACTTCAGGTACTTATAATGTGCAAACCGCTTTTGAAGACACTTTAATTGGATTCACTGCTGGTGATGTTAATCCAGAAATGGCAGCCTATACTCAAGGTTATTATGATGTGTATGGATGGGAAGGTTATGATGAGAATGGAAACCCTATTTACGATCATGATGCAGCTTCAACAGTAGGAGAGGCAAATACCTACCTAAGAAATCAAGAAAATGTATTAAACGGGGGTGGATATCTAAATGGATCTCAAGCAAGAGATATATACGGAGTTTGGAATAGTCATGCCGCTGTAAATAACAACTATCGTAAATCTAAAAGTCAGCAATACCGTGTTAGTTTAATGGGGTCTGCTGATATTAAAGAGCACGCTGTTTCGGTTGGTTTTGAATACGAGCAAAGAGTTCAGAGGTCTTATAGTATCGCTCCAAGAGGTTTGTGGACTATTGGTAATTTGAGAACAAACTCTCATTTGCAAAATTTGGATGAAATGAACCCAACGGTTACTTCAGACCAAACCAATGCAACTGTTTCTTATGAAAGGTTGAATGCGGCTCCAGGTGCTTACAGAGGTGAAGTTAATGAAGATGCACAATCATTCTTTGATTATAACTTACGTAAAAACTTAGGATTGTATACGGATGGAAATGATTTTGTTGACTTTAACAGTCTTTCTCCAGAACAATTAAATATTAATTATTTTTCTGCTAGTGAGTTGTTAAATAACGGTAATAATTTAGTTACTTATTATGGGTATGATGCTTACGGAAATCAAACTACCGGAAGTTCGTCTGTAAGCGATTACTTTAATCAAACCGATGAGTTTGGTAACTACACTCGCCCAATTGATGCCTTCCGTCCTAACTATGTTTCTGGTTGGATTCAAGATAAATATGCTTTTGATGATTTAGTGTTTAATGTAGGTATCCGTGTGGATAGACTAGATTTAAATCAATCCGTATTGAAAGATGAGTATGTTTTACTACCAACTGTAAAAGCAGGAGAAAATGAAGTTCAGCAAATTGCAGGAGATATGGAAGGTGATTATTCTGTACCAAGTAACATTGGAGATGATTACGTAGTTTATGTGGATGATATTAAGAATCCATCCAACATTCTAGGTTACCGTGATGACCATACTTGGTACAACTCTGAAGGTGTTGAAGTAGCTAGCGCTGATAACTTAGTTGAAGGTTCTGGATTCTTTCCTCTGTTAGTGGATAAAGAAAATACACGTTCTTCAGATATGAATGCGAATTCATTTGAAGATTACACTCCTCAAGTAAATGTGATGCCTCGTATTGCATTCTCTTTCCCAATTAATGACGATGCATTATTCTTTGCGCATTATGATGTTCTTACTAGAAGACCTACAGCAAACGGTGTTTCTTCTACGGCTAGATTAAATATTGTAGACTATTACTATATGGATCAAGCTATTAACAACAATCCAATTAGTAATCCAAATTTGAAACCTTCACAAACTGTTGATTACGCGGTTGGATTCAAGCAAGTTATTACAGGTAACTCATCAATTACTTTAGAAACTTTCTATAGAGAATTACGTGATATGGTTCAAGTTGTGGGTATTCAAGATGCATATCCTAAAACGTATATGACTTACGGAAATATTGATTTCGGTACGGTTAAAGGTTTAATTCTTTCATATGATTTAAGAAGAACCAAAAACATTCGTTTAACGGCTTCATATACATTACAATTTGCTGCAGGTACTGGTTCAGATGCATTTAGTGCTCAAAACTTGGTGCGTTCAGGAAGACAAAGTTTAAGAAATACAAGTCCATTGAACTACGATCAGCGTCATAATATCGTGGCTAATTTTGATTACAGATTTGGAATGGGTAAAGCTTATGATGGACCTTCTGGAGCTAAATGGCTTGAAGGTGTTGGAGCCAACTTCATTTTTAATGTAGGTTCTGGTACTCCATACTCCCGACAAAACATTGTAACAGGAGAAGGATTTATTACTCCAAAAGGTTCTGCTACTTTACAAGGTTCTGTTAATGGTTCAAGATTACCTTGGCAATTTAAAATGGATTTTAGATTAGATAAAGATATTGTATTAGCTAAAGACAGTAAACACCCAATGAACATGAATGTTTATTTACAAATGTTTAATGTTTTAAATAGTTTAAATGTTCGTACAGTTTACCGTTACACTGGCTTAGCAAGTGATGATGGTTACCTTAAAGATGCGCGTTACCAAAATGATATTGAGTCTACGCTAGATCCACAGTCGTTTAGTGAACAATATTCAATGAAAATTAATAATCCTGGAAATTACAATTTACCTCGTAGAACAAGAATTGGGGTAATGGTAACGTTCTAATAAAAAGAAGGATTTAATAAGATACTAGTTACAAATTATGGTTAAAGAAAGAAATATTATGAAATTTAAAACTACCATATTAGCCGTTTTAGCGCTTTTGATTTCTACATTCACATATGCTCGTGAGTATCAAGGTGGAAGTAAAAAATCGGGAAGCGGTTCTGACGATGCAATTGCTGCGAATTGCGCTCCTCCTGTTGGATGGAAGGAGTTATCTATTAATAACGTCCGTGCAATGATTCAAACCGGTGGTGACATGTGGTGGGATTTAGTAGGGGTGCCTCAATATGAAATTCCAAAAAACTCGGGTAAAACTTCATTGTTTGCAGGTTCTTTATGGTTAGGGGGTAGAGATGCTTCAGGACAGTTAAAGGTTGCCGCATTGAGATTCCGTCAAGTAGGTATGGATTTCTGGACTGGGCCCTTAAGCACAATTACTGCCGAAATTGAACCTACTACTTGTGATCTTTGGGATACACATTTTAAAAGTACACGTACGGAAGTAGATGCCTTTGTGGCAGGTACTGGAGAGGCTACTGAGGTTATTAAAACATGGCCTGCTCACGGTGATCCTTCTAGAGATGAAGCTGCTTATTTAGCACCTTTCTTTGATGTGGATGGTGATGGATATTATAACTATGCGGCTGGTGACTACCCAGGATATGATTTATCTGGTAATGTAGAATGTGGAGGCCAATTGGTGAATATTTACGGAGATGAGAATCTTTGGTGGATATTTAACGATAAAGGAAATATTCATACAGAAACTGGTGGTCAGGCAATTGGTATGGAAATTAGAGCTCAAGCCTTCTCATTTGCAACAAATGACGAAGTGAATAACATGACCTTCTATAACTATGAATTAGTAAACCGTTCCTCCTTTGATTTAAGAGATACCTATTTTGGTTTTTGGGTGGATCCAGATCTTGGAAATGCACAAGATGACTACGTTGGTTGTGATGTAGAGCGTGGGTTAGGGTTTTGTTATAATGGAGATGAGTTTGACGAAGATAACTCGGGTCGTCCAGGTTATGGTGAAAACCCACCAGCAATTGGGGTAGACTTCTTCCAAGGTCCTTTCCAAGATGCCGATGGTAAGGATAACTGTTTATGTGATAACTATGCCGATGCAATTGCAGATGATGGAATTGTATATAGTGGTTCTGGTGTTGGTTACGGTGATGGTATTGTAGATAACGAAAGATTAGGAATGCGTGCTTTCCTTTATCATAATAACGATAATTCTGATATTGGTGACCCTCGAGTGGCTTCCGATTATTATAATTTCTTAAGATCAATTTGGAAAGATAATTCCTTAATGTATTATGGTGGAACAGGACATCAAAATAGTGGAGGTGTAATACAACCACTAGTTGAAGCTGACTTTATGTTTCCAGATAATTCAGATCCAAAGGGATGGGGTACTGGAGGTGCTCCTCAAGCACCTTGGACTGAGGTTACTGCGGGGAATGTTCCTGCTGACAGACGTTTTGTTCAATCTGCGGGTCCTTTTGGATTAGCTCCTGGAGCAATTAATAATATTACTGTTGGAGTAGTATGGGCTCAAGCCAATTCTGGTGGTGCTGCTGCTTCAGTTCAAGCTATGAAACAAGCAGATAGTAAAACGCAAGCACTATTTGACAACTGTTTTCAATTATTGGACGGTCCTGATGCACCTACAGTTAGCATTAATGAAATGGACAAGCAATTAGTATTCCAACTATCAAACGAAGGTGGTAACAATGCTAATGATGATTATTTTGAAATTGATCCGTTTATTGTGGCTCCTACCGATTCTATTCAAGATGACAACGGTGATTGGGTGAGTAAGGAAGATGATCCTATCTTATTCGATTCGCTTGTAACCGAATATAGATCATACAGGTTTCAAGGATATCAAGTTTATCAATTAAAAGATGCATCTGTTTCAGCTGCAGATTTATATAATGATGATAGAGCAAGATTAGTATTCCAGTGTGATATTAAAGATGATGTTACCCGTTTGATTAATTATAGATATGACCTAGATTTACAATCTGTGGTTCCGGAGTTAAGGGTTGATGAGGCTACTAATGATGGTGTTTATAAATCATTCACTGTTACAGAAGACTTCTTTGCAACAGGCGATAGAAGATTAGTAAACTACAAAACTTATTACTACATGGCTATTGCATATGCTCATAATGAGTATAAAGAATATAGTCAGGTGGATGCTAATGGATTAGATGGTCAAAGAACACCATACCTTCCATCTAGAAAAGCTCCAACAGGACCAATTGCTAGGTACTCTGGTATTCCGCATTTTACAAATATGCAGAACCAAGGAACTACATTGAACTCTACCTATGGTGATTTTGTGCCGGTTACTAGAATCGAAGGAATTGGTAATAACGGTCATGCTCTTCAATTAGATCAAGCAAGTCATGATAAGGTGATGGAAGGTGCCCCTTATAAAGTATCGAACCCTACTTATACTGTGGGTGACATTGCGGGGTTAACCAATACACCAATTGAAGTTAAAATTATTGATCCCCTCCAGGTTAAAGGTGGCGATTATGTGATAGCTTATAGAGAAATTGATGATGCAGGATTAGATTATGCGTATTGGGATTTAACAGGTGGAGCATTAGGAAATGACACTATTTCTTCTTCTACCTCTATTAATGCTCAAAAAGAAGAGTTGATTCCAAGTTTAGGTATATCAATTACCATTAAAAACGCTGAAAATGCGTGGTATGATAAATTTAATAATGGGTTTATTGGCGCATCTATTGTGTACGATGATTTTAATTCCCCATGGTTGGGCGGTGTTCCAAGTACTGATGGTAACTCTGCTCAAAACTGGATTCGTTCAGGTGTAAATGCAGAGGATGGACAAGAAGGCCTCATGGATTACGATATGGGAATCGATAATAATGGAAGTAGAGATGGAACTCCTATTGATGAGGACGAAGTTTATGAAAATGTTATCGAAGGAGTTTGGGCTCCTGCAAGATTGGGAACATGGAATGTTCACGGACCTATGGCTACTCGTGGTGCAAGCAATACCACAGAAACGCAAAAGAAGACGAATTGGGAAAAAATGATGGAAAGCAATTTATCTCTAGATGATGCTCCTACTCATGCAGGTATTCAATTGTCGTTCTTAAATAGTGTGGATATTGTTTTCACTAAGGATAAATCTAAATGGACTAGAGTGGTTGTTGTAGAAATGCAAGACGATGCAACTCTGTCAGATAGTAACGCACTTAAACTTTCTCCTCGTAAACATAAATCCGTAGATAAAAACGGTTTGACGGTTGATGATGCAGGATACAATGCTGCCGAAGGTGATTTGGTTTCTTCTCAAGGAATGGGATGGTTCCCTGGTTACGCAATTGACATTGAGACTGGCGATAGATTGAACATGGCTTTTGGTGAAGACTCGTATATAGTTTCCGAAAATGGAAATGATATGTTGTGGAATCCTACAGATGTTATTTATGAAGGACTTTCTAGTAATAGAATTCGTTTTGGAGGTAAGCATTATGTATATGTGTTTAGAAATAATGATGTGGAAGAGCATGTAAATCTTAAACAACCATTAGACTATAATTTCCCAGAAAACCGTATGCCTTCTTATGATATGGGTGAGTTTATGTACAAAAAATTAGCTACTGGTGTCGTAGAAGACTTCTACCACGTTTACAGATCTGCAATGTGGGTAGGGCTTCCAACCCTTACTTTTAATGAAGAATTGTTATCGAACAAAGCAGTAGTTCAATTAAGAGTTAATAAGAAACATGCTAAATGGGCAGAAGGTACTCGTTTAAGTATAGGTGATGAGCCTGTAGCAGGTGTTGAATACTTAGTAGAAAGAGGTCCTGTTGTTTATAATTCGAAAGAGTATGTAAGAGGCGATAACTTTGTAGGTATTGGAAATGGTATTGTGATGTATCCTGGAGGTACAACGGGTAGCGATAACCAAAATAATATTGTGGCTACCATAAATGGAGGTCGACCAACTTATGGATTCTCATTAGATGGGTTAGAAGCTGAAACGAACAAAAAGGATGTCTTGTCAGAGTCTCTTAATAAAATTCGAATTGTGCCTAATCCATATTATGCCTATTCAGAGTATGAGCAGGATAAAAATGATTTTCAGGTTAAGATTACGAACCTACCTCAAAAGTGTAAAGTAAGAATTTATACACTTAATGGAGTATTAGTAAGAGAATTTGAAAAGGATGATGATTCAGTAACCTACTTAAATTGGGATTTGAAAAATCATGCACGAATTCAAGTTGCTAGTGGAATGTACTTAGTACATGTGGAAGTTCCAGATGTTGGAGAGGTTGTGCTTAAATGGTTTGGAGCATTAAGACCGGTTGATTTAGATTCATTTTAATAGTGGTTTGATTTAAAGAATTTATAATAAAGTTATTATGATTAAAAGATATAATACAATTAAATTGTTTTCGGTTGCTTTGGCTATGTTGTTAGCGGCTCCTAGTCTTATGGCCGGTAATAAAGATAGAATTGGTTCCAATGGTGGAGAGCAACTAAAAATCAATCCATGGGCTCGAAGTGCAAGTTTTGCAAATGCTAACTCAGCTAGTGTTACTGGTATTGAAGCTACGTTCTTAAATGTTTCGGGTCTTGCCATGGTTAAGAAAATGGATTTAAATCTAAGCTACAATTCTTGGCTTGGAGGTTCTGGAATCGGAATAAGTTCATTTGGATATGGGCAAAGAATGGGTGAGTACTCTGTTGTAGGTGCCGGTTTTCAAACTACTGATTTTGGCGACTTAAACAGAACAACCGTAGATCTTCCGGATGACGCAGGAACTTTTAATGCGCAATACAGCACGTTCTATGTTTCTTATGCAAGAGAGTTTTCTAACAGTATTTACGCGGGTATTACCACAAAAGTAGTAAGTGAAGGAATTTCTAATGCAAAAGCATCTGCTGTGGCATTTGATTTTGGAATTCGCTATGTGACTGGTGAAAACCGTAACATCAAATTTGGAATTGCGCTTAAGAACATTGGCGGTCAA
Source organism: Salibacteraceae bacterium (assembly GCA_049606935.1). Classification (GTDB taxonomy): domain Bacteria; phylum Bacteroidota; class Bacteroidia; order Flavobacteriales_G; family Salibacteraceae; genus CAJXZP01. Next base: position 14,231 of record JBMYWA010000009.1, read on the forward strand.
ATGAAGTTTGAAGGAGATGGATTGTCTACTAAAACTCAAATTGATAACAAGGAGTTTACCGTTTCTCAAAGAACTCAAGGAGTTGAATTACCGTCTATTCTTAATATTGGATTGACCTATGATATTTTGATTGATGAATTAGAAAATTCTGATTCAACTGGAGTTAGAGCTACCCATCGGGTTTCACCAGCAATTAACTTTATGTCAAATTCTTTCGGGAAAGATCAAATTAGTTTTGGTGCTGAATACGCCTACAAAGAATTTGTTATGGGTCGTTTAGGATATTTGTATGAAGATAAAATTGCCGATGCGACAGAGTCTACAATTGCTTACACAGGTTTAACTGCGGGTGTTACCGTGGCAATGCCAATTAATAAAACAGGTAGTACTTTAGATATTGATTACGGTTATAGAGCCACCAGAAATTTCTCAGGGGTACATACCATTGGTTTACGTTTAAACTTATAGGTAGTTGAAACTAATTCTCGTAAGAGAAAAAATAGAATTATATTTGTAAGACAGTCTCGCTTTTTAGCGGGACTGTCTTGTTATAATAAATAAGGTAAATATGTCGGATATATCATATTATACAGAAGAAGGGTTAGCAGCGGCTAAGGCAGAGCTAGAGCAAATGGAAAAGGTTGAACGTCCATTTATTTCTAAGCAAATTGCAGAAGCAAGGGATAAAGGGGATCTTTCTGAGAATGCGGAATACCATGCCGCCAAGGAGTCTCAAGGTATGTTAGAGGCCAAAATCTCACGTTTAAAAAATGAATTAAGTAACGCTCGAATCCTTGATGATTCTAATTTGGATACTTCAAAAGCGCTTATTTTGTCTACCGTAAAAATTAAAAATGTAGCTAACGGTGCCACCATGACTTACACGTTAGTAGCTCCGAAAGAAGCAAATTTGGCGGCTGGGAAGATATCTGTTAAATCTCCTATTGGAAAAGGTTTGCTAGGTACTTCTGTAGGAGAAATTGCAGAGGTAAGCGTTCCCACAGGTGTGATGAAATTTGAAATTTTAGAATTGTCGAGGTAATATGTCTTCCATATTTACTAAAATTATTAATAAAGAAATCCCATCTTTTAAAGTTGCAGAAAATGAAAAGTTTTATGCCTTTTTAGATATTTCTCCTTTGGCTAAAGGTCATACTTTGGTGGTACCTAAAGTAGAAGAGGACTACATTTTTGATCTAGACGATGATATTTTAGCGGAGATGATGCCGTTTTGTAAGAAAGTTTCTAGAGCTATCAAGGCAGTTATTCCTTGTAACAGAGTGGGTATTGCTGTCATTGGGCTAGAAGTTCCACATGCACATGTTCATTTGGTACCAATTTCAGGTATGGGAGATCTAAATTTTTCTAATCCCAAATTAGAACTTGAGGTGGATGAATTTCAATCCATAGCAACGGCCATTGCTAGCAAGATTTAATTATTTGACTCTTTTTGGATTGTTTTTAATAAACGAGTCCCATCCGGAGTAGCTTTTTCCAGTATTTACTGCGTTTCCTTGAAAGTAATGACATAAAGCTGCTGCTAAGCCATCTGTGGCATCTAAGTGCTTGGGCAGATTATCTTTATTAAGTTTAAGAATACTAACCAACATAGCTGCCACTTGTTCCTTTGAAGCCGTTCCTGAACCTGTAATAGATTGCTTTATTTTTCTAGGAGCATACTCAAAAATGGGTAAATCTCTGTATACAGCTGCAGCCATAGCTACCCCTTGCGCCCGTCCCAATTTTAACATGGATTGTACATTCTTTCCAAAGAAAGGGGCCTCTAAAGCCACTTCATCCGGATTAAATTCATCTATTAATCCTAAAGTTCTTTCAAAAATTCGTCTAAGCTTAGCTCCATGACTAGGTAACTTACTTAGATGAATTACTCCCATGGTTAACATTTCAGGTTTTTTTCCTGTAATTTTAACTATTCCGTACCCCATGATGGTTGTTCCAGGATCGATGCCTAAAACTATTTTTTCTATTGCCAAATTGAATAAATTTGTTTGTACCTAGCAGATGCAAAACACAAATAAAAACAAACTATTCCGATATTTAGGTATGTTCCTAAAGGTGCTGATGCTAGTACTTACTTTTTGGTTTATTTATGACCGTATTTTTTCTACCCAAAACATTAATGAAATATCCGATTACTTCAATTCTCACCTTCAAATTCAAGGTAGAATTTGGATGTTAATTCTTGCCATTTTCTTAATGTTGGTGAATTGGGGTTTAGAAACCCTGAAATGGCGCTATCTTATTTTAAAAATTGAGAATCTATCATTCCTTAGAGCATTTAAAGCCGTTTTGTCGGGAGTAACGGTAAGTGTATTTACCCCAAATAGAATTGGTGAATATGCAGGCAGAGTGGTTTACATAAACCATGGTGATCGAATTGTTGCCGCGCTAATAACTGTAATAAGTAGTTTATCGCAATTGCTAGTAACCCTTTTAGTTGGAGCTTTTTGTCTATTATTCTACTTTGAAAAATACCAAACGGATGTGGTAGGAAGCCTTTCTATTTATATAGGGATACAGCTATATGTGGTGTTGTTTGTGTTGTCCATTCTAACATTTATTAATACCTCGTTTCTTAGTATTCTATTATCCCGAATTAAGTTTCTGGCGGATAGGTTCCAGAAATACATTGAAGTATTCTCTTATTATACCCAAGGTGATTTATTAAAAGTGCTTGGAATTTCTTTATTGAGATACTCTGTTTTTTCAGTTCAATACTTCCTATTACTTACTTTTTTCGATGTAGGCATAAGTTTGGTGGAAGCACTCATATTGATTCCGGTGTACTTTATTACATTAACTGCTATTCCAACTATTACGTTAGCTGAATTAGGTGTCCGTGAGGTAGTGGCTATTACGGTTTTTGCGGTTATTTCAACTAACGAAATTGGAATGGTATCCACATCTTTTGCAATTTGGTGTATCAACCTAGCAATACCCGCGTTGATTGGAGTTGTCTTTGTTTTGCAAGCACGCCTTTTTAAAACTTCAAAATGATAACATTCGTATTAGTTGCATTTTTGGTTTTGGGCGCATATTCGGTTTTGATTATACGATTTAGACTTGCTCTAAAAAGATTAACTGTGCAAAATGAGACTAATATTAGCTTGCCAAGCATCTCTGTGGTGGTAGCCTTAAAAAATGAAGAGATTAATGTTTCAAGACTTTTAAAAGGGTTGCAAAAAATAGACTACCCTGGTGATTTGGATTTCATTTTTGTAAATGACAACTCTACCGATAATACGCAGATTCAACTGCAGAAGTATTTGTTTTCTGGAGCTACCATTATTAATAATGATGGGGAAGGGAAAAAGAAAGCGATAGAATCAGGAGTAAAAGCGTCTAAGGCGGAATGGATTGCGGTTACCGATGCGGATTGTTTGGTAGGGAAGCATTGGTTGAGCGCCATGATGAAGGCTAAAGATGCAGATACTAATATGATTTTAGGCCCTGTCTTTATTGACCCCAGTAAAAAGGATGTTTTTGATCTTCAAAAACTAGAATTCCAAGCATTACAGGGAGCCACAGCTGGTTCAGCTGCCTTGAGCCAACCTATATCTGCAAATGCGGCAAATATGCTTTTTAAGCGCCATAGTTTCATTGACGTGAAACCCTATCACAATAACTGGGATTTAAAAACTGGAGATGATCAGTTTTTAATGATGGCTATTAGTAAAAGTAATCCAAAGGGAGTTACTTATGCATTTATTAAAGATGCTATAGTGCAAACTATGCCGGTAAAAACCATAAGAAATTATTGGAAACAGAGAATAAGGTGGGCATCAAAAGGTGGTTCATATACAGATTGGAATATTCTATTTACTGGGATAATTGTTTTCGTGATGTCCTTGATAAGTATTAAATGTTGGGTTTTCGGATTATACACAAAGAGATACTTCTTGTTTATTATTCCATTGATAAAAATGGCTGTAGATTATTTTTTAACCCAAAAAATGAGTCGCTTTGGAAATCAGAAAATTAGATTTTTGAATTATTTCATTACAGGAGTGATTTATCCTTTTGTTGTGGTTGTTGCAGTACTTCTGGGGTTTGCAAAAGGCGCTAGTAAATCCAAAGGGTAAATAAAAATATGACCAATCCAATACAAAAAAGAAATAACGTATAGGGTAGAATCTGTTTAGCCTTTAAGCCTGTTATTCCTAATAATGGTAAAGCCCAAAATGGTTGAAGCATATTGGTAAGTTGGTCTCCATAGGCAAAGGCTAAAATGTTTTTGGCGAGTGGAGCCCCAATTTCTTGAGCAGATTGAATTAACAAAGGCCCTTGTATAGCCCACTGCCCGCCACCACTCGGTACCAAAATATTTACAACTCCTGCGCTAAGAAATGTAAAAAAGGTGAATGAATCTGGATTCGATACACTGGCAATAAAATCTGCAAACTGGTTAATGAGATTTGAATGTTTCATTATACCCATAATCCCAAAGTACAGAGGGAATTGAATTAAAATTCCCGCTGCTCCTGAAATGGCTGAATCAATGGCTTTTAAAAAGTTGTAGAAATTGGAGTGAAATAATATTCCGAGCCCAAGAAGAAAAAGGTTAATGTTGTTTGGAGTGAAATACTTTTCAAACCCGGTTACCCAAAACATTTTATGAATAGCAAAACCTAAAATTATGATGCCTATAGATATTCCCAATACTCGACTATGGTCTAATCTTTCAGCGCCTTGAATTAGCTCAACTTGGTCTGTTTTGAAATTTGTACGTAATTCAATTTTTGTGGGTACGGATTTGCTTCCAATCCAGTACATTGCAATGGGCACTAGTGTAATAAGAAGAAAAGTGGTTGTAATATTAAGGCCAGAAAAAACAGTGAGATTATAGGGTATCGAATCAGGTAGCGATAGCCATATTTTACCATTTGAACTAAGAGTGGCTAAATGCCCTGGTTCTGCTACTTTTGTTAATGCGGATCCAGAAAAGCCTCCGTGCCATACCATCAATGCGGTATATCCAGCAGCAGCAATTAAAGGATAGTTTATTTTCCAATTTTGTTTGTGTGCTTCTTCTGCAACTTTCCGAGCCATAATAGCACCGAAAATTAAACCTAAGCCCCAATTAAAAAGGCCAACTATAATGGTGAAAAAGGAAACCCAGGCGGCTGCTTTGGAAGAGGAATTAAGATGCTGTACAATTGTTGAAATGAAATGACTAACAGGTTTGCTAATGGCTAAAACATGTCCTAAAACTAGCATTAGCATCATTTGCATGGCAAAGACCAGCAGGTTCTTATCCCAAAGGCCCTTTTCCCAATAGGTGAGTATGGTATATGGTTTGAATTCACCCTCTATTCCAGTACCAAAAATCAGGGCTAAAATAAATGCAAAAAAAGAAAGCACTACTGCAATCGTGAATGGCGAAGGCAATAGTGCTTTATATATTTGTACGAACTTATTGGTAAAGTTCATGAATCTTGCTTTAATTAAAAAGGAAGATCGTCATCATCATTACTAGCTGCAATTGGAGGAGGAGTTGGTAGAGGTGCGTCTCCAGCAGGAGCACCAGCAGCGGCAGCTTCCATTTTCCAGGCTTGTAAGTTAACGTAGTATCTTCCGTTGTATTCGTTTCCTCTAATGTTGAAGTGTACAGTCACTTCTTGGTTAGGCTGAAAAGAATCAAGAGTTGTTGTTTTGTCTTTAAAGAATTCAAATTTTACATCTTGCGGATATTGCTCTGCAGTTGTAATAACAAACTCTCTTTTTGAAAACCCACTGTCAAAAGTTTGGGTATCCATAATTACTTTGATTCTTCCTTGTAATTGTAAATCCATTTCTATTAGTCGTTAAAGGCGAGTAATGTTTTCCACGCCATTTCTATTTGATTATTATTTATTTGTTCTTTCGCTATTTTATGTAACTCTAATTCAAGAGTAGCAGCATCGTCTTCGTGAGCCACAAACACTTCGCTCAATTCAAACAATTTGTGATCATTTACATCTAGTTCAGAAGGAAGGCCCTCTACATTTCCTAAACGTCCTAAATCATTTCCTGTAAGGATGTGTGAATTTCTGATGTCTTCTGGTATTTGATCTACTCCAATTCCCAAAGTGGTTAATGGTTTAGCAATTTCAAAAAGAGCTTCCCCATGTGCTCTACAATACCAATTCCCGCCCATTCTTGCAACAAGATCAATTTTGGTTTGGTCTATAGCACCATTTTTATCAAGCACTTCTTCATTTACATGAAACCGAATTACTTCACAAATCACCATGTTACCTGCTCCGCCTTCTGTACCCAATTCTAAAATATCAAGTACCTTACATTCCATGGCAACAGGAGACTCTAAAACTCGGCTCGGTTTAACTAAGTCACTGGGAACTTCTGTAAGACCTGATTTTAAAAACTCATTGACACCATCACCATATTCCGTGCTTGAAAGCGACATTTGTTCCACAATGGCATGATTTACAACGTTTATTACTACTTCACCCGTTGCTTTAGCGTTTTTGTAGGAGTGTTTGGTTGTATTATCACGTACTCTTCTAGAAGGAGAGAATGCCACAATAGGTGGGTTTGCACTGAATACTCCAAATTGAGAAAACGGACTCAAATTTGAATTTCCATCTTCATCCACGGTACTTACAAACGCAATGGGTCTTGGTCCAATTGCTCCTAGCATAGTACCAAACACCTTTGGTGTTGTTTCGTTTTGAGGATCTATTTTTATGAATTTTGACATAAGGTGCCAAAGGTAAAATGAGCATCCGTACATTCAAATAATCCCTACTAAAATTATGATTGGATATGTGGATTTTATCAACAAAAAATAAAATCAATTTTTTCGATTTTCGTTTGCAAAATGTAAAAGATGACTATCTTTGCCGCCCGAATGCGGATGTGGTGAAATTGGTAGACACGCTAGACTTAGGATCTAGTGCCGCGAGGTGTGAAGGTTCGAGTCCTTTCATCCGCACAAAAAAAGAGTTACAGAAATGTAGCTCTTTTTTTATGTCTAATAATTTGAGTTCAAAATTGTCTGCTTCATGTTTGTTCTAACTCTTACCTTTGCAGGCCTATCTATTTGTAGGTTGAATTATGAAAAGAAGATTACGCATTTATGGATTCGGGTTGCTTTTAGGAACTGTTATGGCTTGGGCATTGTTTTTACGTGGAAGAAACACGAAAAATTATACCTCTTGGACTCCCAATAATAGAATTTTAGAAGAAATTAGGTTGGATTCTACGCTACAAACCAATGATGTTTTTTGGTGTGAAATTAATTGTTTGGGTTTTTCAAGTATCGAATACGAGGAACTGCTAAATGATGGTAATGTATTGTTTGATGAAGGTCAAGTTAAAGTCTGGCCCAGAACTTACGTTGTTGAATTTGAAACAGAGGCAAAAGGTGTTTTAATAATTAAGTTTTCCAAAGCAGAATCAAAACGATATTCAATCGTTTCGGTACAGAAAAAAGGAGAAACTATAAATTGTGATTGCTAATGAATATTGATGCAGGCTCATATAAAGTAGTTCTTCAAGACTCCATGAATAAAATGGTGGAGTTTATTAATACAAACTACCCAAATTCTAAAAGGTATATAATAGCAGATCATAACACGCTTCAAAATTGTTTGCCCATAATTGATAAGCAATTAGGAGAACTCCGAGTAGAACAACAAGTTTTTAATATTGAGCCCGGAGAGGATAGTAAATCTATGGATTTAGCTTATCAGCTTTGGGAGAACTTTACAGATTTAAAAATCTCACGTGGAGATGTTATTTTAAATATTGGAGGTGGCGTAGTTTCTGATCTTGGAGGTTTTGTAGCAGCCACTTATAAAAGAGGAGTAGATGTTGTTAATGTTCCAACTACTTTATTGGCTATGGCCGATGCTTCTATTGGTGGTAAGGTGGGTGTGAATTTTAATCAACTTAAAAACCATTTGGGATACTTTTCAAACCCTAAAGCAGTTTTTGTAAATACAGCATTTTTAAATACACTTCCAGATAGAGAATTTATTTCTGGGTACGCAGAAATGATTAAACACGCGCTAATAGCTAATTCCAATACCTGGAATTTAATGGTAGAAAAAGGCGCTCCTTCTGTTGATTTCGTTCATGATATTTTACCGGGTTCTATAGCTATTAAAAATAAATTTGTTCAAGAAGACCCCTTGGATAAAGGATCTCGGAAAATTTTAAACTTTGGTCATACCCTTGGGCATGCCATTGAAACGCTTTTTATGGATTCAGATACAGAAGTGTTGCACGGTGAAGCGGTTGCGGCAGGTATGATTTGCGCAAGTTATATATCCTTCAAACAAGCGGGTTTAGAAAAAGCGGAATTGATAAAAATTTCCAATTTATTAAATGAGGTTTTTGATTTAGAATTTGTTTCTTGGCTAATGGCGGAAAACCTGGAGTTGCCCTTAAAGCACGATAAAAAAAATGCGGGTGAAAATTTACGTTTCGTTTTGATTACTACTCCGGGAAATGCCGTTTATGATCAGGAAGTTTCTATGGAGTTGGCTTTACGTTCTTTTGAATTTGCACAATCTGTAGTTAACGGAGAAATGGAATTCTAAATGAAAATTTCGGCTCCAAAGCAAATATTAAATTCATTAGTAGAAGTACCTACCTCAAAGAGTATTTCCAATAGGTTGTTGATAATAAAAGCACTTTCAGGAGCTGCAAAATTTACAGGGCTATCTTTGGCAGAAGATACTCAGATATTGGAAAAGTCTCTGGGTCAAAATCACGGTGAAATTAATATTGGTCATGCCGGAACTGCTTTTCGGTTTCTAACTTCTTTTTTATCCATTCAAAAAGGAGAGTTTGTTTTGACTGGGTCAAAAAGAATGCAGCAAAGACCCATAGGGCCTTTAGTAAATGCGTTGAATTCTATTGGTGCACAAATTGAATATCTAGGAAAGGAAGGTTATCCTCCGTTAAAAATCACGGGAACGAATATACAGGGTGGTATTCTGAGCATTGATGCAGGAATTAGTAGTCAGTTTATATCTTCTTTAATGTTAGTTGCTCCTTATATGTCTCATGGCTTGACTATAGAGTTAAAGGGGGATATTGTATCAACTCCTTATTTAAAAATGACTTCCAATCTAATGAAAGCGAATGGCACTGAATTGAATTGGAATAATAACGGAATTAAAATCGCTTCAGGAAAGTATTCACCTAGTATTATTGAGATCGAAAAAGACTGGTCTTCTATTGCTTTTTGGTACGAGTTTGTGGCCATTTCTAAAATACCACAGCTTTTAATTAAGGATGTAAAACAGGAGAGTATACAAGGAGATTCGCAGGTTCAAGTATTATTTATTAGATTGGGTGTGGAAAGCGAATTTACTCCCCAAGGGTTGGTGTTACGTTTTTCGGAAAGTTTAGTAAATAAAAGGACCCAAACCTTTGATTTATTAGATTGTCCAGATCTATCGCAACCATTAATTGTCACCCTTGCAGCACTAGGTATTAATGCCAGAGTGAAGGGATTAACCACTTTGAAGAATAAAGAAACCAATAGGAGCGAAGCTTTAAAAACAGAACTGGCCAAATTTGGTGTTAAATTGGAAGTAACAGATGACGAAATAATTCTTACAGGTACACCAATAAAGAAATACACGGGTACCATCGAAACCTATGAAGATCACAGAATGGCGATGGCCTTTGCCCCTCTAAGCGTACTATTTGGTGAGTTAAAAATAGTAAATCCAGAAGTAGTAAGTAAATCATATCCAGAGTTTTGGAGGCAGTTAGAGGGTTTTGGATTTAAATTTTCATCATAGAAAAGTTCTTTTTTATAAACTAAATAAATGTAGTAATTTTAGCGCATGAATTTGAAGCTTCGCAGTGTGGTTAGTTTGTTCTTGATTGCCTTGGTAACCTTAAGTTCCGTTGGCTTCACGGCTACAAAGCATCTTTGTGGAGGAGAATTGGTATTAACTTCTGTTGGATATTCCAAAAAGAATCTTTCTTGTGGAATGAACAAAGTTTCTAAGTGCCCGAAACATAAGAAAGCTTCAAAACCCTGTTGTACCAATGAATATGAGTTTCATCAACTAGAGGAGAATTTTAATCACTCAGTGGATTTTAATTTCTCGCTTAAAAAAATGGTTTTTACTCCGGGTGTGATAGTCTACTACTATAAATTACCAGAGCTCAAAAAAGAGAGAAATGTTTGTATTGAACCTCCTCCTAATATATTTGAGGTTTTTACAATTCTATATCAATCTATGCTAATTTGAAAAATGAGCTATCGTTAGTTCATCCATTCTATTTTAACCTGAATAAAAAATTAGCAATAGAGATCGTTTGTTTGACAAACGACTCATAATAAAAATAACATGAAAAATATATTACTGGTTACTCTTTTGGTGCTTTCTCAATTGGGGTATGCGCAAAAGGATGTTTATTTAAATATTAGCCACTTTTTAGGTAGCAATCCATTTGCTTTTAATACTACTGCCACAAATGATCTTGGAAATGAGTTTAATGTGAATAGATTGGAATACTACATTTCCAATATAAAAATTGTTCATGATGGAGGTGCTACCATAAAGGTAAGTAACACATGGATTTTAGCAAATGCTGATACTCCTGTTAATCAATTTTTAGGAAATTATAATATAACCAATTTAGAAAGCGTGATTTTTAGTGTAGGAGTTGGTGCAAATTACAACCATTTAGATCCTGCTTCTTATCCTATGGGACATCCATTGGCTCCGAAATCGCCTTCAATGCATTGGGGATGGACTCCAGGGTACCGTTTTTTGGCAATAGAAGGTAAATGTGGATCAAACCTAAATTTGATTTTTGAAATTCATGCTTTGGGTGACGTAAATTACTTTGAACAAGAGGTGGTTACATCTGGTACGGTGAATGGAGGTGACTTAAATATTAACCTGAAAGCCGATTATGAGATGATTTTAAAAGGAATAGATCTTTCCTCAGGTCCATTTTCACACGGTGAAACGGGTGTGTCGTTAGATGCACTTGAAAACTGTAGTACTTCGGTATTTACTGCCGATGCTAATAACCCAACAGGAATCAATAAAGTTTCCGATAAATTAAAGGTGAGCATTTTCCCAAATCCAACCACAAAAAATGTGACAATTTCATCTGACATAGAAGGGTTAATTGATATTCGTGTATTTAATCTCTTAGGTCAAGAGGTTAAGTCAATTACAGATGTAGAACCCAGTGGTGCTGTTTTAAGCTTTGATAATGCGGGTCTTCATTTTATTAATGTGTATCAGTCGGGTAGTTTATTAGGTTCTTACCGTGTATCGGTATCAAAATAATTAAACCATGCGAAAAGTATTAGTATACCTTTTTTTAGGAGGGTTAATTACCGTGGCCTCATGTAATAAAGATTCAGAAGACGTAACTCCCATTGTTCATGATGAAACCCCATATGATTTGCAATTTGGGAAATTACCACCTCCAATAATTGCTGCCGATAACCCACTAACTGTACAGGGGGTTAAATTAGGGAAAATGCTCTTTTATGAAACCAAGTTATCGAGCGATGGAACCATGTCTTGTGGCTCATGTCACCAACAAGAAAACGCTTTTTCAGATACCAATAGGTTCTCAACTGGAGTACAAGGTTTGCAGGGAGGAAGGCAAGCTATGGCCATTATTAATATGGCTTGGAATACCAATGAATTCTTTTGGGATGGAAGGGCTCACTTATTGCGAGATCAATCTATATTACCTATTCAAGATGAGTTGGAAATGAATGAAACTTTAGAGAATGTTGTTTCTAAATTATCAGCGAGTCAAACATATAAGGATCAGTTTGTAAGAGCTTTCGGTAGTGAGGAAATAACAAGTGTGAAAATTTCATTAGCCCTTGAACAGTTCATGAATAGTTTGGTTTCGTATCAAAGTAAATTTGATAAATACAGGGCAGGTGAAGCTACTTTAACAGCGTCTGAGTTAAGAGGGATGGATTTGTACTTTGAAGAGTATAACCCGTTTTTTCCGAATCTCTCTGGGGCGGATTGTGCTCACTGTCATTCACCATATAATTTTGAAAATGATAGGTATATGAACAATGGACTGGATGAAGAAAGTGCGATTGTAGACACCGGACGTGAAAAAGTGACCATGCAAGCATCAGATAGAGGAAAGATGAAAGTTACTACACTTAGAAATATTGAGGTAACTGGACCCTACATGCATGATGGAAGATTTAACACTTTAGAAGAAGTAGTAGAGCACTACAATAGTGGTATTAAGCCTTCGAGTACATTAGAGCCAGTTTTGGCAAATACTATTCAAACCGGATTAATGCTGACAGATCAGGATAAAATAGATTTGGTTGCGTTTTTAAAAACCTTAACGGATGAGTCATTTCTTACAAATCCAGAATTCTCAGATCCAAACTAGAATTTTATGAATCAAATTGTAGTTTTTTTTAATGGGATGGTCATCATTTTATTAATGGGGCTATCTAGCTGCAATACAAATTCAGACATAATACCAGTAATGCCATATCAGGAAACTCCGTTGGGGTTCCCTGATATGGTTTACCCAGAAGGAAATGAATACTCTGAAGCAAGATGGGTATTAGGTAAAAAATTGTTTTTTGACCCGGTACTATCCAGAGATTCAACCATTAGTTGTTCTTCTTGTCATTTACCAAGATTGGCATTTTCTGATGGGAAAATTACATCTCCTGGAATAGATAATAGACCAGGAAACAGGAATACCCCTAGTTTGGCTAATGTGGGGTATTACCCCTATTTGCTCACCGAAGGTGGGGTGCCTACATTGGAAATGCAAGTTCTGGTTCCCATTGCTGAACACAACGAATTTGATAACAATATTGTAGACCTGTCCTTGAAACTCAGAAAGGACGAAGAGTACGTTGAAATGGCTTTAAACGCCTACCAAAGAGAAATAGATCCATTTGTTATTACTCGGGCTATTAGCACGTTTGAAAGGAGTTTAATTAGTGGTAATTCTAGGTACGATAAGTACGTGAATGGAAATAAATCAAGCTTAACATCACAAGAGGTTAAAGGGATGCAATTATTTTATTCTGAACAAACAAACTGCGCAAGTTGTCATTCTGGAATTTTTTTTACCGATCACAGTTTTCAAAATAATGGTTTATACACAAGCTATTTAGATTCAGGAAGAATAAGGTTGACTGGCCTAGAGGAAGATAGGGATATGTTTAAAGTTCCATCACTTAGAAATGTGGGTTTAACTGCTCCGTATATGCATGATGGAAAATTTGAAACTTTAATGGATGTTATTAATCATTATAATGAAGGAGGAAAAAACCATTTAAACAAAAGCAAAAAAATTAAACCCCTGAATTTAAATACTATCGAAAAAAAATCGTTAGAGGCGTTTTTAAACTCTTTATCAGACTTTACATTTATCAATGATCAAAGATGGCGTTAGTTTGTAGAGCTTTAAGTGCTTTTTGTCAAAATTGCAACTAGTTTTCTGGAATAAGCGCTAAATCGGCTGTAGAGATGTGTACGTTAATCAAATACTTGCTTTCCAGATCAGATTTTATTTACGATAGCTTTGCCTTTGTGCTACTAAAATAAGGGTACATATACTTGAAAATTGTATGCGGCCATACTAAAACTTATATCTAACCTGAACTCTTACTTCTGTTTTTTGAGGAACTTGTATTAACTCTGTGCCCGAACCAAAAGTGTTTTCATGACTTAGGAATGTACGTGAAACCTTGGCCCAAAACTCAATTTTTCTATTTGGCTTATAATGATAAACCAAAAAACCTCTGGTTCCACGTTTGTAAAAGGCGGGTACACTGAAGTAATACAAAACATCATTTTCATAGGCATATATTCTGGCGTTATAATCATCAATATCAAATATGGCCAACCTTCCCGTTAAGGTAGATTTGTAGTCCATAAACTTATATTGAAAATCTTGATACACCACAAACCCAGTACCATTTTCAGCCCCAGGGTAGTTGGATTTACTAAATTCAACTCTACTATTAATTTTAAATTGACTGGAAGCAGAATAGGTCAAATGAAACCTTAAATAGCTACGGCTTGTTTCGGTTAAGCTGTTAATGGTTTGGTCAATATTAGCATTGTTTGTTTGGGTTTCTGTTCTATACCTAGAATACACACTTAAGGATCGGTTAATTTGCCATTGTAGCCTCAACATGTAATCTAAACCTTCTAGTGGACCATCTGCTCTAAATGACAACCAATCAAATTGATATTTATCTACGTAACCCGTAAGAACCACGCCATTTGCAATATCTGCTTTGGCTCCAACGTAAAGACCTTTTTCATTATTGTTTTCGGATCTTTCTCCAAATGAATTGGCATAAACACTCAAATAGTCTGGCTGGAAATTTCGGTTAATGATGCTCAAACTAAAACGATCGTCAAGTTTTAAAAGGGCACCGGCCAAATAAGCCCAGCCACCATTACTGCTCATAGAGGCTTCTCCAAATAAATTTATGTTCTTTAATAAGATATTAGCGTCTAAGCCTGCGTTATACCATTGGTTTGTGTCTAGCTGGTACTTTTGATATAGTTGTTTGTTTCCGTCAAATTGGGTGCCGTATTTTGAATGAATAATTCGAGAGCCCAGTTTTATGGCGTTTTTACTCCACCCTAAATTTGCGCCAATAATTTGTTCGTTTACTGCTTTTTTGTCGGCAATTTCTCCTGGAGTTCTGTGTAAACCGGATTCTTGAAATGATGTGAAAGTTCTATCCTCTGCATTTAAAGTGTCTCGGTCTGCTAGGTTGGCATCAATTCCTTTATTGGAGTAGAAAGCTGTTAGTTCAAAGTCTTTAATTTGAATGGTTGTACCTGCGCCTCTTAAAAAGTTATTTTCATTTCTTGATGCGTATGGTGAAAGCTTACGTCCGTATCGAACTACGTTTAATGCATCGGCCGTTTTTCGATAGCTAAAGCCAGACCAAAAAGTGAGTCCCTGCCCAAACTGCGCATGAAAATCGCCAACGGCTAACTGTTTTACAATGCCAATATTTGCCGCGTATAGATGTGCAGAATAATAGTCAAATCCGTTAGTGTTACTCCCCTTAAAAAATTCTTCTCCTGGGTCCTTTTCGGCAGTTAAGCCAAATGAAAGTTTATTGGCATATTTGAATCTGTATCGGAAGTATAATCTATTTGGATCGCCTAAATATCGGCTATTTTCGCTGCTATTACTATCTGGTTCTGTATATCCTTGTTGTTCTTCCATTACCTGCCCCCATAGTGCCATTATTTCATGATTTCCAAATTGTAAAGACTTTTTCAAGTTGAAATTATCTTGTTTGGATTTAGGTTTGGCATCAATGAACGGAACAATGTTTTGAATGGTCATTAAATCAAAACCATCAATGCCTCTTAATTCGTATATAGTGAGTAGTTCGCCTTTTTTAATTCGGTAATTAATAAAGTTTCTAACTTGAAATGGAGAAAGTAGGTTTAATGATTCAAGTTCTTCCTCTGTAGCGGAGTTTAAGTTTAGTGGATGATCAAAATAGTAGGTAAGAACCTCAATTAAGTTTGAAAAATCAATGCTCGAAGATTCGTATTGTTGGGCAATGAATTCGATTCTTTGTTGAATAATATCATTACGTAATTCTTTATCCTGACCAATTCCAAAAAATGGAATTAGAATTAAGCTAAAAACAACTATATATTTATAATGCTTAGCCACCTATTTTCTTAATTGGTAGCTAATAGCTAATTGAGAAACGTATCCTAAGTATGTTTGGTGACTAAAACCTACATCAATATTTAAACGCTTCAGTTCTACACCCATTCCTCCGGTAAAATGGAAATCATAAGAATTAAGACCTCCTCTAAAGTATAATGCGTCTATAGGGTGGTACTCAATACCTACTTTTAAATTGGTGGGTAAGTCAATATTTTTCTCAATATCTACTACCGCAAAAACCTTTTTTGAAAAATCATATTTTAAACCTAGCGCTAAAATCATAGGTAACTTTTCATTAAAATCGCCTTGTAATTCCGCATTTGTTAAATTAAACACATGTGCCCCCATGGAGAATTTATCTGTCATTTTTACTTGGATTCCAAGTTCAACAGCAAGTGCATCCTTGTTTTGGGTTTGAGCTTCGGCTATATTAATATGGTAATAGTCAATTTGACCTCCTAAATTCACTTTCTTAGATAATTCTTTACCAAACGCAATACCAAATTTATTTTCATTGTAATCTGTAAAGCCAAATTGTTGAACTGTTAATCCTAAAACTCCAAACTTGAATGGAATGGCCATATTTAAGTTACTTAAACCTAATTCTGATAGTCCAAATCTGTTTTCGTAAGAAATGCCCACGCCAAATTGCTTTACACTACCTAGTCCTGCTTGGTTGTTATTGGTGCTCCAAATATCAAATAGAGTTGCATTCGCATTACCCAAGGCCAATGACCTAGCTCCTGATGATTGGTTTCCAATGGCGAGTAGCGCAATGGGGGTGTTCAAAACCAGGGCAAGGAAAAATACTGATAGGTATGGTTTAATCATAAAGCCAAAATAATTCAAAAAAGGGCTTATTAAAGAAATTCCTTGTTAAATTTAGCATGGTTACTGATTATGAGTAAGTTGCATTGAATTTGAGAATCTATGTAGTTATTATTTGAGGATAATTTCACAAAATAAAGGATGTTAATGTCTTTTTATAACATAAGTCATGTTTTTGTCAATAAAGGGTTATACTTTTGTAGGGTAATTATTGAATTAAAAAGAAAGAAAGATGAAATTTAAAGCATTGTTATTAGTAGCCCTAACCGGAGTATTTACAGCTTGTGGTGGAGGAGAAGAAAAAACGACAACTCCAGCGGCACCAGCGGCAGCTGAAACTGTAGTTGAGGAAGCGGCTCCTGTAGTTGAGGAGGTTGACCCAATGGAAAATATTGGAATAGGTCCTATTGATGAATTAGAGTTTGATGAAGAAATTGACGCAGAAATGGCAGCCGCAGGTAAAGAAGTGTTTGATGGCAAATGTACAGCGTGTCATAAAGTTCATAAAAGATACATTGGCCCAACTCCTGCCGGAATTTACGAAAGAAGAAATCCAGCATGGGTAATGAACATGATTTTGAATCCAGATGAAATGGTGCAAAAAGATCCAATTGCTAAAGCACTTTTAGCAGAATATGCATCGCCAATGGCAAATCAAAATTTAACTATTGATGAAGCTCGTTCAGTGGTGGAATACTTTAGAACTTTAGAGGTTCCTGCAGCAGAATAATAAAGCATTTAAAAAATTGAAAAGCCTGTTATCATTAGATGACAGGCTTTTTTTATGTAAAAAAAATGGATACATGATATAAATCACTTTAATTGAAAATGAAAGTCATGACCCAAAGTTGTCAAATAAAAGATATTTGTATCTCCTAATCGTTGTGTAGAGGATTAGGAGATAATTAAGTCCAAATTAAGTATTATTAAATTACAAGTTATGTTAAGAAAAGCACTATATGGATTGGCTATCGCTAGTTTTGCCCTAGCAAGTTGTGGCGGGCCAGCAGCCAATGGAGGTAAAGCAAAAGCTGCCTCAGGAGCGCTTGGTACATCGAAAGCCGAAAAGGCCTACGTTGCACCAGGAGAGTACGATGAATTTTATGCCTTTATTTCGGGTGGATTTAGCGGTCAATTGGCTGTTTATGGTCTTCCATCTGGTCGTTTATTTAGAGTTATTCCAGTTTTCTCTCAAGATCCAGAAAAAGGTTATGGTTATAATGAAGAAACCAAGCCATTACTAAATACATCTCACGGGTTTGTGCCTTGGGGAGATGCTCACCATCCAGATATTTCTCAAACTAACGGTGAAATTGATGGTCGTTGGGTGTTCATTAATGAGAACAATACTCCACGTATTGCTCGTATTAGTTTAAAAACATTTGAGACAGAAGAAATTATTGAGATTCCTAACTCTGCAGGTAATCACTCTTCTTCTTTCGTAACAGAAAACTCGGAGTATGTAGTTGCTGGAACACGTTTCTCTGTGCCAATTCCTCAAAGAGATATGCCAATTGCCGAAGCAAAAGGTAACTTTAAAGGTTCTTTATCTTTCTTAAGTATTGATCAAGAAGATGGAGATATGGATTTGGCTTTCCAAATTAGAATGCCAGGTTTTGATTATGATTTATCTCACCCGGGTCGTGGTAAATCTCACGGATGGTTCTTTTTTACTACTTATAATACAGAAGAGGCTCACACCTTATTAGAGGTAAATGCTTCTCAAAATGATAAAGATTTTATTGCTGCTGTTAACTGGAAATATGCAGAGCAATTGGTAGCAGAAGGTAAATTTGATGAAGAGTCTACTAACTATGCTGAAAACGAATGGGACGAGCATACTCATATGGCTACTACTACAATGAAAAAATCAGTGAAAGTATTAGATGCATCTAAATTCCCTGGTTTAGTTTATTTCTTACCAACTCCAAAGTCTCCTCACGGTTGTGACGTTTCTCCAGACGGTGAGTACATTATTGGTTCTGGTAAATTAGCGGCTGAATTAACTGCACACTCGTTTACAAAAATGTTGAAAGCTATTGAAGACAAAGCCTTTGATGGTGAGCAATATGGTATTCCAGTATTACAATACGAAGCTATTAACGCAGGTGCGGTTAAGAACCCAGGTTTAGGACCACTTCACACTGAGTTTGATGGTAAAGGAAATGCTTATACTACTTTCTTTATCTCTTCTGAGGTTGTAAAATGGAAATTAGGTACTTGGGAAGTTGTTGATCGTCAACCTTGTTATTACTCTGTTGGTCACTTAATGATTCCGGGTGGTAACTCTCAAAAACCTTACGGAAAGTACTTAGTTGCAATGAATAAAATTACTAAAGACCGTTATTTATCTACTGGTCCTGAAGTATGTCAATCTGCACAGCTTTATAATATCGAAGGTGAAAAAATGGAATTACTTCTTGACTTCCCAACTATTGGTGAGCCTCACTATGCAGCTGGTTGTCCTAAGGATTTAATTCACGATAAAACTACTAAGTTGTTTAAATTAGAAGAAAACAATCACCCTTACGTAACTAAGTCTGAAAGAGAGGCTAAAGTAGTACGTGATGGTAAAGATGTTCATATTTATATGACTATGATTCGTTCTCACTTTGCTCCTGATAACATTGAAGGTGTACAGGTTGGAGATAGAGTATTCTTCCATATCACTAACTTAGAGCAAGATTACGATGTACCTCACGGGTTCTCAATGATTGGTGCTAATACCGCAGAGTTGTTGATTATGCCAGGTAGAACAGAAACTTCAATATGGTATCCTAAGCAAGTAGGTGTTTGGCCATTCTACTGTACAGATTTCTGTTCAGCATTACACCAAGAAATGCAAGGTTATGTTAGAGTTTCTCCAAAAGGATCTAGCGTGCCAATTAAATATACTTTGGATGATGATCCACTAGATATGTAATAATACTGATTTCTAATACAAGAAAAGGTGAGAAGCAATTCTCGCCTTTTTTTAGCTCAAAACTTGAGCGCAAAAACAGAACTTCAATCATGTGAAAACGCAAGTTTCGTCATGACCTAGGTCATGCATTTAATTGAAGTTTGTAATGTCAAATAATAATAAAGTACCCATGAAAAAGTCTAAAGTATTAATGATTGTAGGTTCCCTACTGCTTTTAGGGACATTTGTTTACCCACTATGGAACATCCGTTTGGAGGCTCCTCAGTATCCCATTCCGCTAGGAATGTATATTCACATTAATAAAATTACCGATGAAGCACCATTTGATGTAAAGAACATTAACCTCATGAATCACTACGTGGGAATGAAAGAAATTCCGGAGCACATGCCAGAATTTGATATTTTTCCTCCTGTAATTATTGCTATGGTGGTTTTAGGTGTTCTACTTGGGTTTTGGGGTAAACCAAAAGGGTATTTGGCTTGGTTTATTTTAATGAGCCTTTTAGGAGCTGCTGGAGTATATGATTTTTATCTATGGGAATATGATTACGGACATAACTTAGACCCTCATGCTATTATGAAGTTTACCAATCCAGATGGATCTATAATGGGCTTTCAGCCGCCATTATATGGGTCGAAGGTATTATTGAATTTCGTAGCCCATTCTTACCCAAGAGCAGGAGCATTCCTTGTATTTGGAGGAATGATGCTAACACTTATAGCGTTTTTTGTAGGTAAGGCAGAAGATAAAAAGAATAATTAAGTAAAAAAAACTAAATCAAAACGAGTCAGATGATCAATTTGATTCTGACTCGTTTATTTAGTTTTGTAAAGATAAAAAATCAATCAAAATTATTATCCATGCAATATTTAAGACTATTAGCAATTTTGCTAGTTACCGGCCTGTTTACCTCTTGTGCCGTAGAGCCCGAATCCATTAATTATGGGTCTGATCAATGTGACTTTTGTAAGATGGGAGTAGTTGATAAATCTCACTCTGCGCAATACGTAACTAAAAAAGGAAAGCAGTATAAATTTGATGCCATAGAATGTTTAGTTCGTGAAATTGCTGATCCAGAAATAAAAGTATCAAATTTAGCCCACATTCTTGTAGCTGATTATTCAAATCCAGGAAATATGATTCCGGCTTCGGAAGCCACTTATATTATTTGTAAAAAGATTAAAAGCCCAATGGGGGCTTATTTATCTGCGTTTTCAAATAAGGCAGAAGCTCAAAAAACCATTGATGATTTAGGTGGGAATCTTTATGATTGGACTAGTATTCAAGCAAAATTTCAGAAAAAATAAAATGAAGAATTTCCTTGTTCTTTCTTTAATACTAGTTAACGGAATCTTTGGTTTTTCTAAAACTATTGAGGTTTGTGCTACGTGCCCAACAAAAACATTAAAACAAGCTTTTAGCTTGACACAAAATGGAGATGAGGTAATTTTAAAGCCTGGGGTTTATAAAGAGCATGATATTGAAATATTTCAAGGGGTTACTTTAAAAGGCGAAGGCAATCCTATTATTGATGGTGAAATGGCGGGAACCATACTCACCATACATGCTGATTCTTTTTCTATTGAAGGTATTACATTCAAAAATGTAGGCCAGAGTTATACCAAAGACTTTGCCGCTATTTTAGTTAAAAGGGCTAAACATTTTAGAATAAATAACAACATATTAGAAAACGTGTTTTTTGGAATTTTAGTGGAGAAATCTAAATACGGGGAAATCTACAATAACACTATTTCTGGCGAGCGAATGAAAGAATCTAATTCTGGAAATGGAGTTCAATTATGGCATTCATCCAATATGGAAATTTATGGCAATGAAGTGTATGGAATGCGTGATGGCTTATATTTTGAATTTGTAGATAATGCTAATATTTACAATAATAACAGCCATCATAATATTCGTTACGGACTTCATTTTATGTTCTCTAATGACGATACGTATTCTAATAACAGATTTAGTAACAACGGAGCAGGAGTAGCCGTAATGTTCTCTAAGAAAATCATTATGCATCATAACGTTTTTGAGCTTAATTGGGGAGCCGCTTCTTATGGATTGCTATTGAAAGAGATTTATGATGCCGAAATTCATGATAACATATTTGAGCAAAACACCACCGGAATTAATACAGAAGGTTCAACTAGAATAAACTACCATAGAAATGTTTTTTTACGTAATGGATGGGCGGTAAAAGTAACGGGTGGATGCTATGAAAATATTTTTACGGAAAATGATTTTTCGCATAATGCTTTTGACCTTTCATTTGATGGCCATTTGAACGGGAGCTATTTTAAAAATAATTTCTGGAGTGAATATACAGGGTACGATTTAGATAAAAATGGTATTGGTGACGTTCCTTACAGACCGGTAAAACTGTTTTCATATGTGGTAAACAAAACACCAGAAACCATTGTTTTATTGCGAAGTTTGTTTGTGGATATTATTAATTTTTCTGAAAAAGTATCTCCGGTTTTCACCCCCGATAATTTGGTGGATGAAGAACCAATGATGAAACGTCCAATCATTAAAATTGGAAATCTATAACCATAAGTGTTATGATAGAAGTAAAAAACTTACACAAAAAATTTGGCAAGCTTACCGTATTAGATGGGCTGGACTTATCTATTAATAAAGGCGGAATATTTGCTGTTTTAGGGCCAAATGGCTCGGGTAAAACAACTTTAATCAAGTGTTTACTTGGTATGGTAATTCCGCAAAATGGCGACATTTTATTGGATGGTGAAAGTGTTTTAGGTCAGTCTAATTATCGGAATAAAATTAATTATATGCCACAAATAGCCAATTTCCCGGCTAATTTATCGGTGGTTGAATTAATTGAAATGGTAAAAAACTTAAGGCCTAAGCAAGCCAATGAATCCGATTTAATTGCATTGTTTGGTTTAGAACCACATTTAAAGAAAAAACTTGGTAATCTTTCTGGAGGAACGAAACAAAAGGTAAATATTGTTTTGGCTTTTATGTTCGATAGCAACTTAATTATCTTAGATGAGCCTACCACTGGGTTAGATCCCATTGCCTTGATTCATTTAAAAGAGCTTATTCAAAAAGCCAAGAGTGAGGGCAAAACAATATTAATTACCACGCACATCATGAGCTTGGTGGATGATATAGCCGATGAAATTGTATTTCTTTTAGATGGTAAGATTTATTTCAAAGGGAGTGTTCCAAAATTAAAAGAGCAAACTGGTGAAAAACAACTAGAACATGCTATTGCTAACCTTTTAAGAATGCAAAATGTTTAAAATTTTAAAGTATAGTTTTTTTGATTTAATGAGAAGTAGTTGGAGTTATGTCTACTTTGCTTTTTATCTGGTATTAGGTTTTGTTTTGTTGTTTCTAAATAACGATGTTTCCAAGGCGGTGATTACTCTAATGAACATTATTATCGTTTTAACTCCATTAATTGGAACCATATTTGGGGTCATGTATTTTTATAACTCCAAAGAATTTACGGAGTTGCTTCTGGCGCAACCCTTGAAAAGAAAAACCATTTTTATGGGGCAGTATTTGGGGGTTTCTGTTTCTCTTGCCTTAAGTCTTATTCTAGGGCTTGGAATTCCTTTTTTAGCCTACGGAATATTTCAATCATCCGCCATATTTGATTTTGGTTTGTTATTGGTTGTTGGAATGTTTTTGAACTTCATTTTTGTAGCTTTAGCATTTAACATTGCTCTTTCTAATGAGAACAAAATTAAAGGGTTTGGATACGCTATTTTAATGTGGTTATTCTTAGCGGTTATTTACGATGGTGCATTTTTAATCTCTTTAGTCATGTTTGATGATTATCCGTTAGATAAATTTTCGTTGTTTGCAACCATGTTTAATCCTATTGATTTGTCAAGAATTTTGATTCTTTTAAAACTCGATATTTCTGCTTTGTTAGGTTATACTGGAGCGGTATTCAAACAATTTTTTGGCACTAACCTAGGACTGATTACTTCTATTTCAGTATTGGCACTATGGGTAGTTTTTCCAGTATGGAGAATCAATATGAAATTAAGAAAAAAAGATTTTTAAATATGAAATTATTTCAAGCAATCTGCGTGGGCTTTATTATAGTAATGGTTGCCACGTCCTGTAATGAAGTTGAAGAAAAGGGATCAACTGTAGTTGCTGATCAAGTACAAGATAGCGTTATTGTTTCTCAAGAAGAAATGAATCAAAAATCTCAGGAGTTAATCTCTAAGCTTATGACCCCCGAAGATTTTAATCTACAACTAAACAATGGCGAAAAATGGGAGTTAAGTGGTGAACCATTAAAGAAAATTTTGCAATTAAAACAGCAAGTATATGTTATTTCAGGTAATATGGAAAACTATGAAGTACCCAGCTACAATATGTTAGGTGACGAGATTTTAGAGTTTTTAAATACCATTCCTGTATTGGAAAACGAAGAGGTAAACACTGAGTACCAAAAGGTTATTAAGGAGACTAAGAATCAATGTGTTTTTTTAATGGGCTCTAATAAGCAAGAGGCGCAGGTTGCGGTAATTAACTTGAGTATTCTGTACGATGAAATACCTAAATACTTCGTTTCTGCTGAAAAATAAAATCCTTGTTTTTTAGGAGGTGGATTATTGTACCTTTACGCTTCTATAAAATGGAGTATGTATAAAACCATCAACGGAATTCAACACATTGGAGTAGGAGTGCCCAATCATGCCGAGTCATGGAAATGGTATCGTCAAAATTTTGGAATGGACATCTGTTTTTTTAATGGGGCAGCTGAAGCTCCGTTAATGCAGATTTATACAAAAGGCGAGGTAATTAATAAGCAGGCAGCTATGATTTCTAACCTTCATGGTGGTTGTGCCATGGAAGTGGTGAGCCCAATTTCTTTCAAGGCAACTCACGCAGATGTTAAATTTGAACTGGGAGACTTAGGTATATTCATGTCTTCTGTAAAATCTCCTAACCTCCAAAAGGCTTTTGATAAATTTTCAAGTAACGGAACCAATATACTTGGTGATATTAAAAGTTCTCCCATTGGAAAAGAATCTTTTTTTATTAAAGATCCTAACGGTTTAATATTTCAAATTACCCAAGGAAACAGCTGGTTTGTAAAGCCAAAAAAAGTAACAATGGGTGGGCCAACTGGGGTAACTATTGGTGTAAGCGATGTTAAAAAATCTTTGGCTTTATACTCTGATATTTTGGGGTATGATAAAGTGTTAATGGATGAAACTGGTGTTTTTGAAGATTATAAAGATTTACCCGGAGGAAACAAAAAATTTAGAAGAGTACTTCTCACTCAATCCAATAAGCCTGGCGGAGGTTTTGCTAAATTAACAGGGCAAACCTATATTGAATTGGTTCAAGCAATAAATTATACCCCTAAAAAAATGTATGAAGGAAGAATGTGGGGCGATACGGGTTTTGTTCACTTAGGGTTTGATGTGCGTGGTATGCATGAGCTAGGAGTAGATCTTGCATCAAAAGGATTTGCTTTTACTTGTGACACCAATGATGCTTTAACCATGGGAGGATCTACTAGAGTGCACTGCACATATATTGAAGATCCTGATGGAACTTTGATTGAGTTAATTGAAGTGTTTAAAATTCCAATAATTGAAAAATTAGGGCTGTTTCTTAACGTAGAAAAAAGAGACCCTAATACCCCTTTACCCAACTTTATGCTTAAGGCCATGAAGTTCGCGCGTATTAAAGATTAAATACCCCAAAAAAAATAAAAGATGTTAAGGTAGGTTTTAGGTGACTAATATCACTATTCGCCCTATTATTTGTCATGCCCTAAAGTTTTTCATCCAACTAAATTTGGTTTGTAGAAAAATCTTAAAAATTGAAATTATGAAAAAGTCGTTATTATTTGTAGCAGCCCTTGCTACTATTGGATTCACTTCTTGTGGAGGTGGAGAGGCAGCTCCTGCTGCTGAAAATG
The DNA here is from genome assembly GCA_049606935.1 of Salibacteraceae bacterium. Lineage (GTDB taxonomy): Bacteria > Bacteroidota > Bacteroidia > Flavobacteriales_G > Salibacteraceae > CAJXZP01. The sequence goes on from JBMYWA010000009.1 coordinate 39,599, forward strand.
TAGCCGCTCCTGCTACCGAAGAAGCCGCTCCAGCTAAAGGTCAATCAACAGTGGTTGACAAGGATAGTCAAGCTAACATTTTAAATATTGCTATCGGTTCTCCCGATCATACCACTCTAGTGGCCGCGGTTCAAGCTGCTGAAATTGAAGATGTGGTGGTAAACGCGGGGCCTTTAACCGTTTTCGCTCCTACAAACGATGCTTTCGGTAAGTTGCCTCCAGGTACGGTTGAAACTTTAGTTAAACCTGAAAATAAAGAACAATTAAAAGGCATTTTGGTAATGCATGCCGCTCCAGGTAAATTTGATGACAAAGGATTAAGAAAAGAAGCTCGTAAAGGAAGAAAACTTTATATGGCATCTGGAGACTACCTAAGCGTTGTGGTTGATGAAAATGATGATATTTATGTAGGTGGTGCTAAAGTATTAGGCTTTGCCCCTGCAAGTAATGGAATGGTGGTAGTTGTTGACGCTATCGTAGATCCAACAAAATAAATTTGATTTCGAGATCTTGTTTATGATTAGTTGGATTTAGTTAGATTAAGACTCGATAAATGGAAAGCGTTGATGCAAATCAACGCTTTTTTTGTGCCCATTTCGTCCTAAAACGAAGGTTTGTAGTACAAGTAATCATTAAACCGAATTACTACACGATTTACGCGTTTTAAGCCTTATTATACCAATAGATTAGAATTAAAATGGCATAAAAAAAACGTCAATGTTCACATTGACGTTTTTTAGTAAAAAAATCAAATTATTTTTTAGCCGTTCTAATCAGTTTGCTACACTTATCTTTTGCTTGGTCAGAAAGTGTCATTATGATTGAGTTTTCTGTATTGGAAGCGTTTCCAATTTTTCGGCCCTTTTTGTCTAGGGAAACATCATTGGTTTTTGGATTCCAATAATATCGTTGATCAACATTTTCAATTACAATGGCTTTGAAAGGATCTGCTGGAATAACTTTTAAATGAGTATAAAAATTAGAGTATTCATTACCATTTGGATAAGCAATATCTGCAGTATAGTTGATATTGTCTTCTGTTTGTAATTTAACATAACAAGGACCTTGGTACGACTCTGAAGAAACCTGAAGAATGTCCATGTAATTAATGCTATACATTTCTCCCTTTTTTTGAGCAATTACTTTTACAATGTTATAACCAGACTGTATTAAATCTCCATTTGCAAGAATAGAAACTTTAACTTTCAATGAAGCAATCCTTCTATCTTCACGCTTTGTTAATTCATGGTATTGTTCAATTTCCCATTTTAAGGAAAGTGCTGGTCTGCTTGCCAAATAATTAATTCTGTTAGATAGATCTTGTTTGTTCATCAATAGTGGGGTAGAAATTTTTCCATCTATATCAACATTAACATTTACCCAATTACAATCTTCGCTAAAAGATCGCATAAAAGGGGCAACATCTGCATGAGAGTTGATGTTGCTAATTTTATTCTCTAAAACATCCTCAATAAAAATTTGAAACCCGGTTGATTTTTGAGCTGTAACCGCAAGCGTGCTCATTAAAAGCACAAAAAGTGCTATGGTTTTATTTTTCATATTCATCATTTTTTTAGTCATCAAAACTTACTACTACTTTTTCTGTTGTTGGATGTGCTTGGCAAGTTAATATATATCCGGCTTCTACTTCCTCGTCCAATAAAGAGTAGTTCATAGTCATGTTTGCTTTACCTTCAATTAATTTGGCCTTACACGTACAACATACCCCTCCCTTACAAGAAAAAGGTAAATCAATTCCAGCTTCCACACCTGCTTGTAGAATATCCATTCCTTCTGTTTTTAACTCAAAGTCATACTGCTCATCATCCATAATAATGGTCATGTTAGCCGTTACCTTCTCTGCTGCAGGAATATCATTTACATCCTTTTTTTCTGCTGAACCAGAAGTGTGAAACAATTCAAAGTGAACCTTTGAATCATCTACCTTTTGATCGGATAAATACGCACGAATCTCGTTAGTCATTCCTTCAGGACCACACATAAAAAACTCATCTACACTTTTTACATTAAACAAGGTTTTGCCCCATAATGGTAGTTTTTTAGCGTCTATCCTTCCGTAAAATGCATCAATACCTCGGTTTTCTTGACTCAATACTAATTGCATGTTGAATCGTGCTGGATAAGCATTTTTGATTTGATCTAATTCCTTTCCGAAAATGATTGAATCTACATCCTTATTCCCATAAAGTAAAGTGAAAGAGCTTTCTAATTCTGTTTCCAGTACGTGTTTAATTATGCTTAAAACAGGGGTAATTCCACTACCGGCAGCAAAAGCTACATATTGTTTTTTATTGGCGCTTTTGAACTCGCTATAAAAATGCCCCATTGGAGTCATTACCTCCAACGAGTCACCTATTTTTAAAGTGTTATTGGCATAGGTTGAAAACACGCCACCTGGAACCTGCTTTATAGCTACCCTTAATTCGTTTTCGCTTGGAGAAGAACAAACAGAATATGCCCTTCTCACATCTTCACCATCAATAGTGGTTTTTAAGGTGATGTATTGCCCTGGAATAAAAGCGTAATCGTCTTTATTTATTTCTGATGGAATAGAAAACGCTACAGAAACGGTATCATTGGTTTCTTTTCTAACGTCATTTACTGTTAAAGTATTAAACTGCATAGATAAACTTTGGTTGCTCGCAAAAATATACTTTAAACTCAAAGAATTAGAACGCATTTTTTGTTTATTTCTATCGAAAAGTAGCGAAATGAATACTAGAAAAACATAAAACTGTAATTTTTCTCGCGTATGCTTTTTTGTTGAACTATTTATGGGTTTTTATCATATAGTTAACGACATTAATTTTTTAAACTTGTGGTTGTAAAAATTCGCGAATTATGACCGAAGAACAATTAGAAAAGAATTTTCAAGATAGAATTGATGCCGAAATGAAAATTGAGCCACGAGAGTGGATGCCAGAAGGGTATCGAAAACACTTGATTCGTCAAATTTCTCAACATGCTCACAGTGAAGTTATTGGAATGCAACCTGAAGGGAACTGGATTACTAGAGCTCCTAGTTTGCGTGCAAAAATGGTATTGATGGCAAAGGTTCAAGATGAAGCCGGCCACGGTCTTTATTTGTATAGCGCCTGTGAAACTTTAGGTATTAGTAGAGATGAATTGGTAGAACAATTACATACAGGTAAAGCTAAGTATGCCAGTATTTTTAATTACCCTACACTAAACTGGGCCGATATGGGTGCAGTAGGTTGGTTGGTTGATGGTGCGGCTATTGTGAATCAGGTATCACTTCAAAGAACATCTTATGGACCCTATTCTAGGGGTATGGTTAAGATTTGTAAAGAAGAAAGTTTTCATCAGCGTCAAGGGTATGAAATTATTGCCAATATGGCTAAAGGTACTCCTGAACAAAAGAAAATGGCTCAAGATGCTTTAAACCGATTTTGGTGGCCGTCTTTAATGATGTTTGGTCCGCATGATTCTGATTCTCCAAATAGTGGTAACGCTATGAAATGGAAAATTAAAAGAGAAAGTAATGATGTTTTACGTCAGCGTTTTATTGATAAAACCATTCAACAAGCGGAGTTAATCGGACTGACTGTTCCTGATCCAGATCTTAAATGGAATGAAGAGCGTCAGAGTTATGATTCTGGAGAAATTAATTGGGATGAATTTTATTCAGTAATTAACGGAAACGGATTAGCAAATCGTCAAAGAGTTTCTCAACATAAAAAAGCACACGATGAGGGTGCCTGGGTTCGTGAGGCCGCCAAAGCCTACGCAGATAAGCAAAAAGAAGTTTTAGTATAAATAGAATAGATATGTCAGTAGATAATAATCAAGGTGAATTGTGGGAAGTTTTTATTCAGTCAAAGAATAATTTACCATACAAACATGTAGGTTCTGTTCATGCAACAGACAAAGAAATGGCTTTACAAAATGCGCGTGATTTATATACCCGTAGAGGTGAGGGCAGAGGTATTTGGGTAGTGCCTTCTCAATACATTGTAGCATCTGACCCTGTGGAAGACGCTTCGTTTTTTGACCCTTCAGAAGATAAAATTTACCGCCATCCAACCTTTTACGAAATGCCTGAAGGTTCTAAAAATATATAGTTATGACTACTCAAGAAATGTTATTTCAATACTGTCTTCGTATGGGAGATACCCATAATGTGCTTTCGCATAGAATGGGAGAGTGGTGTACAAATGGCCATATTTTAGAAGAAGATATTGCCATGACCAACATTGCATTAGATCATATTGGAGCGGCTAGAGCTTGGTTGATTTATGGTGGTGAGATTGAAAATAAAGGCCGTACAGAGGATGATTTGGCATACCATAGAGACGAACGAGATTATGTTAATATGTTAATTGCTGAATTACCTAATGGAAATTTTGCAGACACCATTGCACGTAATTTTATGTTTGATGCCTTTGCCGTTTTGTATTATAAAGAATTGCTTAACAGCTCAGATTCAACTTTGGCGGGTATTGCCGGTAAAGTAATTAAAGAAGCCGAGTATCATTTAAAGCATTCATCTAATTGGATGGTTAGATTAGGCGATGGTACAGCCGAAAGTCATGAAAAAATGCAAGATGCCATTAACGAAGTATGGCGTTTTACGGGCAACATGTTTGAAATGGATGAATTAGATCAAAATTTAGCAGATGCCGGAATTGTGGTGGATTGCGCTAAGTTTAAAGATCAATGGATGTCTATGGTGGTTTCAAAAGTAAATGAGGCAACTTGTACTTTACCAGAGAATAATTATATGTTGAGTGGAAGTAAAGAAGGTATACATACCGAAGCATTAGGTCATATGTTGGCTGAAATGCAATCGTTAGCTAGGGCTTATCCAGATGCCAAATGGTAATGTAATAATGAGTTTTATATACAGAAAAACCTGAGGCTCGCTTCGGGTTTTTCTTTTTGAAATAGATTTTTGATATGGTAGATTTAACAGTTGATGAGGTATGGGAAGTGCTAAATTTAATCCCGGACCCTGAAATACCCGTTATTAGTATTGTGGAATTAGGGGTAGTGCGTAACTTAAAAATTATAGGAGATGCTATTCAAATTCAAATTACTCCTACCTATACTGGATGCCCTGCTACCAATGTGTTTGAACAGGATATTCGTTCAAAAATGACCGAAGTAGGTTTTAAGGAAGTGGAGATTTCTTTTCAATACTCCCCAGCTTGGACTACCGATTGGTTGGGAACCGAAGCGCGTGAAAAACTAAGGAAATTTGGTATAGCTCCACCCGAAGGGTCTACCACTGATAAAAGCTTCCTGTTAGGGGAAAGGCCAATTGTAAAATGCCCTCAATGTAAATCGTCTAATACCGAAATGACTAGTCAATTTGGTTCTACGGCTTGCAAGTCATTATATAAATGTAAGGATTGCTTGGAGCCATTTGATTACTTCAAATGTATTTAATTTATAACCCTAATAAATTAAGTTTATATTAGTTGTATTAATGGGGGTGTGAAGCGAAATTTTCTAATTTTGATTCATGAAAAAACTCACTATAATCATCACCGTATTTTGCTTTTTTATTTACTCCATAAACGGCTTGTCTCAATGGGTAAATATTCCATCTCCAGTTTCTGGAAACTTGATTTTATTCGATATGAGCTTTCCTGAAAATCAAAATGATGTTGGCTTTACAGGAGGGTCAAATTACACCTATAACGGAAAGGGTAAAGTTTTAAAAACCCAAGATAACGGACTAACTTGGACGGAAGTTTATTCTAGTACTGTAAGTGGAACTGGAATAATGTCGTTACATTTCACTTCTGTTTCTAATGGATTTGCGGGTATGATGAATGGTGATTTGATTACAACCAATGATGGGGGTGCAAATTGGACTTCTACCGATATTGATCCAGCTAGTAATCAAGGGGAAATTGATGCGCTGGACTTTTTTGATTCGCAAATTGGAATACTAAATACAAGCACTAGAAGTATTTATAATACCATAGATGGAGGAGTTTCTTGGACAAGAACGCAAACTCCTATTCCAGATGTTTTAGATGTAACTTTTGCAACCGCTGATAGTGTGTTTGCAGTGGGTAAGCGACAAGAAATTTACAGGTCTGTTAATGGAGGAAAAAACTGGACTAAAATATATTCTACCAATAAATTGGATAATTACAATATGGGGGTAGACTTTTTAGATGCAATGAATGGAATAGTAACAAGTGAGTACGGAGAGGCATTTATTACTACCGATGGAGGTTCAAATTGGAACGTTACTCAAATAGGCCAGGCCGATTTATTAAAGGATCCTTTGATGAAATCAACAACCCAAATTTCTGTAGCCTGCTCTCCTGGAGTTGTTTTTACCACATATGATGGCGGGTTGTCGTGGAGTGACGATACAACCTCATACAACTTAAATAGATCCTATAATAAGATTGAAAGAACTCCAAACGGTACAGAAATAGTGTGCGGTTCAGGACCGGATGGAGGAACAGTAATTAGAAAGCCGGGCAGTTCAGTGTCTGTAAAGGAGATGGGAATTGCAAACTTTGAGTTATACCCTAATCCTGCAATTGATTACTTGACCATTGAATTAGGTTCAAGAAATAAAAGTACGGTTGTGGAAGTTTATGATATCAGAGGAAACAAAATGAAAAAATTAAAGCTGACAAAGTTGAGTACAATACTTTCTATTTCTGAATTGTCGTCAGGGCTTTATTTGATGATTGTGAAGGATGATGAAGGCGTTAACTTCAAACACTTTGTAAAGCATTAAGAATAGTTCTGTAGATTGTACTCATTTTAAACCCCGTTCTTTTAAAATTCTCTTTAAATCATCCAAATTATTAGAATCATTGAATTTTTTGTAATAGAATTTTTCTTATTGAATCCATTTGTTTTTTATCAATATCAGCGGATAAAAAATAGGATTAAAAAGAGTCATAGTTTTCGATTATTTGAGATTGTATGATAGACTCCCAGATCTTCAAAGTTGTGTTCACTTCCAAATTCAACTTTTCAATTAAAGCCATTTAAAGCTTGATTATTGCATGAGTACAATGCAATAATAAATGAGATGAAAATTAGATATGAATATTTCATTTTTTAATGAATATTGATTGACTTTATGTCTAGAAACGAAAGTTGTATGTTTGAGTAAAGGGTTTGAAAAGTATAGTTTTCAAATTTGCACATAGCCAAATTAATTTTTTATTGTTGCCATTAATCATATTCAATTAGTTGTTTTGTATGGTGCTTAAAGTGATTTACATAGTCTTCAATCAAAAACTTTAAGTTGAAAATAGTTCCGTTGTTTGTTAGAATTTTATAATCAAGAGACTCTGTAGTTTGAGTATTAATTATATAAATTATTCTTGCGTTAATGGCTTGTAATAAGTTTAAAATTTCAGCGGGCTCAGCTTCTTGGTAACGATTTGCCTTTACCAATTCATTTTGATTGTAACCGATTAATTTATAGGGTTTCTTATTGAATTGAATTTCTGTAAATCTTTGAAGATTATTGATTCCTGAATCTACCAAATGACCAAGAATTTCTTTTTTTGACCATTTTTCTGGATTTGTCTTTTCGGAC
>JBMYWA010000010.1:0-46347 GCA_049606935.1 Salibacteraceae bacterium
CAAACTACAACGCCTAAATCATTAAAATCTTCTACTGAATGTTCCGTAGCATCATTAATAATATCTCCTGAATTATTTGGCAATCTATAATTCCCCTTAAAAGTGTAGGACACGCATACCTTTTCATACATCCCAGCCGTGATTGTAACAGGTGTACCATTTGGGCCAGCAGCTAATTTTTTTAGTACATCATGAAATTCTGTTTCCCCATTGGTACCTACATTATTTTCAGTCAAATGCTCCTTAATTGCCATATGTACGGTAGCAGCACCTAAATCTTTGTTTGCTTCAATGATAGCACATGTTTGAACAGTTTGACTAGCTACATCAACATTAAACTCGGCCCATACTCCAACATTTGAAGGAATGGCAACCGCTTCATCGTGTAAGGCTCTAGTAAACGATCCAGAATTTCCATCCCAGCCACCATCAATTTGCATGTTTGGCACCGAACTAACCTGGTAAACATTTCTTCTTGCATTACCATCATCTGTATTATAAGGATCACCGTCACCTGGCCAACTCATTTGATACTTTATAGAAGCCTTTTCATTTGCAGGAATGTCTGCTGCAATACCTTCAAAATTAGCATTTCCAGCCACACAAGGCCCGCAAGTAGATGACGTAAATGTTTCATATAAAACAGTTCTTTCATACCCCAACGGATAAACTATTACCGAAGTAGACGCCTTGTCATTCGCTGGGTTTGCATCTGCATTTCCATTTACCATTGAAGCCCAAAACTCAATTGTAGAATTTCCTTCAAAAGAGGGGCCCCAGATAGTTGGGTGAGTTACAACTGCACTACCACCGGGTGCTATATTTAATCCAGTAACGGTTTCACTAACCATAGCTCCACCATCAATAGTATAAGTTAATTCTGCTTCAGTAATAGTTTGAGTACCTAAATTAGTTAAGGTTCCTTTAATTTCTGTTCCAATATAAAGCGGTACGTAAGATGGGATCTGAATATTACCCATACTAGCATCAAAATCAGGCTGAACACCTGAATAAAAAGCATAATACGCATTATCATCCGGGCCAACATCTGTTCCTCCAGTAGCTTCATTTGTAGCAGCCAATGAAGGAGAACCTGGAACCATCATTGCGTTTGAACCATCAAATTGTAAACCTGCAGTTAATTCAACTCCAGTACCTCCAGAAACATAGTTACGTGCATCAACTATATATACCGCGTTAGATGATTCTTCTAAAACGATTGACCAATATGCCCATCCTGCACCTTGCGTCCAGGAAGCCGAAGCCCAGGTGATCCAGTATTGTCTATTTGGTGCAGTTCCATGAGTTTTAACAATAACCCCATCATTACCACCTGAAAGGTTCAATCCCCACGCACAAATTGAATTATCAGGAATAGCGCTTGAAGGTAAGGCTTCATTTATTCCTGGTCCTGGTCCAGTAGAAGCTGTAAATGATACCACTCCTTTAGGAGCCACATAAATTGTAGCGTATGAATTTCCATTAAACTCAAAAGAGAATGGAATTGTTTCCGCTCCAGACCAATCCGTATCGCCCGCATTTAATATTTGGGTATAGCCTGTGGAATTAGCAAGCATTGCTGCTGCGGTTTGGTCCTCGTCAGTGTTTATACCTCCAGGATTTTGACCAGCTCCAACGAAGTCTAGTCTGTAATATTGAGCTGAAATGGCTCCGGCTAACAATTAAGCAGTAAATAAAGTAATGAGTTTTCTCATAAAACCAATTGTTTTAAAGATGAATAAAATGTTTGAAACGTAAATCTACACAATAATTCAATCCTTTCAAACTCTAATCTGTTCACATTCAATAAAAAAGCCACTAAGAACTAAATCTTAGTGGCTTTTAAATTTATTACAGAAAAGGTATTCCTTACTCTACAATTATTTTTTGAGTTGCAGTACCTTCTTCATTAGATATGTTGATGATATAAACACCAGCTTCTAAATTTTGAGTAGGTAAGATAACTCTTCCGTTAGTATAAACGGTTTGAGTACTTACTAATTTACCCGCAATATCATTAATATTAACTACCACTTTTCCAGTAACGTCACTTAATTCAAGAACTGCATCTTGGTTAGAAACTGGGTTTGGATATAATTTAGAAGAAATGTTATTTAATTCTTTAACGCTTAATGCAGATGCTACATCAAAAATTACAAAGATATCATCATCATAGTCACCAGCAACGGAAATTGAGCTACTTCCACTTGCATTACCTGATATACTGATTGAACCAGCAGTTGGTACTGTTAACCCATCTCCGTAGGCATCAACAAATAAATAATAATGACATCCGTCAACAGTAGTAGTCATTTCAAGGCTTGCAGTTGCATCACCGTCAGCATAGGTACCTATTTCAACAAAACCTAATGGGTTTGTCACACCATTTCTAGCATCCAAAAATGTTGGAACTGCCTCTTGAGTTGGTAAACCTGAATCAAAAACAACCCCAAACTCACTAGCATAACCATCAAAAGTTACATCAGCAATTACCACTTTATTGGTAGGATCAACTTTTAAACTTGGAGCAGGAGCAACGTCAGCATCAACTCCATCGTTAGATGTATCGTCATTTGCAGATGTAATTGCGATAGTATAGGTAGTTGCGTTTGTTGGAGAAACCACACCTAAATTAACTTCTTCCGCTTCATACATTGCTAAATTTCCGGTCCAGTTTTTTGTAAGTACCGTAGTTGATCCATCCATAACTTCAATAGTCATAGCTGTAGCATTTGCAGTTCCGTAATTTTGAACAACTGCTTTCATAGTAGCTTCACCACCAGCACAAAAGATTTCATCAGAATTTTCGCCTAACATTCTTGGGTCATTTGCATTAGTAGGAACTGAAGGACAGTTACCAACACCAGCGTAAAAATCAGCTACAGAAGATTGTCCAATCTCATAAGCATATCTATCCGGACAAATCATTACCACGGTTGGGTAATATGCCAAGTTGAATAATGGAGCTACGCTTGCATCATCCACAATTGGGTATAAAGTACCTGTAATCCAATCTCCTGCAGTACCACTAGTTGTACCTTGTAAATCAGCCATTCCAGTACTTCCATCTGATTCAATTGCGATAACCACAACTTCATCTGTACCATTAGGGCCATACTGAGTGTAAAAGTCTTCTAACGCACCAAAGTTAGGATGTGTTGAACTTGCAGGGTGACCAGCATAATTCCAACATGGTCCACACCATGTAGCAAACATATCAATAACTACTGTTTTACCAGCGTCAAGGTAGGTATATAAATCGTGTTGCGTACCATTAAGATCCGTTACCGTAAAATTTGGAGCAACGTTAAAATCAGGCTCTTGTGCATTAACTGATGCACTAATACCTACAATACTTAATAAAAGTAAAAGTTTTTTCATTTTGTTTGTTTTTTATTATTTGATGAATAAATCAGGCGCAATTTAGATTTAATATTCGTTTCAACAAAATAAATTTTCGTTACAAAAAAAAAAATTGATTCCAAGGTTAATAATCCATACTTTCGTGAAAATTTTTAACATGAAAAAACTATTACTATTAAGTGCTGTATTTATTATGAGTTTGGGAGCAACTGCTCAACTTAGTTTTGACCAAGACACAGCTAGTCTTACTATGGAAGCCAATGTTTCGCATAAAGCAGAAATTTTAGTATCGAATACTGGAAACCACAAGGTAAAGATTCGATGGTCGTTAATTTCATCCACTTTAAACGATGACTGGGGATTGCAATTTTGCGAGTGTAATAACTGCTACACCAATGATTTTGGTCCATTACCTACTTCTGGAGCTTGTGCTGATTCTATGGACATTGGCGAGTCTTTAAAATGGTATTTAACGGTGAACCCGTACAACGAGCCAATGGAAAAAGGGGAATGGATAATAAAAGTAACCAATGTTACCGATAACATTTCAGACACTTTATACTACTATGCGAAAAACCCATTATCGGTTAATAACATATCTGCAAATGCAAATGTTACTAGTTTTCCGAACCCAGCCAATGATGAACTTGTGATTAATTATGAGCTTACCAATGTTTCTAAACCTCAATTAACGATTTATAGTATTGTTGGGGAAGAAATAGCTACATACCAATTAAACAATATTGGTGGCGTATTAAGGTTAAACACTCAAGAGTTAAAAAATGGAATGTATTTTTATTCCATTAAAGAAAATAACACTCGAGTTTTTACACAAAAATTCAACATTGTACATTAAAATATTGTTTACATAATATTTTTTAGAAGAGCCGGAACAGCAGTTCCGGCTTTTTCTTTTATTACTGTTAGGTTTCGATTAGAAGCAACCTCATCTGCCTTTGGGTCTATTAAATAAATCTTGCATCCTAAAGGCACTATATCCACTAGTCCTGCCGTAGGATAAACATTAAGGCTAGTTCCAATAATAATAAATATGTCTGCTTGAGAACAGATTTCTGCAGCGTCTTCAATTTTTGGAACGTCTTCTCCAAACCACACGATATGTGGTCTTAGTTGCTCTCCGTTTGGGTGATAGTCTTCTATAAATATGTCCTTGTATCCAATATTAATAATCGAGTCTAATGAATCTGTACCTCTAGCCTGGGTTAACTGACCATGTAAATGTAGTACATTGGACGACCCCGCCCTTTCATGAAGGTCATCTACATTTTGAGTAATAATTGTAACCTCATAAAACTTTTCAAACTCTGCTAGGGCCAGGTGGGCATCATTGGGTAAAACTGATTCCAACTCCTTCCTTCTATGATTATAAAAATCTAAAACCAACGTTGGATTTGCTTTCCATGCTTCAGGTGTCGCCACCTCATAGATGCTATGATTATTCCATAAACCATCAGAGTCTCGGAAAGTTTTCAATCCACTTTCTGCGCTTATTCCTGCACCTGTTAAAACAACGATATTAGAATTTTTATCAATCAGAAATAGTAATTTTTTGAATTATTTTATTGCCTCTTTCATCCGGTTCAATAACTTTATTAGGAATTTTTCTAATCTCAATTCTATCTTAAAAAACGACTTGGACTACTGACACAGATACAACCATAGGAGCCTCAATGGCACCATCACTACCAAAAAAACCTACTGAAAAAGTGTAGGGGTGTAATACATAAATGGAGTCATGTTTTGATGAATTTCCAGGATCACAACCACAATCAGTAATTCCTCCATCTGTAGACCAGTTTATTACCCCATTAACATCAATGGTTTCATAAATAGTAGCCAAAGAAGAAGTGGATATTACTAAGGAAATAATAAATAAGAAATTTTTCAAACTATCAAATTATCTTTTTTTCAAAAGTAAACTTCTAAAATTTATTATGGCAAAACCTACACTAAAGCCCCTAATTTTCACCCAGTAAACTTAATAATCAATTTAATACGCTACTTTTAAGCAATCAAAACCTGAGAATATGCTCGTAAAAACTTTTGGCTCGGCCGTTTATGGTATAGATGCCCAAACCATTACCGTAGAAGTAAATATTGGGGCGGGAGTAAACTTTTTTTTAGTAGGGTTACCAGATAGCGCTGTTAAGGAAAGTCAACAAAGAATAGATGCTGCATTAAAAAATAACGGATATAAAATTCCAGTAAAAGGAATTACAATAAATATGGCTCCCGCAAACCTTCGTAAAGAAGGTAGCGCCTACGACCTCACGCTAGCCATGGGTATTTTGGCTGCCACCGAACAAATAGAATCTCCTGAAATTGGAAAATATGTGATTATGGGAGAATTATCACTGGATGGGGAGCTACGGCCAATTCGAGGAGCACTACCTATTGCTGTTCAGGCTAAAAAAGAAGGTTTTGAGGGTTTTATTTTACCACATCAAAATGCGCAGGAAGCTGCCGTTGTTGATGGATTACATGTTTACGGAATACAAAACATTTCTGAAGCAATTGATTTTCTTTCTAATAAAAAAGCACTGAAACCCGAAAAAGTTGATCTATTAGAATCCTTCAACCAAGATAACAAGCTTTTTAATGTAGATTTTGCAGATGTTAAGGGGCAGGAATCCGTAAAAAGGGGGCTAGAAATTGCTGCCGCTGGAGGGCATAATGTAATCATGATTGGTCCACCAGGGGTGGGTAAAACAATGTTAGCTAAAAGAATCCCAACCATACTTCCGCCACTTACATTAAATGAAGCTTTAGAAACTACAAAAATTCATTCGGTTTCGGGTTTATTAGGTAAAAAAACTTCGTTAATTACTCAAAGACCCTTTAGGCATCCTCATCATACCGTAAGTGATGTTGCCCTTGTAGGAGGTGGATCCAACCCTAAACCAGGAGAGATTTCTTTGGCGCACAACGGCATTCTTTTCTTGGATGAATTACCAGAATTTAAACGCACAGCTTTAGAAGTTATGCGTCAACCTTTAGAAGATCGATATGTTACCATTTCAAGAGCTATGATAACGGTTGATTTTCCTGCATCATTTATGTTGGTAGCCTCAATGAACCCATCTCCTAGTGGCGATTTTTACGATGCCTCTAACTCTGCAGACAGCGAACAATCAGTAAGAAGGTACCTCAACAAAATTTCAGGTCCGTTAATGGATAGAATTGACTTACATTTAGAGGTTAGTAGCGTTCCTTTTGAAGATTTGCAAAACCGAGAAGAAGGAGAAGGAAGTCAAGCCATTCGCGAACGAGTTATTAAGGCTCGTGAAATTCAAAATAACAGATATTTAGAACAGGAAGGAATTTTTTGCAATGCCCAACTTGAACCTAAACAAATGAAAAAGTGGTGCTTAGTTGATGATTTAGGAGAACAACTATTAAAAAACGCGGTTGAAAGGCTTGGTTTTTCTGCTAGGTCGTATAATCGCATTTTGAAAGTGGCACGCACTATTGCAGACTTAGATGCCGAGGAAAAAATATCGGCACAACATGTGGCCGAAGCCATTCAATATAGGGCGTTAGACCGAGATGGTTGGCTGGGTTAAATCATACTTGCTAAACCGCATAAGAATTAATACCTTCACTCTCATTCAATTACTTTTAGATTTTTCGGCACAACATTTGAATTAAGCATACGTAATACAATAGTATTAATCTTAAAAATTATTCTTTATGAAATTACAGGCAGTCATCATTATTTTGCTTGCCAGTTTTATGGAACTGGCCTTTTCTCCTGGCCCAATTGGAAATGAACACACCGATCTGAAAATTGTGGATTATACCGTTTTTTCAAAAGGAGAAAAGTTAGAGTATTTAGCCCATTACGGAATTATACATGCTGGTAGAGCCACCATAGAAGTGACCGAAGGATATCATAATATAAATGGGAAAAAATGTACTAAAGTAGATGGAAAAGGATTTAGCACCGGTACTTTTGACTTTTTCTTTAAAGTACGTGATTCTTATGTAACGTACATGAATACCGAAACATTACAACCATACCGTTTTGTAAGACATGTAGACGAAGGTGGTTTTGTATTTGATCAAGAATACAATTTTGACCATGAAAACAATCAAGTATCTACACATAAGAATGATACTGTTCAAGTACCAAAAGGAATCCAAGATATTATTAGTTCTTATTACTATGCTAGAAGCATAGATATTGACCATTACAAAATTGGAGACGTTTTAACCTTTAACGCTTTTGTAGATGATAAAATTGAGCCGGTAAGAATTAGATACATCGGTAAAGAAACCATTGATATTAAATCTGGAAGGTATAGATGTTTTAAGTTTCAACCCGTGGTAATTGAAGGGCGTGTTTTTAGTGATGAAGAAGATTTATTGGTTTATATCTCTGACGATAAAAACAAAATTCCAGTATTAATAGAAGCAAAAGTTATTGTAGGTTCGGTTAAATTAGAATTGATGACTGCTGAAAGACTAACACACCCTCTTGCGAAGCTTTAATTCAAACAGGATGATGTTAACCAAATAAATCTTGGAAAACGTCATCCACTTTTTTTACCAGTTTGATATCTATTTTGATTCCTTTCATTTCTGGCAGCTTATTAAAAGTTGAAACAAATATTCTTTCAAAACCTAATTTTTCTGCTTCTTGAATTCTTTGCTCAATCCTAGATACTGGTCTAATTTCACCTGATAACCCAACCTCGCCTGCAAAACATATTTTTCCAGAAATAGATAAATTTTCACTTGAAGAAAGTATGGAGCATACCACCGCTAAATCTATAGAAGGGTCATCTACCTTTATGCCCCCTGCCATATTTAAAAATACATCTTGGGTACCTAAACGGAATCCACATCTTTTTTCTAAAACAGCCAAAAGCATATTCATCCTTCTTAAATCATATCCAGTAGCAGAACGCTGAGGGGTGCCATAAACAGCAGTACTTACTAAAGCCTGAGCCTCAATAAGCATAGGTCTAAGGCCCTCCGTAATTGCTCCAATGGCGATACCGCTTAGATGCTGATCATGGGTTGAAATAAGAATTTCAGATGGGTTTGAAACTTGACGTAATCCGGTGCCTTGCATTTCGTAAATACCTAATTCATTGGTAGAGCCAAAGCGATTTTTTATGGAACGAACTAAGCGGAAAAGATGATTTCTATCTCCTTCAAATTGCAGTACTGTGTCCACCATATGTTCTAAAACTTTCGGGCCAGCAATATTTCCATCCTTAGTAATATGTCCAATAATAAATACTGGAACCCCAGACTCTTTTGCATACTTTATTAACTGGCTAGTACATTCTCTAATTTGACTAACACTTCCTGAAGAAGCTTCAATTAATGGGGAATTAAGAGTTTGGATAGAGTCAATCACTACAATTTCGGGTTCTAAATCTCTGAAATGATTAAATAATATATCTAATGAATTATCATTTACCACAAAGCAATTTTCATTTTGAATTCCTGTCCTATCTGCTCTCATTTTTATTTGTGAAGCACTTTCCTCTCCACTTACATATAGAACTTTCATAGATACAGACAATGCCAATTGAAGCATTAAGGTTGACTTGCCAATTCCTGGTTCTCCTCCAATTAAAGTAACCGAACCTCGAACAACACCTCCTCCTAGAACTCTATTCAATTCCTTATCTACCAATTCAATTCTAGGCAAATCTTCAAACTTTACATTTTGAATAGAGATGGGCTTAGATGTTTTTTTATCCGATAGCTTCTCGGCAAAACTTTTCTTATCTGAAGATGAAATGACCTCTTCTACATAAGTATTCCATTCGCCACAGGAGTTACATTTTCCTACCCATTGAGGTGAATTAGTTCCACAAGTTTGACAAATAAAAGCTTTTTTAATTTTGGCCATGAGGTTGATTTATTTTTCAAAAATAACCTCAGAATCTTAAACAAAGAATAGCAAAGATTCTAAAGAGTTTAGAATTGTAAAAAATATTTACAATATTGGGTTAAATATTTAACTCAATAATTTTCTTTTCTAAAGCGGTTGTAGAAAAACCTTCTAAAAAAGGAATAACTTTTACTTCACCACCATTGGAAAGCGTTACTTCTCTACCCACAATGTACTTGTTACTGGACGCATCAGTTTCATTAGGATCATAATCACCTCCCTTAACTAAAACATTGGGAATTATTGACTCTATTAGTTCTCTGGGGGTAGAATCCGCAAAAACAACAATGGCATCTACAAACCCCATAGCGGCTAAAATAATTGCTCTACTTTTTTCATCCTTTATCGGTCTAGCAGGTCCTTTTTCTAAAGTTTTTACGCTTTGATCAGCATTAACAGCAATTACCAACTTTGAACCCAAAGATGCTGATTCTTCCAAATAAGCAATATGCCCCTGATGCAATAAATCAAAAACGCCATTGGTAAAAACAATCTTCTCTCCTTGTCTCTTCCATGAATCAACTTTTGAGATTAATTCACTTAAATGGTAAATTTTAGACTGGATCGGCTTCACTATTTGCGTTCTTTCGTTTGTTATAAATTGGCATTAGTAGCATTGAACCAGCCCCTAAAACTATAATTAATAATGTTTGCGCTATCCACATTATCCAACCCAAAGCCCCTCCAGCAGCTTCACTAAAGCCATAAAGAGATAAGGCCGCTTGAATAGCCAGAGGGTAAGCTCCAATCCCACCGTTGGTTAAAGCCATTGCCAAACCTCCAAGAGTGAAAGCAGTTAAAGCTGCACTAAACGATATGGAGGAAGTTTCTTCCAAAGCAAAAAAGTTAAAGTACAACATGTAGAAATACATTAACCATATAAATGCGGTATGAGCCAAAAACCAACCCTTATTTTTCATGGTAAGTATGGAAGCAACCCCAGATATTACTCCTTTAATGACGTTCTGGATGGTAATAAACAATTTAATTTTCCAATCAATTTTGTAAACAAGGTATAGCCCCAACAATCCACCAACCAATAGCCCGCCCATGGCAATTAATACGGAGGTTCCTGAAATATTCCCAAATTTATCGGATAGCAAGCCATTTACAAAATCGCTAATAAGATCATATTGAATTAATACGGTAGCAGTAATGGTTGCTAATAGAATTATGGCATCCGCCAAACGTTCAGCAATAACAGTTCCAATTAGTTTATCAAATGGCATTTTATCATACCTATTCATAAATCCACAACGGGAAATCTCCCCTAATCTCGGAATAGCTAAGTTTACTGAATAACCAATCATTACAGAAAAGAAACTGTTGAAAAAATCTGGTTTATATCCAAGCGGTTCAAGAGTGTACTTCCAACGGTAAGCTCGACTAACATGGCTTAAAATTGCTGGAACGGCAGATAACAAAACCCACCAATAATTAGCTTGTTTTACTGCTTCTGCAATTTGATTTTTTTGCTCTGGGGTAAGCGTATCAAAAAAATACCAAACTAGGTAAACCCCTAATGCTAAAGGTAACCCAATTTTCAATGTAGAAACGGCTAATTTTTTAATCAAAATAGGTTAATTAATTAAGTTGGTTTGTTCATTTGGAAAAACAATGGAAGGCTTAAAGGCTTTTGCCTCTTCAAATTCCATAATACCGTATGAAATAATTATTACAATATCTCCTACGGCAACTCTTCTAGCCGCAGGTCCGTTTAAGCAAATTTCTCCACTACCACGTTTCCCCTTTATAGTGTACGTCTCTAGCCTTTCACCGTTATTGATGTTAACGATTTGTACTTTTTCACCCTCAATCATGTTAGCTGCATCCAATAAATCCTCATCTATTGTAATACTACCAATATAGTTTAAATCCGCCTCGGTAACTTTAACACGATGGATTTTTGATTTGAAAACTTCGATTTGCATTTGCTTCAAAAAATTTCGGCAAAATTACTATTAATCTGTTAGTAATGGAAACCAATAATTTTTAGCAATAAAACTAGTTAATGGCGCAATTATCAATCAATCTAACACCCTCCAACTCTACTGCTAAAAAAATACGTGCTGGTTCTAGCATGGTTTGTATTGGTTGAAGGGTGACGCTATTGGCTATTTCAACATACTCCAATTCAAATTCAGGAATTTTACTAAACTCATTTTTAATGCTATGAACAACCTCTTCTGCATTCATTTTGCCAAAGTGATGATTAGCCCAAGAAAGTTGTCGCGAAATAAATGAAGCCTTCTTCCTACCTTCAGGAGATAGTCTAATATTCCTTGAACTCATTGCTAAACCACCATCTTCTCGAATAATTTCACAAGAAACAATTTTCACATTCAACTTTCGATTTTGAACCATTTTAGAAATTACCGCTAATTGTTGAAAGTCCTTCTCTCCAAAAAACGCGTAGGTAGGATTAATTTCTTCAAAAAACCTTCCTACCACTTGAACCACTCCGTTAAAATGCCCAGGCCTGTGCTTACCTTCCATCACTAAATCTATCCCTTCTAAATCAACGTGTTGATAAACATATTTTTTTGGATATACCTCTTCTACGGCTGGAACAAAGACAACATCACAATTATTTTCTTTAAGTAGCTTCAAATCGGATTTTTCGGTTCTTGGGTATTTTTCCAGATCTGATGAAACGTTAAACTGAGTTGGATTCACAAATATTGAACACACAGTTATGTCCGAATAATCTATTGATTTTTTAACCAAAGAAATATGCCCTGAGTGCAACGCTCCCATGGTAGGAACGAATCCAATTGATCTTCCTTCTTCAACTTGCTTGGACAAGAATGTTTTTAACTCTCCAAAAGTTCTGTAAACTAGCATTGTTAAACTACTTTAAATCATGCATTGATTGAAGGGCAAAGCTATTTGAAAACTTGATTAGCACTATAAAAAGTAGTACTTTTGTGGGAATTTTTACCAAAAGTAGAAATTAAAAGCAATTTTATGAGCAAAGTAAAAGTCTTATACGTTTCGCAAGAAATCACACCTTACGTACCAGAAAGTGAAATGTCCACATTAGGGAGGTTCTTACCTCAAAGAATGATGGAAAAGGGAATGGAAATTAGAACTTTCATGCCTCGCTTTGGGAAGATAAACACGCGTAGACATCAGTTACACGAGGTAATTAGACTTTCGGGTATCAATTTAGTTGTTAACGATGTTGATCACCCATTAATCATTAAAGTTGCTTCAATTCAACCTGCAAGAATGCAGGTTTACTTTATTGATAATGAAGAATATTTTCAGCGTAAAGCGTTCTTGATTGATGAAATTGGCGAAGCTTTTCCAGATAATGATGAACGTTCTATTTTCTTTGTTAAGGGAGTTTTGGAAACGGTTAAAAAATTAGGTTGGTCACCAGACATTATTCATTGTCATGGTTGGATGGCGTCATTATTGCCTGTTTTCTTAAAAACTATGTATAAAGACGATCCTCTTTTTAACGAAAGTAAAATTGTTTATTCCGCTTTTAGCGATATTCCAAATGGCGATTTAGACCATCAACTTAAATCAAAGTTGCAGTTTGATGGTGTAGGAGAAGATATTCTTAAACATTTAGACTCTATCTCTTATGACGGCCTTCACAAGACTGCTATTGAATTATCGGATGCAATTGTTGTTGGAGATGAAAATTTAAGTGATGATGTTAAAAATCACATTGATTCAAAAGATTGTCCTGTCCTTATTCATGAAAATGATCCAGATGAATATGGCGATCCATTTGAGGCTCTTTACAATGAAATTTTGGACACTGTACCAGCAGAATAACATCCACGTAAATACAACGTATTCCACCAATTTATGAGGTTAATAATTGCTGCAACAATAATTTTCATTTCCATTTCCGGGATTTCTTGTCGAAAATCTGAGGAAATTGGTAGGGAAGTACAAGTTGGTGATAATGATATTTTATTAAAAACCATTGACACCCTTCATATTTCAGCGGTAACTAAAGAGGCTAGCCCTGAAAGAACTGATGAAAGATTTGAGGGAATCATTGGAGCTTACGTAGATCCAATCTTTGGGGCAAGTGTAATTTCTTACCATTCTCAGTATAACTTAGATGAGGAAGGTTTTGAGTTTCCAAGTGATGCAATATTTGATTCCGCATTTATTTCTTATCGATTAACTGGTGGATATCGTGAAAAGAACATTGAATCTACACAGCCATCTATCATGCATTTTCAGGTGTATGAATTAGCCGAAGATTTAAACACCTCCAACATCTATTATTCAAATGAAAATGTAAAAACCCAACCCAACTTAATTGGAGAGTACAATGGTCCTGTTAGCTTATACGATAGTATTTATGTTGGTGACATTTCGCAACCCGCACAAATTAGAATACCGCTCTCCACAAGTTGGGGCGAAAAAATCATGGCCGCAGATCCTTCCAACTTTGTGGATAACGAAGCTTTTGTTTCGTTTATGAAAGGTTTATCTGTATTACCCATTCAAACAAACGATTTAAGCAGTAACGGTGCAATATTTTACTTCAATCCTTTAAGTAGCTTTTCAAATATCACCATACACTATCATACAAATGATGATACCACGAAATTTTCTTTCATCACAAACTCCAGCACCGCAAACTTCATGTCCTTTGAGCATGATTATACCAATACGCCCGTGGGCAATGTTTTAAATGATACTGCCGCAGGCAGCAACGAACTATATTTACAATCTTCTATTGGAACTGATATTGAGCTGGAACTAAAAGAAATTGCATCTGCTTTTGCTGAGGATCCAAAAATCATAAACATTGCTGAATTGTTCATACCAGTAGATACTAACCAACCTTATTATCCCTTACAAAAATTATCAGTTAGCAGAAAACTAGAAGATGGCACCGCAGAATTTCTTCCAGACCAAGTTCAAACAGGAGATAGAGTTATTGATGGATACTTGGACACGGACAGTTTATACTATAGATTTTTAATTACCCAGTATGTTCAAGAAATTATTCATAATTACGTGCCAGGAAGTAATAAATCTGAAAAATTATTGATAAGTCCATTCGGAAACAATACATTAGTAAATCGTTCGGTTGTATCAGGACCCAGACCTAACAGTCCTGATGCAAAGCCAATGAAAGTAAAAATAACATTCACCCCCCTAAATTAATTATTATGTGTGGAATTGTTGGATATTTAGGCTCGAGAGAAGCCTACCCGATTTTAGTAAAAGGATTAAAACGTTTAGAATACCGAGGTTATGATAGCGCAGGAATTGCACTAGGCACTAACAACCACATTGAAGTAATAAAAAAGAAGGGAAAGGTAGCGGATCTTGAAAAAGAAGCGGAAGGAAAAAACAAAAGCGGATCCATTGGAATTGGACATACAAGATGGGCAACTCATGGAGTTCCAAATGATGTGAATTCGCATCCACACTTTTCCGAATCTGAAAATTTAGTGATTATTCATAATGGAATTATTGAAAATTACGACTCTCTTAAAAAAGAGCTAATAAATAGAGGCTATTCCTTTAAAAGTGATACAGATACAGAGGTTTTAATCAACTTCATTGAAGAAATTAAAAAAGTTGAAAATACCAATTTAGAAAATGCAGTTCAAATTGCTCTTACACAGGTAATTGGAGCTTACGCCATTGCCGTAATGGAAAAAGGCGTTCTTGATGAAATGGTTTTAGCAAAGAAAGGGAGTCCTATGGTAGTGGGAATTGGCGAGAATGAATTTTTCGTTGCATCTGACGCCTCTCCATTTTTGGAATATACAAAAAACGCAGTTTATCTTGAAGACGAGGAAATGGCTATTATTAAACTAGGTAGTGGCATAAACATTAAAACCATTCACGGCAGTCAAGAAGTAGATCCTCATATTCAAGAATTACAATTAAATCTAGAAGCGATTGAAAAGGGTGGATTTGATCACTTTATGTTGAAGGAAATTTTTGAGCAACCAAAGTCAATTAGAGATACTCTTCGTGGAAGAATGCTTGTTGATGAGGGAATAATTTCGATGGCTGGTTTTCAAGAATACGAAGCGAAATTCATGAATGCAAGACGCATCCTAATTATTGGGTGTGGAACATCTTGGCATGCAGGATTAGTAGCAGAGTACCTAATCGAACAATACGCGCGTATCCCAGTAGAAGTGGAATATGCATCTGAATTTAGATATCGAGACCCTATTATAACAGAAGAGGATGTAGTCATTGCTATTTCTCAATCGGGTGAAACCGCTGATACTTTGGCCGCAATAGAACTAGCTAAAGATAGAGGAGCTACTATTTTTGGAATTTGTAATGTAGTTGGCTCTACCATTGCTAGGACGGCACATGCAGGAGCATACACTCATGCAGGCCCAGAAATTGGTGTTGCATCTACTAAAGCATTTTCCTCTCAAGTTGCTGTTCTTACCTTAATGGCTCTTCACCTAGGGCATAAAAAGGGTACATTATCAAATTCTCAATTTCACTCCCTATTAACAGAGTTAGATTCGATTCCAAATAAAATTGAGGAAATGCTTAAAACGGATGATCACATATTGGAGATTACCGAAAAATATGGTGACATGGCCAATTTTCTTTATTTAGGTAGAGGAGTTAATTTTCCTGTGGCCTTAGAAGGAGCATTGAAATTAAAAGAAATATCATACATACATGCGGAAGGCTATCCTGCTGCAGAAATGAAGCACGGACCAATTGCTTTAATTGATGAAAGCATGCCCGTGGTAGTAATTGCAAATAAGGGCTCCCAATATGAGAAAATTGTAAGTAACGTTCAAGAAATTAAAGCTCGTGATGGGCAAATAATCGCTATTGTAAACGAAGGTGATACCACATTGGCCGAAATGGCAAATTATCATATTGAAATTCCTGAAACGGATGAAGTATTCACCCCGTTAATTACTACAATTCCATTGCAATTGCTTTCTTATCACATTGCTGTAATGCGAGGTTGTAATGTAGATCAGCCTAGGAATTTAGCAAAATCGGTTACGGTAGAGTAACCTAATTTTTTTATCAAATTTTTAATGGAGGTTCTAGTTTTAGTTCCTCCATTTTTTATTTGGCCCACATAAACACATTTTCACTTGGAGAAAATGCATTAGGATCCTTGTTAGCTAAAATTGCCACTATATCACTTACTACTAAGGCTCCAAAACCACCTCCTAGAGTCAAGGTATAAATGATGGGGACTTTGTTTGAAGTGCCCAGGTAAAGCCTATGAACGCCAAAAACGCCAAGAGTTACGGCAAGAGTTACGGCTACTGTTTTACTTTTTGGCCTAGAATTAACCTCTCCAGTCCCATTCGAATAATTATTTTGAACTGGCAATTCTACTTTTACAATATTAGGCTCCAACCTAATGCCATTACCAGCAACCGTAAAAGAAGCCATAATACACCCTAAACATAGAAAAAACAGAGCAATAGTTTTACTCATTTCGTGACAAGATTTCGTTCAAATCAAGACCTAAACAAGTTTCAATGGTTTTATCACCCATGTTCCATACTGGATAAAAGCCATCATCACCCCATATATTTCTAACAATGTACGCTTTAACACGTTTCTCAATTATATTCTTAGATCGATTATACCCAATTTCATCAAACTCAATATTTTTTGATTCTCCAAAAGCAATAAAATCTTTCATTAACTTATCGGTGAAAATAAAATCTTCAGGATTACTGAGGTTTAACAACTCAGAACGATGACTATCTGTATAATTAAAGGCAAAATCATAAACCACCCCGCTATATAGAAGTTGATTTAAATATGCCGAACCTTGAGTGGTATCAATGGGTACAAATACATCTGGAATTATTCCTCCACTGCCGTAAACCAATCTTCCCGCATCTGTTTTAAAGGTGGATGAGTCTACAATTTCAATACTATCTTTTGACAATAACTCACCTGATTCATATCGGTGGTAATAGTCCTCATTATAGTCTTCTGCTCCATTAGAATAAGGTTTCTGAATACAACGGCCAGAAGGGGTGTAATATCTAGCTATGGTAAGTCGAGTTGCCGCACCATTTGGCCACATAGTTTGTTCCTGCACCAAACCTTTACCAAAAGACCTTCTACCAACAACCACCCCCCGGTCATGATCTTGAATTGCTCCAGCAAAAATCTCACTAGCCGAAGCAGAACTTTCATCAATTAATACAATCACGCCCATACTTTTAAATTCTTCACCTTGCTTAGAAAGGGATAAGGTTTTACTTCTGGCTTTTCCTTGGGTGTACACCAGTAATTCTCCTTTTTCAAAAAAACCATCCAACATATTAGTTGCAGCGTTCATATACCCACCACCGTTACCACGTAAGTCAATAATTACCTTATTTGCACCTTCCTTGGTAAGTTTTCGCATTCCAGAATAAAATTCATCCGTAGTATTTGCACCAAATCGATCCACTTTGATATAGCCCGTTTTATCCTGAATCATATAAGATACACTCACACTGTGAATCGGAATTTTATCTCTTGTAATAGTAAACTCAAGGTCTGCTGAGTTTTTTCGAGCCACAGTCACATTCACTTTTGTGCCTTTTTTACCCTTTAACAGTTTTAACACCGTTTTATTCCTAACACCCACACCAGCAATTAAAGAATCGTTTACCTTTACTATTCGGTCTCCAGCTTTAATTCCTACTTTCTCTGACGGGCCGTTCACAATGGGATCTATAACCACTAAGGAATCATTTTGAATATTAAATTGAATTCCAATTCCATCAAAATTTCCTTCTAATGGCTCATTCATCTCGGCATATTCTTCTGGAGATATATAGTAAGAATGTGGATCCAGCTCTTTTAAAATGCTAACAACAGTTTTGTCAATTAATTCCTTTTTGCTAACCTCATCCACATATTCAGCATCTATATAATTGAGTAACTCACTCAACATATTAAAGTCGGATGTTTGAGAGTTAGATACAATCGCATTTCGTTGTGGAGACTTTGAAAAACTAAAACCCAACCAATACCCTCCTCCAATGCAGATGCCAATAATAAACGGCAGCCACATGAATATTTTACTTCTATTTTCCATATTATTTTGAAAGAATCAAATGTAGCATTTCAACACACGAAAGATTAACTATTTACCACTTTTTATTAAAAGCAAATCACTAAAGCTAAAATTCAGAGCAAAAAAAAAGGGATCCTAACATTAGAATCCCCTTTTTTGGTACCCCGGGGGGGAATCGAACCCCCACTCCAATACAGGAACTGGATTTTGAATCCAGCGCGTCTACCAGTTCCGCCACCAGGGCAAAAACATCATCAAACAAAGTGTTATTTTAACTGCTTTACTAGATGAAAAATTGCTCCGCGAAAGTAATAAATTTTTAATCTTTACATACTTTTTTTTCACCTTCTTATCAAATAGTCAATAAAACCAACCTTTTAACCCTCTAATAAACAAAAAACAACATCTCGTAAATATTTGGAAAAGTGAGGATTATTTAATTAAATTTGCAGCCCTTTTCAAGCAGCTATAACGTGGGAGACAGAATAAAATTTTTTACAGGTAACGCAGACAAGAATTTAGCGGAGCAAATTGCTAAAGCATATGGGTCTGATTTGGGTGATGTTAGCATTCCTCAATTTAGTGATGGTGAGTACACTACGTACTTCAACGAAACTGTTCGTGGACAAGATGTTTTTATCCTGCAATCTACAAATCCACCGGTAGACAATCTAATGGAAATGTTGCTAATGATTGATGCTGCAAAACGTGCTTCTGCTCGGCAAATTATTGCAGTTATGCCATATTTTGGATTTGCTCGTCAAGACAGAAAGGATAAACCCCGTGTAGCTATTGGTTCAAAACTAGTTGCTAACTTATTAAGTGCAGCCGGTGTAACTCGCGTTATGACCATGGACTTACACGCTGATCAAATTCAAGGGTTTTTCGAAATTCCTGTAGACCACTTATATGCATCTAGTATTTTCTTGCCTTTTATCAAAGATAATTACGATTTAAGTAAATTGGTTATGGCAGCCCCTGATACGGGAGGTACAAAAAGAGCAAATGCGTATTCTAAATTTTTAGGTTTAGAAATGGCTATTTGTTACAAGCAAAGAATTGAGGCTAACAAGATTGATAACATGATGGTTATTGGTGATGTTGCAGGTAAAGATGTTCTTATTGTAGACGATATTATTGATACAGCAGGAACCATATGTAAAGCGGCTGAATTAATGATAGAACAAGGAGCAAGTTCTGTAAGTGCAATGTGTACGCATGCAGTTTTATCAGGACCAGCTTACGAAAGAATTAATAACTCTGTTATTAAAGAATTAATTGTTACCGATACAATTCCTTTAAAGCAGAAATCAGATAAAATAAAAGTTTTAACAGTTGCAAACTTATTTGCTGATGTAATTCAAAGTTTAGAAAACGATGAATCCATTAGTGGTAACTTTATAGTATAGAAACAATCAAGTAGAATGAAAACAATATCAATCACAGGTTCGTTAAGAGCTGATTTAGGAAAAACAGGAGCTAAAGAAGCTAGAAAAAATGATTTAGTACCATGTGTTATGTATGGAGCTGGAAAGCAAGTACACTTCACAATGGAGAAAAAATCTTTTGATAAGATTATTTACACTGGAGACGTATACAATGTATTGATTACAGTTGACGGAACTGAGTATAGTACTTTCTTAAAAGACTCTCAATTTCACCCGGTAACTGATGCTCCAATCCATGCTGACTTTTTAATTCTTGAAGAAGATAAAGAAGTATCTGTATCGCTACCTGTTGCTTTAACTGGCGCATCTATTGGTGTGAAAAATGGTGGAAAATTACGTACTCCTATGAGAAAAGTAAAAGTTTCTGGGTTATTAGCTAATATTCCAGAAAATGTAACAATCGACATTACTTCTCTTAGAATTGGAACGGCTATCAAGGTAGGTTCTATGGAAGTGGAAGGACTAACTTTCTTAGACCCTGATTCAAATGTAATCGTTGCTGTTAAAACAGCTCGTGGCGCAATTGAAGAGGATGTTGAAGAAGAAGGTGCTGAAGAAGCTGAAGCTCCAGCTGAAGCTTAATATTTCGAGATGAAATATCTTGTTTTTGGATTAGGGAACATTGGTTCTGAATACGCTGAAACAAGACATAATATAGGTTTTAAAATACTCGATGAACTAGCTAGTTCATCGAGTATTTTTTTTGATAACGATAAGTTAGCCACGCGTGCTATAGTTAAACATCGTGGTAGACAAATTGTTCTGCTTAAACCTTCCACTTACATGAATTTAAGCGGAAAGTCTGTTAATTACTGGATGCAAAAGGAAAAAGTTCCTTTGGATAGAGTATTGATAATAACAGACGACATTGCCTTACCTTTTGGGAAATTACGTCTTAGAGGAAAAGGTTCCGATGGTGGTCATAACGGACTAAAAAACATCAATCAAGTTTTAGGACAATCAAATTACGCCAGACTACGTTTTGGAGTTGGTAGCGAATTTAATCCTGGCTCCCAAGTAAATTACGTTTTGGGTAAGTGGACCAATGAAGAACAAAAACTCATGCCCGAAAGGTTAAAAAAATGTGGTGAACTAATATTGTCTTTCGCCACTATTGGTTTAGGACAAACCATGAGTAACTTCAACAACAAATAAACAACTATTTTAATATCATTGATGTAGACCCTATTTCATGCCCTTCAACATAGGCTTTAAGATAATACTCGCCAGGAGAAAGCTCTTCCCTCACATCCCAGTACATACATAAATCTAGCTCCTTATTTTCATAATTCACTTCTTTTTGAACACTATACAAAACCTTTGACCCATTATATGAAAAGGTGTTTGAATTATCCGACCTTTCTGCTAATACCGTTCCTGCTGGAGTCATTATTCGTAAATAAACCAACTTTTTACCCGGTTCAGTCACCTCATTTGCATCCAAAGTAAAACAGGCTTTAATTTTTTCGGTATTGTTTGCTCTGCTCGTTTCTTTATGCACATTATTTCGCTTTACTCTTTGTCCGTAGGCAACAAAATTTAATGCCGCAAGTTTAGCACCCAATCTCACCATATTTTCCAACTCTGAGTTATTTTCTCTTAACTTTGAGTTTTCCTGTTCTTTAGCGCCCAATTGGCCTTTAACATTTAAGTTTTCTGCTCTCAATTCCACATTTTCTGTATTTAATGAGTCTATTGTTCGCACATACCCTTTCATTATTTCTCTAAGGGTAGAAGCTTCTTTCTTTAATTTGTATATGGACCAATTGTACTTTTTAGCATCTGACATTAGCTTATCTACTTTTTCCTTTTGAGCCAAAAGCTCACTATTAATAGAATCATTATTGGTCATTAAGGAATCGTATTCACCGGCCATCAACTGCAAATCTTGCATCACCTCTACCTTCTCATTTTCGGAAGAAGTATAGGAGCTATCACAAGCTGCTAGTTCTTTTTTTAAATTGTTATTTTCACTAATCAAAAAAATACCAATTCCCGAGAGGATAACTAGTAAAGCGATAAGTACATATTGAACAATAGGCTTTTTTTGCGATTTCTCCTGATTTTCCATACTTTTAATGCTGATATGGCTCAAAAGTATTTCAAACCTTCATATTTGACTAGTCTTTTAACTGATTTTATGGCTTTACTTTACCCTCAAATTTGTATTGGATGTAAAGATGTTCTGCACCAATCAGAAGACACCATTTGCTTCGAGTGCTCTATTGATATGCCAAGAACCTATTTTGAAAATAAGAAAGGCAACCCTGTTGAACGATTATTTTGGTTTAAAACAAAAATAGAAGAAGCTACTTCAGGCTATTTCTTTAGTAAAAAAAGCAGGATACAAAATATGATTCATGCTTTCAAGTATCATGGCAATGATCAGTCTGCAATCTATTTGGGAGAATTATTAGGAAACGTTCTACGTAAATCTAGTCGATTTAAAAGTGTTGACTATATTATACCCGTTCCTTTACACCCAAAAAAACTTGAACAACGAGGCTATAATCAGGCTGAAAAAATTGCTATTGGGGTATCTAGAGTTTTAGAAGTACCCATACTTACCAATTGCTTAATTAGAACAACAGCTAACGACACCCAGACCAAAAAGAGTATTTTTAACCGCTGGGAGAATGTAAAAACCATTTTTGAAGTAAAAAACCCTAACCACGTTAAAAACAAACATATTTTGTTATTAGATGATGTCATAACCTCGGGATCGACCATTGAAGCTGGCGCTCAAAAAATTATTGACTGTGAGAACACCAAAGTGAGCGTTGCTTCTCTTGCTGTAGCCAATGGTTAAACTTCTAACATTTCTGACCTTTTAAGGTAAAAGAATACTACACAAACAATTATTCAGTAGCTATATTTGCAGCGTGTCAGAAAATTTAGAAATCGCTGGAAACACCAAGGAAGAGTTTTTCGAAACTTTAATTCCGCAAATTGAAAATCTCATACTCGGAGAAACCAACTTAATAGCCAATCTGGCAAATGTGAGCGCAGCTATTAAAATGACATTTAATCATTTATGGGTTGGGTTTTACCTTGTAGAAGGTAATCAATTAGTTTTAGGTCCGTTTCAAGGTCCTATTGCTTGCACTAGAATACTAAAAGGTAAGGGAGTTTGTGGTTCAGCATGGGAAAATGAAGAAACCATAATTGTAGCGAATGTAAACGAATTTCCTGGACACATTTCTTGTAGCTCACAAAGTGTTTCCGAAATTGTAATTCCGATATTTAACCCTGAAAAAAAGATTATAGGCGTTCTAGATGTAGATTCAAAAAATAAAAATCAATTTGATACAACGGATAAATTCTACTTTGAGAAAATAAACTCATTAATTACCAAATCATTACCATAATGAGAAAATTGTTTCTTTTTATTTCGCTAATTTCATCCGTAATCTTAATAAGATGCGCTCAACCTCGTAATCTATCTGGGGGTGAAAAAGACACCATTCCACCAAAAGTTTTAAAGTTAAGTCCTCAGAATTTATCTACAGGGTTTCAAGGGCAAACTTTAGCTATGGAATTTGACGAATATGTTCAAATTAAAAATTTAAATGGTGAACTTGTAGTTTCTCCTCCGTTAAGCTATCCAGTTACTTATAGACAAAAAGGAAAACGAGTGTTTTTCGATATTCAAGACACTTTAAAAACCAATACCACCTATAATTTCAATTTTGGAAATGCTATCGTAGATCTAAACGAAAGCAACCCATTAGACAGCAACCTTTTTGTTTTTTCAACAGGTAACACCCTGGACTCCGGAATTATTTATGGCACAGTAAAAGATGCCTACTCACAAAAACTAGTAGATAATGCTGTGGTAGTTTTGTACCCACAAACTTACGATTCTGCCTTATATAAAGGTGAGCCACTGTACGTAACTAAAACTAATAATAAAGGAGAGTATGAACTGCAATTTTTGCGTGACACCGAGTATCAAATCTTCGCTCTAGCCACCCCTGGAGAGAAGTTTAAATACATAGAACAAACTAAAGTTGGATTTGCTAATAATTTACAAAACACGAAAGCTGAAACCCCTGTAGACTTTGCCATTTTTGAAGAAAAAGATACCACTCAATATGTTTCAAAATCATTATCAAAAGAATATTTTAGCTTTAATATTGGGTTTAACAATAATCTAATTAATCCTAAATTTAAGTTTTCACCTAGTCCCAAAGAAACAACCTACATCATAGAAGAAATTAGGCCTGATACCTTTAAGTTTTGGATTAATGGTGATTTAGATATTGACTCTGTAACAGTAAACATCGTTGATGAAACAAACTATTCTGATACTGTTCAAATAGATATAAAGGATAGAACAAAGTTTTACAAAAAACTTAAAAAGAAAAAGGAAACTAGAAGTCCTGTAAGGGTCTCGTTAGGAACTGATAATGGTGTGCATCATTACTTTGATACATTAAGAATAAATTTTTCACGACCCATATCAACATGGCAAACGGATAGTATGTGGTTTGTGCAAAATGAAGATACCATGGTTATGAAAGAAGCAATTGTGAATGAAATCCTAACCGTTTTAAAACCCGAAATTAACAGAGGAACATTCAAAGAACTTAGGTCAGTAGCCGTTACCCATAAATGGAAACCTATGACCAATTATGCCTTTATATTTAATCAAGGCGCCTTTAAGGACATCATTCATCAAGTAAACGACACAACCATTTTAAAATTTAAAACTAAAAATTTTGAAGATTATGGTAGTTTCAGATTTAAAGTAGAAGTGCCGGGTTACAATGGTTCATTAGTATTGGAATTATTGAATCAAAAAGACAAATTTATTCGGAATTACATCATAAAACCAGGAGAGGAAATCTTTCATGAATTAGCGGTACCCGGAACCTATAAGTTTAGATTAATTATTGACAGAAACGGAAATAAAAAATGGGATACTGGAAATATTTCTAAAGGTATTCAGCCTGAAGAAGTTGTTTACTATTCTGGCACCATTGAGATCAGAGCAAATTGGGATATGGAGGAAACCTGGAAAGTGGACCTTAAATAGTAATATTAAAGTCGTCCTTATCGTTCAAGAATTTGAATTGGTCTCGTACAGATTTTAATTCTGCTTTAGTTATTTGAACAAAGGCAAGCTCTTCTTTACCCGAATCAATTTCTTTAATTGAATTTCCTAAAGGACCAAGACAAATGCTGTTACCACTATGTGAAATTTGGTTTCCATCAAATCCCACTCTATTTAGCCCAACAACAAACGATTGGTTTTCTATGGCCCTAGCCACTAATAATTGACTCCAAAAAAAACTTCTTTTTTCAGGCCAATTTGCCACAAATATGGCCAAATCATAATCTAAATCATTCCTACACCAAACCGGAAATCTAAGATCATAACATATTAAAGGCATTATTTTAAAACCCTTAATATCCACAACCAATCTATTCTTTCCAGCGCTATAATGGTTTTCTTCTCCTGCTAATGAAAATAAATGACGTTTATCGTAAAAAGAATAAGAACCATCAGGTCTCATCCACACCAACCGATTAAAAAAGTTGCCTGATTCTTCAATTATCAAAGTCCCGGTAATAACGCAGTTTAACTGATCAGCCATGTTACGCATCCAATTAACCGTAGACCCTTCCATAGATTCAGAATACAGCTCAGGTTTCATAGAAAAGCCTGTTGTAAACATTTCGGGTAGAATAACTAAATCGGTATTAGAATTTACGTCTTGTAATTTCTTGGTTAGCATTTGAATATTTGCACTCTTGTCTTCCCAATGCAATTGAGTTTGAACCATGCATATATTTAACTTTCCCATCAAGTTATTCAACAGATTGGTTGGGCGTGTCACAATTAGAGGGATAGAAATAACAAATCTCTATTTTTTTAGACTCACAATCGCCATCAACGCAAAGCACTTTTTTGGCCATTGAATCGCAATCTTTACCATAATAATAAACCATAGCAACAGTCTGGCCGCTTTCCAAATATTTCACTGTACCCTCAACGATACAATTACAATCATCAGAATACACTAGCGGTTTAACAATAATAACTCCTAAATTATCTGATTGAATATTAGGGTTTTCAAATTTATTATCCGTACAAAAAGAGTAAAACTCCATTCCGCATTCTCCATATTGGTGCTTCTTTTTATTATATTTTTCATTGTCCATCTTTTCACAAGACAGCAAACCAACAAAAAGGAACGCAAACACTAACAATTGCAAAACTCTCATAACTAGATATTTTAGACTATAAATATAATCAAATAACTCGTTATACGGTTGCAATACACTTTAGTTCAATAGCTATTGGGGTAGGTAAGGCATTTATCTCAACCGTGGTTCTACAAGGCTGCACTTCTGAGAAATACTCTGCATAAATTTTATTGAAGGTTAAAAAATCTCTTTTCATATCCACCAAAAAAACAGTTACATCAACTAAATTCTCCCACTTCGATCCAGAGGCTTCTAAAACAGCACGTACATTTTGAAAAACTGCATGACATTGCGCTTCAAAATCAAATTTCACAAAATGTCCGTTTGCGTTAACCTCTAAACCAGGCACTTTTGAATCCGCCCCATCAGAGCCTGCAGTTCTTGGACCCACCCCCGATAAAAACAATAAATTACCCACTTGTCGGGCGTGAGGGTATGCTCCAACAGGCTTAGGAGCTTTTGATGCATTAATTCTATCCTGACTCATTTTCTAACTTTTACAATTTTCAACAAATGTAGTGAAATGCCGTTAAAACGGTTGCTAATACCCGTTTAAGGTTGTGTGGGTAAAGGGTGACTTTTTAGTAAATAAAAAATGTGTTTTAGCTCTCCTTTTTTATCTTTGATTTTCGATTAATCCAAATTAGTTGGATGTCATTTTAGAAATTTAAATCGGGCCAATGGACGATAAATTTAAGAGATTACAAGAAATTAAAGAGGAAGCTCTTTTAGGTGGTGGGCAAAAAAGAATTGATGCGCAACATAAAAAAGGAAAATTAACTGCCAGAGAAAGAATTCATTTTCTATTGGATGAGGGTTCATTTCAAGAACTAGGTCAGTTAGTAACACATAGATCTACTCTTTTTGGACTTGATAAACAAAAGTTTTTAGGTGATGGTGTTGTTACCGGTTACGGAAAAATTAATGGTAGATTAATATACGTTTTTTCTCAAGATTTTACAGTTTTAGGAGGCTCTTTAGCTGAAGCTCATGCGGAAAAAATTGTGAAAGTCATGGATTTAGCTATGAAAAATGGCGCTCCAATTATTGGTTTAAACGATTCTGGTGGCGCCCGTATTCAAGAGGGAGTTGTTTCCTTAGGAGGCTACGCAGACATTTTTTACAAAAACACTTTGGCAAGTGGCGTAATTCCGCAATTGTCGGCAATCATGGGTCCATGTGCTGGTGGAGCGGTTTACTCTCCAGCTCTTACTGATTTTATTATGATGGTTGAAAACACTTCATACATGTTCGTTACAGGGCCGAACGTAGTGAAGACAGTTACTCATGAAGTGGTAAGTTCAGAAGATTTAGGAGGTGCATCTGCCCATTCTGTTAAATCTGGAGTTAGTCAAATTACCGCTGCTAATGAAATTGAGGCTTTTGAAAAACTAAGGAATCTACTATCATACATTCCTCAAAATTGCGAAGAAAATGCGCCTTCTCTACCCTATACTTTTGGTAACGAAAAAAGAGAGCAATTAAACAACATCGTTCCAGAAAGTGCGAACATGCCTTATGATATTCACGATGTAATAAACGGCATTATTGATTACGATTCATTTTACGAAATTCATAGGGATTTTGCAGATAATATTGTTGTAGGTTTTGCAAGATTAGCAGGGAAATCTATCGGAATTGTAGCAAACCAACCTGCAGTTTTGGCGGGTGTTTTAGATATTAATTCGTCTACCAAAGCGGCTCGATTTGTTCGTTTTTGTGATGCTTTTAATATTCCACTATTAGTATTAGAGGATGTACCAGGATTTTTACCTGGAACTGACCAGGAGTGGAATGCCATTATTACAAATGGCGCAAAACTTCTGTACGCTTTCAGTGAAGCAACGGTTCCTAGAATTACAGTTATTACCCGTAAAGCCTATGGTGGGGCTTACGATGTAATGAACTCAAAACATATTGGCGCTGACTTAAATTTTGCTTGGCCAGGCGCTGAAATTGCAGTTATGGGAGCAAAAGGGGCAGCTGAAATCATATTTAGAAATGATATTAAATCGGCCGAAAACCCGGAGGAAATGTGGCAACAAAAAGAAGCAGAATATGCGAAAGAATTTGCCCATCCTTTTCGTGCTGCAGCAAGAGGTTATGTAGACGATGTAATTTTACCTGAAGACACCAGGGAAAAACTAATTATAGCCTTTGAAAGTCTTGAAAACAAAGCAGAAACATTACCCAAAAAGAAACATGGAAATATTCCATTGTAAAAATCAATAAGAAAGGGAGCACAAGCTCCCTTTCTTATTTTCTATATTTATCATTTAACCCTGCCCCTTCTTTAATTAAAGGCATTATTTTTTCTAATCTTGATTGCTTAGTTGCATCTCTTTTGGCAGAGTTTATATGGGCTATATATTCTCTCTTTTTTGTGAGGTTAAGGCTGTTAAATGCATCTCGTAAAAAGGCATCATCTGAAAAGGCATTTTCAAGAATTACCGGAATAATTAAAGGCTTTCTAACTTTGGGGCTTACCGTATTGACTTTATCCCAATTTAACTTAGCTTCTTGAACATACTGCTCAATCACCTCCACATTTTCTACCACATCCTCAAAATTCAAAAACCGCCATTGCCTCATGGCTGTGGTTTTACCTTCTTGTGCATTATGGAGTCGTTTTTCGGAATCCTTTAGTAATGATCCGTTAAAAAACCAGAGTCCCATGTGGTTTTTAAAAGCTCCTAACCCTACAATATTCTTTTTATTTTTTACATATACAGGTGAACTCCATTTATACGTTTCAATGAGTCCAGTGCTTAGTATTACATCACGTAATAAAGAAAGCTCCTGAGACCATTTCTCGTGTTTTAAGATATACGCATCTACCGCCTTTAACTTTTCCATTTTTATCCCTCCGAAACCAAATTAGCCGAAACCTTCTTGTGTAAATCGTTTAAACCCATCAACCCTGCTGAACCATACCATTGCATCAATTCCATATCAAGATACCCTGATTGTATAGCGGGATCAGAATTTGTTAATTCTTCTGCCTCTGCAATACTTTTTACATTAAAAATGTATATTCCCTTTAAATCTTCTTCACCCATAAAAGGACCTGCTAACACCAAATCTCCATTTTCTGCCATACGTTCAATGTTTTTCATATGTAACAAGAACAATTCTTGCGTTTGGTTTGAATCTAACTCTCTATTCGGACCTTTCTTCAAAAAAGCAAGTACATATGGCTTCATACCATATTTGTCGGCTCCATATTTACTTGCTAAACAAGAATCAAAAGAGGTTTCATATTCATTAGGCATTAAATTAGATGTTAGGGAACCTGGCTTTGAATGAAACTCACAGCCAAATAAGAAACCACAAAAAACACCTAAAAACAGCCTAAATAAACTTTTCATATTAAATTTTTCTCAAAGGTAACGTAGGTCTCCTTTACAACAAATAATTCTTAGTCAGCAGTAACTAAAAATACTTAGCAAACATTTAATTTTACCTACTTATTAATATCATCCATTTTATGCCAAAATTATCTTTAGAAAAACTAATTCATTCCCTTTCTCAGGGGGAGTTAAGAGCCTTTAGTTTATCCATAAAAAAGGATAAAAACCCCAGTTATTACAATCTTTTTAATGGTATTCGATCTGGAAAGGTTGATGACAGCAAAAAAAAGGACAACAACGAGATTCAAAGACGCAACTACCTATACAATAGTATTTTAGAGTCGCTTGTAAAAAGTTCTAAAACTATTGATTCTCAAATCTCAAAAGGATTGCATCATGTAGAAATTTTATACAATCGTCAACTCGAAAAAGAAGCTTGGAAAGAACTAGAGAAAGTAGAGAAGTTAGCGAACAAACATGAACGTTTTGGTTATGTTATTCAAATATTAGAATGGAAAAAAATTCTTGGATTGCGTTTAGACTCATTTACTGAGGATGACTATAAATCGGTATCAAAACTAGAAACAGAAATCATGGACAAATACAAAACCTATTTGCTTGCGGCTGACTCTTACCATAATTTAATTCAGCAGAAGCAAAGAAGAGGTTATGTACATGAACTAAAGGATCTTCCTGATTTTGAATCCTTACAAAAAATAGAATCCAATCATCTACCTAAACGAACCTTATACTACCAAAGAATGGCTAAAGCCATACATCTTTGTTTGGTGCAAGACATACCTGCCCAGTATGAGTTAACCAAGTTAATTGTTGAAGACGCTGTGGTAATAAATGAAGCCAACGAATGTTTACAAGCCTACTTTGAGCATTTAACCAGTTGCATTTGTATGGGTAGGTTTGAGGAACTAATTACCCTATTAAAAAAGCTCAAGCTAGATGTAAAAAAGGGTAAGTTTGGTACTGATCCTAATATTCGAATTAAGCTTTTTTATTATGCCGCAAATTATGAAACAATGGCATATACCTACATGGGTAATTCGGTTCAATTAGAACTAAAAATTAAAGAGGTTGAAATGGGGTTAAAGAAAA
This sequence comes from Salibacteraceae bacterium, assembly GCA_049606935.1. Lineage (GTDB taxonomy): Bacteria > Bacteroidota > Bacteroidia > Flavobacteriales_G > Salibacteraceae > CAJXZP01. The sequence goes on from JBMYWA010000010.1 coordinate 30,439, forward strand.
TGTCCGAAGCGTTGTCAACAGAAATGAAGTTAACCATCTATTCTGCTTTGAAAATGGGCCATTTCTTTCTTGGTAATAATAAGGAAGCGAAAAAGTATCTAAATTACGTTATTCTAACCGAAAACATTGACGTTAGACGAGACATTTATCAGGACGCCTTATTTTTCTCTCTTCTAGTAAATTTCGATGAAATAAATCTCGATCAAATAGAGCTTATTTTAAATAAGATTAGCACTCATTGTGATTTGAATAAACCCCATTATAAATTTGAAAGCAAACTATTTTCTATTTTTAAAACCTTTCTAGAAAATTCCGACTCAAATAAAGTGACTTTATTCAAGGATATAATTAAGGCTAATAACCAGTCTGGAATCCCGTTAACGAATGACATAAAATATACAGAAAATTACTACGGATACTTTTTATGGGCTTATTCTAGGTTAAACAATGAAGAAGTTTTAAGTGCTGCCAAAAGCATAAAAATGAAATTATAATTTTTTTAAAATTTCACATAAACTGTTTTTTATTAATTAGTTAGGAAATAAAAATACATTTATAAAAGTAATTTTAAAAGAATCTAAGTATTAATTAAAGAAACTTTCGTTATACATTTGGTCTATCATCTACGAAACCTGAACGTAATTTGTTGAAAAACAAAACTCTTCTTTAAAATGGGTGAATATGAAAATGGGGATGTGTTTAATTACACAACCCTATTTTTTTTCAATAATATTTTTTACTGAATATGAATTTTTGTTTGAAAAGTTCCCGTCTCTGTAGTAATAATAAGCATAAACATTCCCTTTAATCTTGCGGGAACTTGCATAGTTGATTTACCAAACCCGATATAGGTCTTTAGGATTTTTCCATCAATAGAAACCAGTTTAGCAGACCACTCACTTGGAGTATCGATTACAAAAAAGTCAATCACCGGATTTGGATAAACTTGAATAGGCGATTGTTGTGGAATTATCGGAACAGAGGTAATGTCATCCACGGTAAAAGTATTATTTGCTAAACAACCGCTTGCATCTGTAACGGTAACTGAATAAGATCCAAACGTTAAATCACTCAAATTTTTTGAAGTTTCTCCATTTGACCATAAATAAGTAAAAGAAGGTGTTCCGCCATTTACATCTATTTCAATAAAACCATCATCTAATCCATGATCAGCTCCAATTTGACTTGAAACCACTTCAAACAAATCAGGTTCTGTAATGACCATGCTCACAGTGTAACTATCACTCATAGCATCTGTTACAACTACAGAAATAGCTCCATTATCTAAACCTGTAGCTACCGATCCCGTTTGACCATCACTCCAAGAATAGGAATAAGGTGGTATTCCACCAACGGCTATAACCTCCGCCTCCCCATCAGTTAATCCAAAGCAAGAAATATTCTGAATACTTTTAACTCCAGCAAATAAGCTTGTTCCTACTTGAAATTGAGCAGATTTAATATTGCCAGAATCATCTGATTCTGCCTCTAAAACGTAATAGGCTTTATTCTTCGCTAAAAACCTGTAAAAGTAACGTGTTGTGGTAGACTGTTGAACATTTTGCCATGAGCCAAATAACAACCCAAAAACAGTATCAGATCGTACCTCAACATCATACTTTCTTAGTACATCTTCTGTCATGTTTGGTAATTGAAGCGTACCAAATGCATCAATAGAACTAATTATTTCGGTTTTACTCACCAACCTCAATGAATCAAATAAACCCGTTACGGTATCTAATAAAGTAGTGTCAATATTTTGCTCAGCATTTAACATATCTCCATAACCAGCTGGAAAATTGAGCAATGTCACATTGGGTGTAAAATTTAAACTGCTCACAGATCCAATACCATAGGGATCACCATAAACTCCATCCAATTCTAATGTGTTTACCGATTTGTTAATATAATTAAGGCTTATTCCGCCTCCACTACTTAATAAAATATTTGAGTTGGGAAAATCTGAAGCTCCGGAAGAGCCAACTGGGTCTAGAAAATAATAGTTGTCGGTAGATGAAAAAGACAAACTAGAATAATCAAAAACTTGTGCAGTTGAAGAGGCAGGCTTTGCCGTTAAACCAGCAATATTCGACTCAAAAACATATAACACCTCGTCTCCAATTTGTCCAAAATCAGATGAATCAACAGTTATTTGCGAAAACGCCATGGTGCTTAGCGCTAAAAGAAAAGTAGAAAATAAATATTTTTTCATAGAATGTATTTAATTAAAAGACTGCAGTTCATACAGTTTTTTATATGTTTTACTAGATTCAATCAACTCAGAGTGTGTTCCTTGTTCAATAATGTTTCCGCCTTCAATAACGTAAATTTTATTGGCATTTACAATAGTTGATAATCTGTGAGCTATTACAATAGACGTTCTTGATTTCATTAATTCGTCTAGCGCTTCTTGTACCAGTTTTTCACTTTCGGTATCCAAGGAAGATGTGGCTTCATCTAGAATCAATATGGGAGGATTATTTAAAATAGCTCGTGCAATACTTAATCTTTGTTTTTGACCACCAGATAGTTTTGCTCCACCATCACCTATATTATAATCATAGCCTTCTGGTAATTTTTGAATAAACTCATGCGCATTGGCTACTATAGCTGCGTCCTCAATTTCTTTTTGACTCGCAAAAGGATTACCGACTAATATATTTCCTTTTACCGTGTCGTTAAATAAAATGCTTTGTTGGGTTACAATTCCAATTAACGACCTTAGGTCACTAATCTCCATATCTTTTGTAGATACACCATCTATAGAAATATCACCATCACTTACGTCATAAAATCGAGGTAATAGATCAGCTATTGTAGATTTTCCACTTCCAGATGGTCCCACTAACGCAATAGTTTCTCCCTTTTGTACAGTAATTGAAATTCCTTTTAAAACCTCATCCTTATGATATTTAAATCTTACATCTTTATAGACCACATCTTTATCAAAGCTCTTTTTTACAACAGGGCTCTTTGGATCATGAATAAGATCATCTGCCAACAAGATTTTATCAATTCTATCTAATGAGGCCCGCCCTTTTTGTACGTTATACATAGCAACCGTAAAAGATTTTACTGGAGGAATAACTTGAGTGAAAATCACGATGTATAAAATAAACTTGGAGGCAGTTAATGCACTTTCTTCATTATTTAAAATTAATCCGCCACCATACCATATTACAAACACTAAAATCAATACACCCAAAAACTCACTTACCGGAGAAGCCAAGTCTCTCTTTCGGTACATCCTAGTCATTAAATCGGTGTAATTTTGATTTTGGTTTTCAAACTTAGCAATGGTTAATTTCTCAGCTGTAAATGCCTTGATTATCCTCAGCCCAGAGATAGTTTCCTCCATCATTGCAACCAATCCTCCCATTTGCTCCTGCCCATCATCAGAGGTCTTTTTTAGAGATTTTCCAATACTTCCAACAATATAGCCTGAAATTGGTAAGATTAGTACCACAAACAAGGTAAGTTGGGGACTTATCATTACCAATGAAATCAAATAAATCACAATTGAAAATGGATCTCTAAACATCATCTCTAAAGAAGTCATAATAGTCCATTCAACCTCTTGAACATCATTGGTCATTCTAGACATCACATCGCCCTTCTTTTCTTCATTGAAATAAGAAATAGGCAGGCCAACTACTTTATTGTAAACTTGATTTCTAAGGTCTTTCATTACCCCAGTACGCACAGTAGCTAAAAAGAAGTATGCAAAAAACCTGGTTACATTTTTTAGTAAAATGAAAACGACCATCAAAATGCAAATCATCACCAAGGCACTTACTTTTCCTCCTTCAGGGTCATTCACAATCATATTAGCCATGAAAAAATAAAAATGATCAATAATTAAATTGACCTCAATATTTGAAAAAGTAATTGGAGCGGGAACATTTAATAGGTAAGCTGCATATTCTGCATTGCTTTTTAAGAAAATTAGGTTTAAAAACGGGGCTAACATCCCTAAAGAGAACAGCCCAAAAACTACTGATAATAGGTTAAAAACAACGTTAAGCGTTGCTGGTACTTTATAGTCTTTAATGAGACTTAATAAGCTAAACAATTTCTTCATTCGAGCAATTGATTATGAATTCACATTTGCCATATAAGTAGAAACGTATTTTCCAATGATATCAAACTCAAGATTCACCTTTGTACCTTTTTTAAAAGTATGAAAGTTAGTATGTTCAATAGTGTACGGAATAATAGCCACACTCAATTTACCCGGTGACGGGTTTACTACCGTTAAACTAACTCCATTTATAGTAATAGATCCTTTTGAGACGGTTAGATTTCCTAAAGTACTGTCATATTCAAAAGTGTATTTCCAACTTCCATCCTCTTCTTCTATTGAAACACAGGTGGCCGTTTGATCTACATGGCCCTGAACTATATGGCCATCAATTCGGCCATTCATAACCATACTTCTTTCTATGTTTACTTTGTCGTTTACCAACAAATCTCCAATATTGGATATATCCAAAGTTTCTTTTATTGCGGTAACAGTGTAGTTGTCGTCCTCAATTTTTACCACTGTTAAGCAAACGCCATTATGCGCCACGCTCTGGTCAATTTTCAACTCTGAAGTAATATTGGATTTTAAGGTTAGATGAAGGTTTTCTTGCTCCTTTTCGATTTGTACTACTTGAGCTAGTTCTTCAATTATTCCTGTAAACATAGTTATCTAATTACTGGGTTTCCCCGATTCTTCTCTTTGCAAAGTTAAAGTTCCTTTCAAAACTCTTTCAACGATGCCGCTTAATCTTATTTCGAAAACGGTACAAACATAATAATACACCCCATCCGACATTATTTCGCCATCTGCACTAATACCATCCCAACCAAGCTCTGGCTTAGTAGTAGAATATATTTCTTCACCCCAACGATTGTATAAGCGCATATCTACTTCTTTTACATACCTCCATTTTGGCAATGGAACAAAGAAATCATTTTTACCATCTTCACCTGGAGTAAAAATATTTGGAAGTTCATAATAAGGGCAATTATCTACACAAACGGTGTTACTCATTTCACTCTCATTGTTAAAAGAATCAACGGCTGTAATACTGTAACATCCTGCTACCGATTCAAGGTCAATAAAAGAAATGGAGGTATTAGTAGCACCCAAAACGGTTTCAATAATTTCTGATGTGCCTTCACTCGTAGGTCTGAAATAAATATTATAGCTCACCACATCATCGGTTGTATCGCAAATATCATTTGGGTTTAGCCAACTCAAATTATTGTAAAACAACTCACAATCACTATCAATTTCTAGATTTTGTGGTGCACAAGGAGCTTGTTTATCTATTGGCACCGCACATAAAATCTGGGAATGATTTATTAATGGGTGTTCAAGAGAGGTATCAGAATATTGACCAAATGTGGTGATATAGTAACAGTACTCCTTTCCATTAACCAAGTTGCTATCGGTATAAATCAATGAGGAACTACTACCTAAATAACTAAACACTCCAGGAGAACTTTCTCTATAAATAATCATGGAATCATTATGCCATGGCACATTAATGTCTAAAGATAGTTCCAATCTATTATCTAATGGCTTAGCCATTAACCAGGGAGAGCTAGCTATACGTGAAGGGCCTACAAGAACGTCATTACTATACACTTCAATTCTGTATTCGTATTTTAATTCTTGGGTGTTTAAACCAGAATCAACAAAAACTGTATCTACCAATTGAAGGTCAATGTTTTCATTGGTTTCAAAAACCTCTGAAAAATCCTGTTCGTTATCACTTCTTAAAACCTTGTATTTGTAGGGTCCTGGAAATTTTATTTCATCAATATCAGTTGGTTTAGACCACTTTACCGTGTCTGACCCACTTGTTATACTTGTAGTATTGACACTTACACGAGTAATAATTGGAACTTCTTTTCTAAGGGTAGCACAGGTTTCAAAAGATGGATAGCTTTCTGCTCCATCATCAAATATGGCATAAACCATATAGCAATATTTTTGACCGCTTATTAAGCCATTTCCATTATCTGAATCAAAAAAAGAAGTATTTGATACACCATTAGATGTTCCGATAAGCTTATACCCGGTAGAGCTAGGAATTCCTGTTTCACAATTTGGAGCTACGTAACCAATAGAATCCATTTTACGATAAATTCTATACCCAATGGCATTGTTACAAGTGTTGTATCCCCAAGTTACATTAATACCTTCTCCAATAGGTTCTGCGTTAATATTTGTTGGAGCCGGTGCATTCACCGATATTCTCCAATCATAATAATCTACAAGTTGAACCGTGCCTGGACTATCACTAGCTCTAAACACTACAAAATATGGATATGAACGAATATGGTTACACTGTGTGTTCCAAGTAAAGGTAGAGGTCACTTCCTTTTCTTCAGATTTTCTTGGGAATGTTGCTTTATTGCCTTGAACTTCAAAGGGATCACCTTTTCCTTGTAGCGTAACAATCTGAAAATTTCCGTTGCTAATATCTCCATCTATTGCCGTTACATCTTGAATTAGAGTTTTGGTTGCTGTAACACAAGTATCCGCAACATCTTGAATTTCTGGAGGATTATTTGCAGAAGTACATCCATCATACACCTCAATTTGTAAATCTCTTAATACACTACCGACCCTAATGGGAATACCATTCACCTTACGCCACTCTTCTATTAAAATAGCCAAATTGTATTCTCCTTTTATCTTAGGGTTATCCCAAGTTACGGTACCTGTTTGAGAATCAATAGAAATATTATTATTTGGTCCGGAGGGATGCATATCTGGCAGTGTATATCCCGCTATTGGAGAGCCTCCATTACCTAAACAAGTAACCAAGCTATAAGTTAGACTATCGCTTGAACCATTATTAGAAATATCTTGATCTACTGCTCCCGGATTATGTTCGTAAACTATACCCGCACAAGCATTATCTATAGGAGGATAATGTAAAAAAGGTGATGAATTAGGTAACCCAGAAGGGAAAATTATTAGCTCAGCATAAATATGAAACACTACATTTATTGAATTTGGAATATTGATAACACCAGCATTCCTATTGGGGTCTTCCATAGAAATTCGATAAGTTCCAGTACCAGGGAAAGTATGTTGTTTTTGATAGTAATTTACCTTTATTTCATTTCCGATGTTTTCTCCACAATGATCGCACGAGGGAAAGTCACCTGAACAAGGAGCTCCCTTAGTTCTAGGAATAAAATCACTAGTTCCATCACCATAAAAAACTTCTAATTCGCATCTATCAGCCGAGAATGATTTGTTATTAGTATAAGTACTTACGGTAATTAAATAGGTCAATCCAGAAATATGCTCATAGGTAATTTCTCCAGCCCGATTATGGGTAGCTAGCGAATTAAAAGGAATTAACCCAATAATTAAAAGGAAGAAAATAAGCGTTTTTCTCATGTATATACCTCTCACCTAGGAGTAACGTAGATTCTACCACAAAAGTACGGTTTCTAATCTATTTTAACTCAAAAATAAATTTATGGACATATGACGAATATATCTGAATTTAGGTTGCTCTAAATCTTCGTGTAATTGAAGTCTTGGCTATTTTTGTAATGAATATTTTTTTAGTAAAATAATTGTTACGTAAGCTCATATGAAACATAGTAAAAACAAAATCAAGGTAGCCATTTCATGTGGTGATATTAATGGGGTTGGACTTGAAGTAGTGATAAAATCTTTTTTAGACCCTCGTATGTTTGAGTTATGTACACCTATTATTTATGGAAATTCAGAAGCGTCAAAAAGTTACCGAAAAAATTTAGGAACCCAAGACTTTAGTTTTCATATGATTGAAAATCATTCTAAAAGCAACCCTAAGAAAGTCAACCTTGTTACCATCAACAAATCAAACATTGAAGTAAGTTTTGGCGCAATTACCAGTGAATCTGGTCAACTAGCCTATGAATCCATTACCCATGCAACAGATGCTCTAGCTTCTAATCATGCGGACGTTTTAGTAACCGCTCCAATTCACAAACAAAATATAAATTGGGAGGATGAAAACATCAAAGGGCATACTGAGTATTTAGCAAATTATGCTAACGAAGACCACCCATTAATGATGATGGTTCATAATTCATTGCGCGTAGGAGTTGTTACCGGTCATGTTCCATTAAAAGATGTATCAAGCGTTCTAACCAAAGATAAAATTGTCAATACACTAGAAGTTTTTAGAAAAAGTTTGGTGCAAGATTTCAATATACACCAGCCCAAAATTGCTGTTTTAGGCTTAAACCCGCATGCAGGAGATAGTGGAGTTATTGGTAGGGAAGAAGAAGACATGATAATTCCTGCAATTGAACAATTCAATGCAGATAACAACATTGCCATAGGACCATTTGCAAGTGATGGATTTTTTGGTTCTGGGCAGTTTAAAAAATTTGATGGTATATTAGCCATGTACCACGACCAAGGATTAATTCCATTTAAAACAATTTCGAATAACGAAGGGGTTAACTTTACTGCAGGCTTACCAATTGTTAGAACCTCTCCAGATCACGGAACCGCCTTTGACATTGCTGGAAAAAACACTGCCGATCCAACTAGCTTTAGAAACGCTATATTTTTAGCTTCAGATATTTTTAGAAATAGAAAAACGTACCGTGAATTAACTAAAGACGTATTAAAAATTAGAAAATAAAGAAAGAGGAGCTCCTCAACTCCTCTTTCACTTTTTCACCCTTTGTTATTTGCAGAAAAATCTGCGGTAATAACTAACCTAAACACATATATGTACGCTCTTGTGTTTAATTATGTTTCATTTTAGAGAAAGTTTTTTTACAAGACACTATATACTAGTGTTTTACTTTCTAATTCTCAATCCATTCTTATACTGAATGGTTGATTTCAGATCTCCTTCTTCAGAATAAACCTTCACAGATCCGTGTAATCGCCCCTTTTTAAAACTACTTTTATTTACCACAATACCTTTTTCATTATAAACAATACAAGCCCCTTCTGGCCTGTCATTTTCAAATGACTGTTTTCTTTTGATCTGTCCTTGTGGGTAATTAAAAATCCATTCGCCATTTTTTTGCCCATTTTGGTAGGACCCCGCTGATTCTAACCTTCCATATTCTGTAAAGTACTCCCACCTTCCTTCTTTGAAATTATTTTTATAGCTACCCTTCTCTCTAACAATTTCTTTTAAATACCAATACGTCCAATCTCCGGTTCTAATTCCTTTAGACCATTCACCTTTATATTTGGGAGTCTCCGCTTCAAACCAACCTTCCCAAACTCCATCTAACTTTCCTTCAGAGAAACTTCCTTTATCTTTTAGTTTACCTGTTTCAAAATACGACACCCACAAGCCTTCTTCTTTTCCATTTTTATAAACTCCATTGGTGAAAATTTGACCATTTTCCCACCAGCTAGTCCATTCTCCATCTTCTAAATCGTTCTGGTAATTTCCTGATCTAAATTTTTTGCCGCTTTCAAAATAATAGGTCCATATTCCATTTTTTAAACCATTTACATATTCTCCTTCCGATTCCACGTTTCCGTTCCTAAAAAACACTTCCCAATGCCCCTCTTCTTTTCCATTTATGTATTCACCGGTCCAATCTTTATCTCCATTTTCAAAAAAAGCTTCCCATTTACCATGACGTTGGTTAGCAAGGTAGGTTCCTTTATGGCTCAATTGTTCGTTAGAAAAATAAAGTTCGTAGGCTCCGTTAATTTCCCCATCTTGATAAGCCATCGTTTTCCAAATGGTACCGTTTTGGTACCAAAACGTCCAATTACCAGATAATTCTCCATTCTTAAAATATCCTTCATATTTTTTTTCTCCAGATTCAAAATACTTAACCGTTTTACCGTTTCGAACCCCATTAGAAATTACAGATTCTTCCATTACAACATCATTATCGTAATAATATCTTAAAGTTCCGGTACCGTTAATGACGATTTGTTCTTTAGATTTCTTATCCCAAAAATTCATAATATGACGAGAGCCATTTATGCATTTTTCGATCTTCCATTTCATGCCAGCTTCTGTCCAGAATGTCCATACAGAATCGCAGGCATCTTTATCAAAATAACCATGTTCTTTCTTAGTTCCTGTTTCATACCAAGCAATGTAAACCGAGTCTCTGATACCTCTCCGGTAATAGTTTTCCACCTCTTTATTACCGTTTTCGAAATACAAAATTTGTTTCCCATCAATAAAACCTCTTCTGTATTCTGTTTGCTCACTTATTTTTCCGGATGGGTACCAATAGGTCCATAACCCTGATTCTTTTCCATCTAGTCTATCCCCCTCGCTTCGCTTTTTGGTTTGCGCTTTATCATAATAATCAATAAAATGCTGGGTGTCTTGTGTAAATGCAGGTGCTACAAATCCTATTAAAAGAAAAAAAAATAAATATCGCATTAGCTCTTTGTTTCCTACAAAAATAGAGGTAGGAATTAGCCATACCAAGTTAAGGCTAAAAACATATTCACATTTCAAGTTAATCAAATTTTTAATAGAAAGAATGGTTACTTTAGCTCAAATCAATTTTTTAGTAATGACTATTTCCAAAAACACAATTTCCTTTCTAGATAATCTATCCAAAAACAACAATAGAGACTGGTTCACCGAAAACAAGCCTACTTATTTGGAGGCGCATGAAAACATTATTGGATTTGCCGATAAAGTTTTAGAAATCTTAAACACATTCGATAAAATTGAAACAGCATCAGGTAAAAAATCGGTAAAACGTATTTACAGAGATGTGCGTTTTTCCAAAAACAAAGACCCTTACAAGAACAATTTTGGTATTGAATTTAAACGTTCAGGAGCAAACAGGAGAGGGGGTTTTTACATCCATATTGCACCAAACGCATCTTTTATAGGAGGCGGTTTCTGGGGACCTGAAAAAGAAGATTTATTGCGAATTAGAAAACACATTGAGGTAGATGACAGTGAATTGCGGTCGGTTATTAATTCTAAAGATTTTAAATCCGTTTTTGGCGAATTGAAAGGAGAACAGTTAAAGTCTGCACCGAAAGGTTTTGACAAGAAACATAAAGCCATTGATCTATTGCGTTTTAAACAATTTTTAATTGGAACTGATTTTACCAATGAACAAGTAACTGCTACAGATTTTGCACAAACTGCGGCTTACACTTTAAAAGCCATGCTTCCATTTTTTGAAGTAATGACAGAAATGCTAACTACCAATTTAAATGGGGAAAGTTTAATAGACTAAAAATCCCAATCTTCATTAAAAATTCCGGTGCGAATTCCTATCCTAGGCCAAAAAATAGATTTTGTTGTCCCGTTAACGGTCTCGTTATAAGAAGAAAGGTTTATTTCTGCTCTGATATTTGCTTTAGCACTAAGTAAATAAGATGCTTTTAAGTTAAAAGTTGATAACGTTCTTGGATTACCTTGACCAATATAATTATTGTAATCAGAGGCTCTTTCTTCGTATGATCTAAACACATTTGAACCGTATGAAACCGTGTCAGACTCAAAATCCACACCCTGTTGCATAATTGTTGCCTTAAGCTCTACATAAAATTTATTAACGTAATAATTGGCAATAAAAACACCTTCGTTAAAGTTTGCACCACTTGGATGCGCCAAAGGTTGATTGTATTGACCGTAAGCTTGACCAGGAGTAATGTGGCTATAAGTAAATGGCCTCACGCTATTAAATTCTCCTTGTAGAGTAAGCCGTTCCACATTAAATGCGTGGTAATACTTAACACCTAATTGAATTCCGTATTTATTAGCCCACCAACCCGTTTGTGATTTTATTTCACTCAATTTAAACTCATCTAATACTAACTGAGAATATAGTTTAACTTTATTGGAAGCTTTGAAGCTTAGGTTAAGTCCCATTAACGCGTTATCAGATGAACCTAGACTAAACTCCACGGGGCGTAGAAAAATTATGGGATTTGCATAATTTGGATCGAACCCTCTGTTTACCAAGGAATCTTGTCCCATCCATTGAATACTTTCAAATAAACCAACAGACCATCTTCTGGCTATATTTATTGATAAATAGTGCGAACTACTGTACTTCTTGTTTTTTTGATCTGGAGCACCTGGCAACCCATAAATATCATCCATTTGTGAAAATAGATTCACATACTTAAACCTCCATATATTGGTAACAATTCTAAAGTAATTATGGTTATTACTAATATCGCTAAGTAATAAAGAACGGTAACCTTCACCGAACTTATTTTTTCCTCTACCTATGGTAAAATTGAAATATTTAATTGGAGAATAGCTAATGTATCCATTGGAGTTATTGTAATAATAACCCAAATCAGAACGATAACCCCAGCCTTGACCAGGAACCACTTTATTTGTAAAAACGTAATTCTCAACAAAACTTGGAAAGGAAGAGTTGCTTCCCATAAAGTTTAAATTGACATCCAGAACATTCCCAATCATTGCCGAAAAATTGAGGCCAATACCGGTTTGCATAAAAGTTTTAGAATTTCTACCTGATTCAAATCCAACTAAAAACTCTCCTATGGGCGAAACACTCATTTTTACCGGAAATTTTTCTGAATTTTTATTTAACCTAATGTCTAACAAGAATTTATCGGTAGCAAAATCACCGCTATACACTTGACGAAACCATTTAGAACTATCTACATCTTGGGTTTGGTAGGGGAAAATATCGGCATGAAAAAATGAACCTACACTATCAATGCAATTTTGGATAGGTAGGGTACTTTGCCTTTGAAAAGGCATGTATAAACGGTTTTGGGCTATTACAGAATCCATGCTAAATACGAGGAATAGTAACAAAACCAATAGGTATGTTTTGAAAGCTCTCATTAAAAGTCGTAATAAAGATTTCGAAGGTTAGTCTTTACACCAAAATACAACCAGTTGGTATTTTCACCTAGAGAAGAATCACGGTATCGTATTCCCATATTTACCATTAAGTTGGTAATGGGGTTACACAAATAACCCAAATTTAACTCGTAATTATTGATGTTTCTGCCTTGAGTAGAAGCTGTATTTAAAGTAGCAAAAACTGACCTCAAGCTGGCGAGAACTCTTCTATACCTGTAACTAACCATGAAATTGAGTTCTGAAAAATCTTCCATTCGCTGCATAGCTAAAGGTTGGTTATAATGAAAATAGTCGGTATAATTATTTTGATTTCCATAAATATTAGTTCCCACCTCATTGTATTCTAATTGAAAGTTTAATCCTTTTATATTGGCTACATCAAATAACTTAGTTCCTATTTGATACCCAAGTCCACTACCTTTTGCTCCATAGGATAATTGACCATAAAAAGCCGTATGGGTTAATGGTTTGTACCAAGCATTTAACCCAAGAATAGAGCTTACTAGTGTATCATTGCTTTTAAGAGCGGTATTCAAAAAAGGAATTGGATTCAAAAAAATTGGGTCAAAATCTTGGGATTTCGTGTAATCATTCCAAATCTCCCACATCACTCCTTCAAATAAACCAAATTCCAACTTAGCGTTTGGTTTAAAACTTAGGTAGTTAAAGTTAGCTTGTTTTTTGGCAAATAAGTCATCTCCTGTAAACCCACTTACACCTTCCAGTTTTTGAAGTGACGCCCAATTTGCGTGGTAATTTAATTTGTTTTCAAATAGATTTAACCCCATTTGAAAAAACAAATATGGTGCGGTATTATCCGATAAAAGAAGCGAACGATAGCCATTTCCAATAAACATTTTATCATGTCCGAACTGAAAATTAAAATTCTTTGTGGCTTGGTAATTTACAATTCCAGTAACTACTGGGTAATCATACCCTCCCTCTTTAAACGGTTTAGCTTTTCCTTGACCTGGAACAGCTCGGGTAATTCGTATCATTCTATCCATATAATCTGGAAAAAATGATTGAGACTCATAAAAATCTGTTCTAAAATAAATTTTATCCGTAATATTTCCTTGTATAAGAAGTCCTCTGGTATTTGTAGAGATTTGATCATTGTTATCGCTTTCCAAATCTTTACCGCCTTCAAAATTCATCAAAACATCGAAGGTTATGAATAAGTCCTTTTCCTTAATTACCGCTAAATTCTCTCTAAAGAGTTTTCTACTTGCCCAATTTTTATAAATACGTTTGGTATATCTGGAATTAGTACGCTCAATTAAAGTATCCACCTCTGATTTTTCTAACAAAAGTGGTTTAAACGAAAAATGAATATTTGAATCTAATTCATACAGCTGACGCATGGCATCATGCGAAGTAACTCTATCGAAAGGTAATAAGGTTTTTTGTGCTTTTGTTGCTGTAAAAGCTAATAGTCCCACAAATAACAACAAAACTTTACACATTAATTTCATAACGGAAATATACTACGATTACTTAAGGTCTGCGATAATATTTTTCAATAAGCTGCTCGCACCAATTCTAAAATATTTGTTGATTAACCAACCTTCTCCTAAAATAATATTTACAATATTCCAGTATTGCATGGCGTTTTCTGCGGTAGAAATACCACCTGCAGCCTTAAAGCCTACCATTTTTCCTGTTTCTTTATAAAACTCTTTTATAGCCAAGCACATTACTAAACTTGCTTCTAAACTTGCACCACCTGACCCTTTACCCGTAGATGTTTTAATGAAGTCAGCACCGTTACGCATTGCAATCAAAGATGATTTATACACTTGTTCTAAGTTCAATTCACATACTTCAAGAATCACTTTTAAATGAGCAGCTCCTGATGAATTGGAAAACGATTTTATTTCTTCTCCCATTTCCTGGTAGTTTCCATCCAATACCAAACCTCTATTAATAACCACATCAATATCGTTTGCTTGGTTATCCGCTGCATTTTTCACCTCCAATGTTTTTGATTCTAAATCAGCTTGACCATGAGGGAATGCGGTAGCTACACATGCTACATCAATATTAGATGCCTCAGTAGCTCTTTTTACTAATGGTACAAAATTGGAAAACACACAGAATGCCGCCACCTCTGGAAGCTTGTTTACATTTAAGGTCTCTATACCATCGGCTACAAATTTTTGAACCGAATTACTACTATCCGTTGAATTAAGTGTAGTCAGGTCAATACAACTAACAATTTTATGCAAATCTGCATTATCATAGGGAGTAATAAACCGATTGTTGGTTTGCAATTGAGCAGCTACCCAATCATTTAATTCATTGTTATTCATAGCTATTGTTTAGGATTATAAAAGTAAAAAGCCCTGACAGAAACTGTCAAGGCTTTCAATAATTTTATTAACGAATTGTGCTTATTGTAGTTTAAATACAATTGGTAAATTAAACCTTACCCTTACCGCCTTACCACGTTGTTTTCCTGGGCTCCAGCTAGGCATAGATTTCACAACTCTAATTGCTTCCTCATCACAACCACCGCCAATACCACGTAAAACGCGTACATCGGTAATTTTTCCATTTTTTTCGACAACGAAAGAAACATAAACCCTTCCTTGAATATTGTTGTCTCTGGCAATTGGAGGGTATTTCATGTTGTTACCTAAGTAAGCGTACATTTTACCTTCTCCACCAGGGAAAGACGGGTTTGTTTCTACAATTGTAAAAATTTCTTCTTCTACCGCTTCGGCTTCTTCTTCTACTTCTACAATCTCGATCACCTCATCCTCATCGGCCTCGGTATCTTCAATTTCTAATTCTTCTTCGATCTCCTCATCATCTTCTACAATCTCAATAATTGTAGTTTGCGGTGGTGGCGGAGGTGGTGGTGGTAATTCTTGTTGCGTGATAGGAATCATTTCATCCTCTTCGGCATCCAATACAAGTTTACCAAGTTCTGATACAGAAGTATCATATACCTTCCATTCGAAAGACAACAATAGTACTGATAAAGCAACTACTGCACCAATCATGAAGTACATGGAGGACTTCTTATTTACATCAACTTCTGGATTTTTCTTAACTTCCATTTATATCCAATTTTTAA
>JBMYWA010000011.1:0-43887 GCA_049606935.1 Salibacteraceae bacterium
CTTTTTACGTATTGACCTACATCCATTAAATGTACACCCTCTTTAAAGTTTTTGAGGTTTCCTACCTTGGCAATTTCATCCTTTAACTCAGAATCATAAAATTGAGGGAAATGATGGTCAAGTATATCTCTAATTTCTTCCATAATATTGAAAAGTAGCTTACTGATTTGATTACGTACAAAAATAATGAATAGTGTTCGGAGTGTTGCTTCATTCAATATTTTTAATAGAATTTTCACTGTCAAATATGAAAAGGAATAAAAGATAAAATTGTACTTTTGCGCCCTTAATTTTTTTACCGAAAAGGCTAGTTATCAATAATAAATTGGCAGCGGTAGGATAGAAGATTAGAAATTATTAAAGGGTAAGAAACCCTTCAAGAAAAAGATTAAAAGAAAAACAGAATAAAGATGAAAGTATCACACGAAGTTAGTGAAGATTTAAGCGGGGTATTAACAGTTAATATTGATGCTACAGATTACGCTGATAAAGTAACAAGTACATTAAAAAACTATAGAAAAAAGGCCGATATGCCTGGGTTCCGTAAAGGTCATGTGCCAATGGGAATGGTTAAAAAAATGTACGGAAATAATGTTCTTGGAGAAGAAATTAATAAAATTCTAGGTACAGAAATTGATAAATACATCAAAGAAAATAAGCTGCCAGTTTTAGGCCAACCTTTACCAATTTCTGATAAATCATTAGTGTTAGATGTAAATAACATGAATGATGTAGCATTTAGCTATAAAATTGGAGTAGCTCCAGAAATTAAAGTAGAAGTTTCTGAAAAAGATAAATTCACTTTACCAAAAATTAAAGTAGACGAGAAATTGATCGAAAAGTATTCGGATGATGTACGTAGACAATACGGAAAATTTTCATCGGTAGACAAAGCAGGTGATTCTGATATGTTGAACGGTGTTTTTACGGAATTGAATGAAGCCGGAGAAATCAAAGATGGTGGAATTAGTCATAAATCTACCATCTCCATCGAGTTTGTGGAAGATGCGAAATTGAAAAAATCTTTAAAAGGGTTGAAAAAAGGTGGAGAAATCACCTTGAACCCAAAAGATGTGGCAAAAGGTGATGAGGATTTAGCTAAAATGCTAAACATAGGAATGACTCAAGTTATGGAGCTTTCTCCAAATTTCTCTTTTGTAGTAGAAGATGTTTTTCATGTAGAACCAGCAGACCTAAATGAAGAGCTTTTTGAAAAGCTTTATGGAAAAGATACGGTTAAAACTGTAGAAGAATTTCACGCCAAAATCACAGAAGAATTAGAAAAGATTTTTGTTCGTTACCAAGATATTCAACTTTACAAAGAAATTAAGGCAGAATTCTTAAAGAAATTTGATCATAAATTACCAGATACGTTCTTGAAAGAGTTTTTAGCTCAACAAGAAGAATATGCTAATCAAGGAGATTTAGAAACAGCATACGAAGGATATTCTGAAAGTTTGAAATGGAACTTAATTGAAAGTGAAATCACTAAAAAATATGATTTAACTATCGATCAGGAAGAGATTATGAACTTTACCAAAGAAAGTTTAAAAGGTCAGTTTGCTCAGTACGGAATGGCAGATCCAGATGAGAAGTTGTTAAATGATACAGCTCTTAACGTAATGAAAAACGAAGAAGAGTACCGTAAAATTTACGAAGACCTTTACTTTGCTAAAATGATGACTTTTTACAAAAAGACGTTAAAGCTGAAAGATAAAGCCGTTTCTTATGACGAATTTGTTAAATTAGCCACCGGAGAAGCCCCTAAAAAAGGTTTTATGGGTAGTCTTACTAACTTATTCGCGTAACAAATGACTGATTATAGAGATTTTAAAAAATTTGCAACCAAAGATAAAGGTATTAGTTCCATCGCTATGGAACATTACATTGAGTCTTCAATGACTCCTTATATTTTGGAAGAACGTACAATGAATGTTCAAGCTTTAGATGTGTTTTCACGTTTAATGATGGACCGTATTATATTTTTGGGAACAGGAGTTGATGATTACGTTGCTAATATTATTCAAGCGCAATTATTGTTCTTGCAAAGTGCGGATGCAAACCGTGATATTTACATTTACATTAATAGCCCTGGAGGCTCGGTTTATGCCGGTTTAGGTATTTATGATACCATGCAGTATATCCAACCAGAGGTTTCTACTATCTGTACTGGAATGGCAGCTTCAATGGCAGCAGTTCTATTAACAGCAGGTGCTAAAGGAAAACGTTCTGCCTTAAAGCATTCTAGAGTAATGATTCACCAACCAATGGGTGGTGCGCAAGGTCAGGCTTCTGATATTGAGATCACTGCTAGAGAAATTGCGAAATTGAAAAAAGAATTATACACTATCATCGCAGACCATTCAGGTCAAGAATATGATAAAGTATGGGCTGATTCTGATCGTGATTATTGGATGACTTCTGGTGAAGCAAAAGAATACGGAATGATTGATGAGGTTTTGTTAAAAGCCTAATCTAAAACAACTTAATACTTAAAGAGATTAGAAGGAGGGTAGCCCCAAGTTTTAATCTCTTTTTTTGTCTAAAGACAAATACGTTAAATTTACAAAATGAAAGAGGAGAAACCAGTACAATGTTCTTTTTGCGGAAAGCAAAAGAGCGAGGTTGGGATGCTTATTGGCGGTACAACAGGACATATTTGCGATAGCTGTGTAGAGCAAGCAATGAAAATTGTTGAAGACGACTCTCAGCATAAACTAAGAGATACTCTTCAATCAGCGCTTTCATTATATAAGCCGCAAGAGCTAAATGAAAAGTTGAATGAATACGTTATTGGACAAGAAGATGCCAAAAAGGTTCTGGCTGTTGCAGTTTATAATCATTTTAAAAGATTAACCCAGGTAGTGGCTGATGATGATGTAGAGATTGAAAAATCTAACGTCATTATGGTTGGCCGTACTGGAACTGGTAAGACTTTGCTTGCTAAGACAATTGCAAAAGTGCTGAATGTACCATTTGCCATTGCTGATGCTACCGTTTTAACAGAAGCGGGTTATGTAGGTGAGGATGTAGAATCTATCTTAGCTCGTTTATTACAAGCGGCAGATTATAATCCTGAATTAGCAGAGCGTGGTATTATTTTTATTGATGAAATCGATAAAATTGCTCGTAAAGGCGACAATGCCTCTATTACTAGAGATGTTTCTGGAGAAGGCGTGCAACAAGGATTGCTTAAGCTATTAGAAGGAACTGTAATTGGTGTGCCTCCTTATGGAGGAAGAAAACACCCAGAGCAAAAATTAGTGGAAGTGAATACCAAAAACATTCTATTTATTTGTGGTGGGGCCTTTGATGGTATTGAAACCCAAATTAGCCGTAGAATAAACAAACAACCAATTGGGTTTACTAAATCTAAAGATGATAAAGTAGATGAAGAAAACCTTCTTCAATATGTGGCTCCTTCTGATTTAAGATCGTTTGGTTTAATTCCGGAGTTGATTGGTCGGTTTCCTGTATTAACGCATTTAAATCCGTTGGATAAAGATGCACTGATCAATATCCTTACCGAGCCCAAAAACAGCTTAATTAAACAATACACGAAATTGTTTGAAATGGAAGGTATCAAACTTACGGTAACTCCAGAAGTATTGAACTATATTGTGGAAAAGGCAGATGAATTCAAATTAGGTGCGCGTGGGTTGCGAGCCATTTGCGAAGCAATTATGCTGGATGCCATGTACGAAACACCAAGTGTAGTTAAAGAGAAAAAAATGACGGAATTAGTGATTGATTTAGCTTACGCTACCGAACACTTTGAAAAATCGGGAATGAGTAAACTAAGAGTCGCTTAGTTTGAACCATACAAAAAATAGGGGAAGCAATATGATGATGGTGAAAACCAGATTGGTATTGCTTTTTTTTATGTCTTGGAATTTGGCTTTGGCCCAATTTCCATATACCCTAAATAAAAAAACAGATTTCTTGATTAGTGGAGTTGGTTTGGCAACTGTGGTTTCCGGACAATTAATTACAAACCGTAATGAGGCTCTTACCATTAGTCAGGTTAATGATTTAAACTCAAAGGATGTGAATTCTTTTGATAGAAATGTTATCAATAATTATTCAGAAAGTTCAGAGAAGCTAAGTGAGGCATTTTTGATGGGAACTGCAATTTCATCCTTATCATTACTTGCCGATAAAGAAGTGAGACAAGAGTTGCTAACTGTGGGAGTAATGGGGGTAGAAGTATTGGCGTTAAATTTTGGATTGGCGAATATGTCAAAAGGGATTTTACTAAGAACTCGGCCATATGCGTATAACCCAGAGGTTTCTATTGATAGAAAGCTAGAGGTTGATGCTCGCTATTCCTTTTATTCCAGAACTACAGCTACTACCGCCTCTATTAGTTTTTTTACGGCTAAAGTGTTTTCAGACTTACACCCAAATAGCAAATGGAAGCCGGTTGTTTGGGGAGGCGCTATAATAGTTCCCGCTCTAACCGCATATGCCAAAGTAGATGCAGGAGAACATTTTTATACGGATGTGTTAATTGGCTATTCTATGGGTGCATTAATTGGATACTTTGTTCCTGTGATGCATTTGAAATCAAAAAGAACAGGTGCTGAAATTAAAGTGCAACCCAATATGAACGGGGTAATAGCTACAATTACGTTTTAAAACTTTACTTGAAGTTTTAAATTAACTTGTCTTTGAGTTAAATAGTTAGGAACGGCATAATACCTATTGTTAACATCATTCACCCAACTGTAGGAAATGGTGTTGTTTACCCCAAGTAAATTGAAAACTTCTAAGGCTAACCACATACTTTTTAAAGCTTTGAAGCCATTACTTTTTCCTAATTTATTGCGTTTTTCGAATTTGTTTTGCAGTAGTTCTTTAGAAAAGCCAATATCTACTCTGCGGTAAGGAGGCATCCTAAAAACATCCGTATATCGCTCATAAGAAGGCGGGCCAAACGGAAGTCCGGTAGCCAAATAAATGGTAATGTTAGTTTTGAATGTGGGGTTATTTGGTAAATAATCTTGAAAGAAAATTGAGAAATTTATTCGTTGATCTGTTGGGCGTGGTATAAAACCAGGCTCTGTTCTAGTAGTATCTGTAATTGGGTTGAAAGGATCTCCAGGCTGAACTTCTTCTCCTTCTGCATTATAATAGGTATAATAAAAATCATCCGTCAAATCTTCTCGTGTGGACATTATACCCAGACTTGCCCATGATTGAACTCCTTTAACAAATTCTCCATTTATTTTAAAATCCAAACCAGTGGCATATCCATTAGAATTGTTTTTCGCATAATATCTGATACGAACATTATTCACTTCATAAGGGATTAAGTTTTTTAAATCCTTATAATAGGCTTCGGTGGTTATTAAAAATGGACGTCCCCACATTAAAAAATCGTGTTCCATTCCTAAAACGTAATGTATCGCGGTTTGAGCTCTAATATTGGGGTTTAGTGCGCCCTCAAAATTTCGCATTTCTCGGTAGGTAGGTGGCTGATGGTAATATCCCCAAGCGGCCTTGAATTTATAATGCTTTTTCCAATTTGGTTTAAATGAAACTAAGGCCCTAGGTCCTCCTACTAATTGATTGTTATAGCTGTAATAATTCAAACGTGCTCCTACATTAACATGCCAAAAGTTGGAGTCTATATCAAAGGTTCTATCCCATTGCCCATATCCATTTATACGATACCAGGATACATTGTTTTTACTAGCATAAGATTGATTTAAAATTATTTCATCCGAAGGACTTTGAGGGGTAGAATATCCTGTAGAATCAATTAACTGCCATTCTTCATAAACATCATCCACCCACTCCATATTAGCTCTGGCGCCCCATGAAATTTCTGATTTTTTACCATAATATTTACCGTCATGGGTAATTGAAGCTATGGTAGCTAAATAATAATTTCGAGCATGTTCTATAAAACCTCCAACCCCTCGATTAAAGGCTACTTGTCCAAAATTGTCAGAGCTTAAATCTTTATCTAACTCATCCAATCTATAGGCACCTTCAATGTCAAAAGTTTCCGATTCATTACTGTTATTAATAGAAGCTCCAAACTTTAACAGTAAGCTATCAGTGGGTAAAGCAGTAACCGTGAATGCGGCAAGAGCCGTTTGGTATTGGTCAATTTCTTGTCCATCATAAAATACCGTGAGTTGCAAAGCCTCTTGAAAGGTTCCAAATTCAGTCACTCTTGTTTGCGGTACAAACTGGTATTTATTTCTAGAAAATGAACCTAAAAAACCAAGCTCTACTCGGTCAGAAACATCGTAGGTAAAGTAGCCTTGATAATCAATAAACTGCGGTTGATACTCTCCTTTAACATCCAAACTACCTAATAAATATTGATTTGTTCTGTATCTAAACCCATGTATTTGGGTAAAACGTTTATCATCTGAGGCTTGTTCTAAAGCTAATTGAGCTCCTAGAAAACTTAGTTCTACAAATCCACCAAATTTTTCTGGTTCCTTATAAGTAACATCTAATACACTCGACATTTTATCCCCATACCTAGACTCAAATCCACCGGAAGAAAAATTAACATTATCCACCAAACTAGGGTTTACAAAGCTTAATCCTTCTTGTCTGCCAGAACGTACTAGAAACGGGCGATATATCTGAATTCCATTTACATAGATTAAATTTTCATCAAAATTACCCCCACGCACACTATACTGACTACTTAGTTCATTTCTGCTGGAAACTCCTTGACCTTGAAATATTAGTGATTTTTCAATTCCTGAACTTGGACCTGCTATTTGGGTAGCTCCTTTGGTTTGAATAGGTGATAGCCCAGTTTCTCGTTTACGATTTCCTTGAACAATATGCGCCTTCATTTTCTTTGAGTTAAAATTTAACTCAAAGTTTAGGGTGATTGTTTGGTTTTCTTTTATTGTAACCGATGAATAATTGGTATCATATCCAATGTATACAATAATTAAATTAAACGCTTTATTAGCTTCTACTTTTTTAGAATAAAAGCCACTGGAATCGGTAACGGTACCATGTTGAAAATCGTTAATAAAAATATAAGCACCTGGCAATGGAACCCCTTGATCTGAAACTACTTTCCCGTTAATAACACCGGTTGCTTGAGCTTGTGCGTTTAGGTTAAACCCCAAACAAGAAAGAGCAACAATTGCTAGTATAGAAAGTGAATTTTTCAAAAAAGAGACTCGTTTAAGAATTACCCGGTAAACTAGTTTTTAAAATAATTATTGCCAGAAAAGTAAAATTACTTTTTCTTGAAATCTCCGTTATCCCAAGCTTTAATAAACTGTGCCCAAGCAATAGGGTTTAAAATACTCCAGGACGGATATTGACCGTTGTAATAAGATTGTTGCGCTCTTTGGTAATTTTCGTATTTAAAGTTTTCGCTACCTGAGCCCGGCATATTTTGCATCCGTTCTCTCATTTCAGCTTGAGCTAAATTAGCATTAGCTCTATCTAAATCATCTGTAGGAATTCGAGTATTCAAAAACTCTTCCTTAAACTGTTCTTTGCTTGGCCAAGGGTACACCATATGGGTTCTTAATAACATAGTATCTGTACTCATTAATTGAATTAATGAGTACTTACTTGTATGCAACGTATCTGGTATAACAAAATACGCATCTTTAAAGCCAACGCTTGTAAATTTTATGGAGTCTCCTGTTTGGGCGGCAAATGAAAAAATACCATTTGCATCAGCTGTAGTTCCTGTTTTACGTTGCATTACAATAATGGTGGTAAAAGGAACAGGTTGAAGGCTATCTCCATCTAAAATCACTCCTGAGAACTGAATAACCTCTTTAGAAGATTTTTCATTCTGTGCAAATGCCCCTACAGTAGTACAGATTAGAAAGAAAAATAAAATAATTTTTTTCATAGAAATAGTCTTGTTAGTGCTTGATTTTTATTGGCTTTTAAACGCGGTGAAATTACCAAATAAAATTGAAAGAGAAAGTTTTAAAATTGTTAACAGAATCACCAATTTTAACTTCCAAAGTGTGCTCTCCTTTGGTCAATTCTAGGTGTTCTATATCTATCCAAATTAAATCAGTTTTGTAATCATATTCTAATAAAACCCATTCGCCATCTATATAGGCGTTATAGGTTTTTACCCCACTTGACGCATCCGCTGCTTTTAAAATTAATTGAGATAGCGATTTGATTTTTGAATTAGTTTTAGAAAAATTAATCGGCCTTATTGTTGGAGCTATAGTGTCTATTAATATCGTATACGGTCCCATGCTTCTGGTTTTAAAGGTAACCCAGCCATCTTTATATTTCCCACCTTCCGGAGCAATCATTTTCAAATCTTTATTTAATGAAACGGCATAATATTTTGACCCAAGAGAGTTGTTTGTATCACATAAAATGGATACTGTCATTCTTTTTTGTAAGGCAGTGTATAAGTCTTGGATGTAATGTACTTTGGAAACACCATTTTTTAGGGTGTCAGTAGACTTTGTGGTAAACTTTAGATCCTCATATAGACTAAACTTAGGAATGGTAACTTTCAATTCTGCACTCTCATAGTAGTTATTAGAATCATATGGAAATGGGTAATATTCAAAGATTGATTTATCCTCAATTCCAAACCAAGCACTTTCTAGGTCATAAATAGAAGTATCGAAATCTATTTTAAAATCCAAATTGGAAGTGTTGCCATAAACATCCGAAATATCGTAATGTAGTTCATGTCCGTACTTGGAAAAGAAGAGAAAACCTTTGTTTTTTACATCTTCATATATTTTAAGCTTATTGTAAGAGTTAAGATAGCTTTTCTGAATCCGTCTTTTATTTTTCTTGGTTTCATAAAAGTCGACATGGGTCTGGATAAACCGAGTATTTCCAAAACTTATTTGGTCCATTTGGTGGGAGTAGATTTTATTAGAATCTGCAAATAGTGAAACATTATAAACTCCACATCTGTTATTGGAGCCGTTTAGTTTATCAATGGCTTCAACACCAATTCCAATAACTCCTCTGGCTTTTAATGGATTTGATTTAGAAATTACAAAAGCGTTTCCCATCTTTTTTACTGGAACCATCAATGGTTGATTGTTTCCATTTACAAAACTGGTATCGTTCAATGGGTATAAACCAATGTTCTTTATTGTGGGTGGAATATTATCTTTTATATCAAAACCAAACTTCAAAGGATTTTGAGGTATTCCATTTTTTCTTATCTCAAAATGTAAATGAGGACCACCAGAACCTCCTGTATTTCCTGAAGTAGCAATAGTGTCTCCTTTTTTTACTGGAATTTGAGTAGAGTTAAAAAAACGTTCTACGGTAAATTTTTGCTCCGCATATTGAGTTTCTAAAATGTAACTATTTATTTCTGAGTTGAATTTTTGCAAATGACCGTATGCAGTAGTGTATCCGTCTTTGTGAGTAATGTATATAGCATTTCCATATCCTCCTAACGAAATTTTCACCCTAGACACATATCCATCAGCAGCGGCTAAAACCGGAAAGCCCTCCTTTTGTTGGGTTTTTATATCAATTCCAGCATGAAAATGCCCTCCACGAATTTCCCCAAAATTTCCAGCCAGGTATAAAGGGATGTTTAATGGAGAAGAAAAATCAAATTCGGACTGTGATTGAGCTAAAACATGCCCAAAAAAAGAAAATGCAATTACTGTAAAAATGTAACGTTTTATTAAACTCATGAATGCAAAATTATTGATTCTTAATAGCTACCGAAAATATTTTGAAATTGCTTTACACAAGTGCCCGTTAAAACTTGTTTTATAAGGACTGCACGTATAAATTTGTAGAAGCTCAACACGAGGATTTAAATTAGTTTTTTTGGAACAACAATTAGAAAAAATTCATCTTGGAATTAAACGTTTACAAGATTTGCACCAAAATGCACTGGTTGAAATAGAATCGTTGAAGGCTGAAAATTCTTTACTTAAAAGCGAGTTGCTAGAATGTAAAGAGAATTCGGCTTCGGCATCTGAGAAACAAATATTGGAAGGAATTTCTTCAGGAAATGCAACCAATGAAGTTGAAAAGAAGCAAATGAAGTTGAAAATTAATGAATTAGTGCGGGAAGTTGATAAATGCATTGCGCTATTAAATCAATAAAATGGATAAGCTATCTATTAATGTAAATATTGGAAATAGGGTTTATCCGTTAACTATTGATCGAGAGGAAGAAGAATTGATTAGAAAGGCCGCTAAAAGGGTTAATGATAATATGAAACAATTAGGAAACACTTACGAGGTAAGTGATAAGCAAGATTTGTTAGCAATGACTGCTTTGTTTTTTTCTAATAAAGCTCTGGAAGTAGACGATAAGATTGATAATATTTCGGGTAGTGTAACAAATAAGCTTCAAGAAATTGAGACAGATTTGGAACAGTACCTTAGTAATGCAAAATAATTAGAACGTTCTTTACATAATTGTTACTGTGGTTGCAGTAACAGAATCAATTACCCGCATTGATTTAGTAGGTATAGTAAAATCAACATTTTTATCGTTTGGAAATGTGATGTTCTATTCAAAACCGGGCCTAGGTTATTCTAACTTGTTAGAAGATTTTATGTTTACATAAGACGGAGGAAGGTTGCGATGTTAGATAGCATTTCTGCTCTTGTACTTTTCAAGGTTTTACATGCAACTAGATTAATGCGGGTTTTTTTATTTTAGAATGGGAGAAAAAATCTCCAAAAAGAAAAATTAATGGATATTATAAGTATTGTATCAGGTGTTGCTATCGGTTTAATTGCTGGTGGTGGTGTAGTTTTTTTAATCCTGAAAAAGACCTTAGAAAAAGGTAATCACGCTCTTATTGAAGAGGCTAAGGCTGAAGGAAAAGTAATCAAGGAAAGAAAGATTATTGAAGCTAAAGAAAAGTTTTTGCAGTTAAAATCGGAGCATGAGCAAACGATTAACTCCAAAAATCAAAAAATGAATCAAGCGGAGCAAAGAATTAAGCATAAGGAAACCAAGCTTAATCAAAAACTTCAGGAGATGAATAAAGCAGAAAAATCTAACCAGGATTTAAGTTCCAAATTGGAGAAGCAAATTGCTCACAATAAGTCAAAAAAGGCGGAGTTGGAAAAATCTTTAGAAAAGGCAGTTTCCAAACTGGAAAATATTGCTGGGCTTTCTGCCGATGAAGCCAAGAAAGAATTACTTGAGGTTTTGGAGGGAGAAACAAAGAATAACGCGGCCAAACTAATGCAAGACATTATTGAGGATGCCAAAATTAGTGCCAACAAAGAGGCGCAACGAATTGTAATTCAATCCATCCAACGTACCGCAACAGAGCAAGCAATTGAGAACTCTGTTTCTGTATTTAATATAGATAGTGACGATGTTAAAGGTAGAATTATTGGTAGAGAAGGTAGAAATATTAGAGCCATTGAAGCCGCTACTGGAGTAGAAATTGTAGTAGATGATACACCAGAAGCTATTATTTTATCTTGTTTTGACCCAGTGCGTAGAGAAATTGCAAGACTATCTTTACATCAATTAGTAACGGATGGACGTATTCACCCAGCAAGAATTGAAGATGTAGTTCGTAAAACAACAAAGCACATTGAAGAGGAAATAGTAGAGGTGGGTAAAAGAACAGCCATCGATTTGGGAATACATAATTTACACCCACAACTAATTAAAATGGTGGGAAGAATGAAATACCGTTCTTCATACGGTCAAAATTTGTTACAACACTCAAGAGAGGTGGCAAACCTTTGTGCAACAATGGCGGCTGAGTTAGGTTTAAATACCAAATTAGCTAAAAGAGCAGGACTTTTACATGATATTGGAAAAGTTCCAGAAGATGAGCCGGAAGTACCACACGCTATCTTAGGTATGAAACTGGCTCAAAAATTTAACGAACACCCAGAGGTAATTAATGCAATAGGTGCTCACCACGATGAAATTGAAATGACCAGCTTATTGTCTCCAATTGTTCAGGTGTGTGATGCTATTTCAGGGGCACGTCCAGGAGCAAGAAGAGAAGTGGTTGAAAGTTATATTCAACGTTTAAAAGATTTAGAAGAACTTGCGTTAAACCACGAAGGAGTTACTAAAGCCTACGCCATTCAAGCAGGTAGAGAACTACGTGTTTTAGTGGAATCGGAAAAAGTAGATGATAAAATGGCAAGTGAAATCTCTTTTGGCATCTCTCAAAAAATTCAATCTGAAATGACCTATCCCGGTCAAGTAAGAGTTACCGTAATTAGAGAAACTAGAGCGGTTAATATTGCAAAGTAACGTAAAAATGTTTGGCCATGGCAGATCTTAAAGTTTTAGGAGAAGGAAATTCAATTTTTAATCAATTCATTATGGAAATCCGTAATGTAAAGATTCAAAATGACTCCATGCGCTTTAGGCGAAACATTGAAAGAATGGGTGAGATTTTTGCCTATGAAATTAGTAAAAAATTAAACTATTCCAATTCATTAGTACAAACTCCCTTAGGCGAATGCGAAATTGGATTAGTAGATAAGCAACCGGTTATAGCAACTTTGCTTAGAGCCGGTTTACCACTTCATCAAGGAATATTAAATTATTTTGATGCCGCTGAAAACGCATTTATCTCGGCTTACAGAAAACACGTCACAGCTGATGAATTTGAAGTTCATGTAGATTATATGTCTGGCCCAAGTTTGAAGGGAAAGACTTTAATTTTATGCGACCCAATGTTGGCTTCAGGTAGATCTATGGTGCTAGGATATGATGCCTTAATAGAAGAATATGGAACCCCAGATCATACACATATTGTTTCGGTCATATCCAGTACAGAAGGCATTGACTATGTAAAGAAAAACATAAAGGGAAAAATTACTCTTTGGACTGGGGCAATGGATTCTGAAATGACGGCACAATCATATATTGTACCAGGGCTTGGAGATGCTGGTGATTTAGCATACGGGGTAAAGGAATAAATATGGCGCATATTGCAGGTGTTTTGTTTTTTTTATTCTTAGCTGGAACTAAACTTTTATTGACTCCAGGTTTAATGCTTGCTGCAGGTTTCGGGTTTATTGAAACCATCATAATAACCTATTTAGGAGCCCTTTTAGGCGCTACCGTATTTTATTATTTTGGTGTTGCCATTTTTGGCTGGTGGGATGATTTTTTTGGAAAAAAGCAAACCATTCCTAAGCATGTATTTTCTAAAAGCGCCCGGGCAATGGTTAAAGTTAAGATACGTTATGGAATTATTGGAATAGCTGTTTTAGCGCCTATTATTTCTGTCCCTATTTCGGCACTAATTGTAGCAAAAATATTTCCAGGAAAGCATAAAGTAATTGGAATTTACGCGGTATTGTTTATTCCCATTTCTATTGGATTGGCTTTTCTATCTAAGCCAGTTATTCAGCCTCTAATTAACTTGGTAAAGCATATTATGCACCTAAATTAGGCATTTTTAGTATGAACAAGTACAAGCATATTTTTTTTGATTTAGATCATACCCTTTGGGATTTCAAAACAAATTCCAGATTGACCTTGGCAGAAATATACACCCACTTCAATTTAGAATCCAAAGGAGTTGATTCTGTAGATCTTTTTGTGGAAATCTATGAAAAGTATAACCATAGAATGTGGGGTGAATACAGAAGCGGGAAAATGAGTAAAGATACTTTGCGCGTTGAAAGATTTCGTCAAAGCTTGTCTCATGTTGGAGTAAAGGATAAGGAACTTAGTTTGAATATTGGCGATTTTTATGTAGACCATAGCCCAATTAAAACAACTTTATTTCCTGGTGCTATTGATGTTTTAACGGAGTTGAGTTCAAGATATGAAATGCATATTATTACAAACGGCTTTGAAGAAATACAAGATATCAAATTAAGTCATAGTGGATTGATGCCTTTCTTTAATAAGATTATTACTTCAGAAAGAGCAGGAACCAAGAAGCCTCACCCGGCCATTTTTAATTATTCATTAAGAGAGGCAGAGGCAAAAGCCAATGAAAGTGTAATGATTGGTGATAACCAGTTAGTAGATGTAGAAGGGGCGATGAAAATGGGAATGGATGCGGTTTTTTTTAACCCTGAAAACGAAGAAAAAATTGTAAATCCTACTTACGAAATCAAAGAATTAAAACAGCTTTTAGGATTTCTGTAATTTACATCTCGGCAAGGATTGACGTTCTTCCTTGTACTTTTTGATCAATTTCTACTTTAACTTTTGAATCAACAGGGATAAACACATCCACTCTTGACCCAAACTTTATAAAACCAAATTCTTCGCATGCACCCACTTTATCGTGAGTATCCTTATAGTGAACAATTCGTCTAGCAAGTGCTCCGGCAATTTGTCGAAATAATACCGATTTGCCATTAGAATTTTCTACTACGTACGTAGTTCTTTCATTCAAAGTAGAAGATTTTGGATGCCAAGCTACTAAAAATTTACCAGGGTGGTATTTAAAGTATTTCACTACACCTGAAATTGGAGACCAATTAATGTGAACATTAAAAGGAGACATAAATACAGAAATTTGAATACGCTCTTCATTCAAGTATTCATCTACATGAACTCTTTCAATGGCTACTACTTTTCCATCTACTGGTGAGTACACATTTCCTTCCACAGCATTAAATGGGCGATTTGGCTTCCGGAAAAAGTAAATTACCATCCATACAATGTATAAAGCCCCTAGATCAAGGATTAATTGTACCAGAAAATATTCAGAAAAAAGAGACCCAAAATACATCAGGATAGCTCCTACAATTATTGCAAGAATAATACTGACTGTTCCCTCCTTGTGTAACCCCATAATTCGAATTTCGGCAAATGTAATTAAATGTGCTTATATATCACTAAAGGAAAGCAAGTAGGCTAAAACTACAGGAGCTGTTAATAGTATGGCGTCAAATCTATCTAATACCCCTCCATGTCCGGGCATTATTTTTCCAGAGTCTTTTACTCCCGCATTACGTTTAAACGCAGATTCCATAAGGTCTCCAAGGTTAGCGAAAATGCTAACTAAAACAGCAGCACCAATCCAAATTGGTAAGCTAAAAATTCCCCAAACGTAGCATATTATTATTGCGCCTATTACAGTGAAAATTCCTCCGCCAATAGAGCCTTCCCAAGTTTTATTGGGCGAAATACGTTCAAACAGTTTAGTTTTCCCAAAGGTTCTACCCGAAAGGTAAGCTCCAGTATCATTGGTCCATGTTAAAATGAATATGGACAAAGGAATTTGCCAATTAAAATTCACAGGACTAAAGGATGGAAATATTCCTAAAATAAGTAGGCTTACTAACGGTATGGCTAGGTAAAAACCGCCAGAAATAGTAACAGAAATATCTGTTAATGAGGAGTCTGAAGGTTTGCTTAAGAGTCGAATTACAAATGCAACACCGAAAAGCATCCAAATAGAAAATACCCAATAGGAATTTGGACTTGTAATAAAATAGCCCGACAATATCACCATAATACTACTTAGAAAGGCTCCCAAATAGGTGAATGGAGAATTGGTTGATTTTTTTGCAAGTTTATAGAACTCTAAAGTTCCTATAAAAGCAATAACCGAGAACAGAATTAGCGAGGTATAAAAACCGAGTATTAGTGATCCTATTACTAATGATACAAATACTAATCCTGAAATTGCTCTTGTTCCCAATCTAAAAAATTAGTTGTTAGAGATAATTTCTCTAGCTTTTGCTTCATCCTTAATATGAACATATAAAGAAACCATTAAATCCGTGTCGTTTAATGACTTTAGCATCGAATCTTGGTGATTAAAGGTATTCGACTCAATACCAGACGCTTCTAATTTTGAGCGTTTTAAATTAACATCTACACCATCCATTGATTCAAAAATACTTACCCAATCTTTTTTATCTAATCCAGCCATAATTTTTGTTTTTGTTCTTAGTAAAGATAATCAATCATTTGGAGAAAGTCATGTTTACAAAAAGGAGTTTATTCAGACTTTTTTTCTTCTGTTTTTGAATTCGTGGCAACAGTTGTAGTTTCGGCCGTTGGAGTTTTTGTTTCTTTGTTGGATTGGTCTTCAACTATTGTTGCTGATTCTATTTTCTTAGCCTCCTCTTCATCTTTAACAATTTGTTCTTTGATAATGTCTGCTTCAAATGTTCTTTTACCAAATATTGCTTCCAAATCATCCTTAAAAATGACTTCCTTTTCTAAAAGGGTTTCTGCCAGAGCCGTTAACTTGTCTTTGTTGGCTTCCAATAAAGCTAATGTTTTTTGATACATTCGCTCAATCAAATCGCTTACGGCTTGATCTATTTTTTCAGCAGTTTTCTCGCTGTACGGTTTGCTAAACGAGTAATCTTGTTGACCAGAAGAGTCGTAGAAACTTACATTCCCTACTTTGTCATCTAATCCATAATAGGAAACCATGGCGTAGGCTTGTTTGGTTACTTTTTCTAAGTCGCTTAGTGCTCCCGTTGAGATTTTCCCAAAAATTATTTGCTCTGCAGCACGACCACCTAAAGCAGAACACATTTCATCAAGTAATTGTTCTGTTGTAGTTATTTGACGTTCCTCCGGCAAGTACCATGCAGCACCAAGAGACCTTCCTCGGGGAACTATGGTTACTTTAACTAAAGGAAAAGCGTGTTCCAATAACCAACTTGTTGTTGCATGGCCCGCTTCATGATAGGCAATAGTTGCTTTCTCTTTTGGGGCAATTATTTTACTTCTTTTTTCAAGACCGCCTATAATTCGATCCACAGCATCCAAGAAATCTTGTTTTTCAACAGATGGTTTCTTTTTTCTAGCGGCAATTAGTGCTGCTTCATTACAAAGATTAGCAATATCTGCACCTGAAAAACCTGGAGTTTGATTTGCTAAGAAATCAATATCAATATCTTGAACTAACTTTAGTGGCTTGAGGTGTACCTCAAAAATTTCTTTTCTTTCCTTTACCTCCGGCAGATCTACGTGAATTTGTCTATCAAATCTCCCTGGTCTTAATAAAGCCGAATCCAAAACATCTGCCCTATTTGTTGCCGCCAATATAATTACCCCTGAATTAGATCCAAACCCATCCATTTCAGTTAGCAATTGATTTAACGTGTTTTCTCTTTCATCATTTGAGCCTTGCATTGCACTTTTTCCACGGGCTCTACCAATGGCATCAATTTCATCAATGAAAATAATGGAAGGTGATTTTTCTTTTGCTTGTTTGAATAAATCTCTTACTCTAGAAGCCCCCACACCAACGAACATTTCCACAAAGTCGGATCCAGACAAAGAGAAAAATGGAACATGGGCTTCACCTGCCACAGCTTTGGCTAATAAAGTTTTTCCTGTTCCTGGAGGTCCCACCAGTAACGCTCCTTGAGGTATTTTTGCCCCTAAGGCGGTGTATTTATCTGGGTGTTTTAAAAAGTCTACAATTTCATTAACTTCTTCTTTAGCTTCTTCCAAACCAGCAACATCTTTAAACGACACTTTAATCGAGTCGTTTTTATCAAACAAAGTTGCCTTTGATTTTCCAATATTGAATATTTGACTTCCGCCACCAGCGCCTCCGCCCATTCTACGCATGATTAAAAACCAAAAACCAATTAAAAGAGCTATTGGTAATAGGATACCTATAAGATCTCCAAACCAATTTTCTTGTTTTATGAAATCATACTCTAGCCCATATTGGTCTTGCCATAAATTTAGGTTTTCACCAAAAAAATCGGCCTGCGGAATATTAAAAACAAATTGCGGACCACGAGGAATAAATGAATTTTTCTCTTCAGAAGAAGGTGCATGCTTGCTGTATTCTTCCTTAGAAAAGGCATTTTCATTCAAATAAACCTTTCCAATTTCTGAATTTATTATTTCTACACGTTCAACATCCCCCTTTTGAACCATCTCTTTAAATTCACCATACTTGATGTTTTCTGGTTGAGGAGACCAATTGAAAAAGTTAATTCCAATTAAACCAATAGCAAAAATGGCATATAACCAATAAAAGTTAAATCCCCCATTCGGTTTTTTGCCACCTGCCCCTTGAAACGGGTTATTGTTCTTTTTGATAGGTTGATTGTTATTCATTTAAATGTGATTCGTTGTCAGAAATTGGATGAATTATGGCATCGGCCCATAGGTTTTCTAAATTGAAATGGTCTCTTTCGTCTTCTTTGAAAACATGAACCATAGTATCAAAATAGTCTAATAAAATCCAGTTTGCCTCTCTATACCCTTCAATATGATTAGGTTTTTCCTTTAGTAAGGTAAATGCCATATCTTCAACACTACTCGCTATTGCTTGTACGTTGGTATCGGAAGATCCAGAACAAACTACAAAATAATCCGCATATGCATTCATAACCTTGGTGAGGTCAATT
Organism: Salibacteraceae bacterium; assembly: GCA_049606935.1. GTDB lineage: Bacteria > Bacteroidota > Bacteroidia > Flavobacteriales_G > Salibacteraceae > CAJXZP01. The sequence continues at coordinate 18,271 of JBMYWA010000011.1, forward strand.
ACACAAATGTTTAATCCTTTTTTTTCTTGAATTCCCTTAACAATTATGTCAATTAGCGGGGTGCTGGAAGTTTGAATAGACTTTTTAGCCATTATTATTTTTAAAAATAAGGCCGCAAAGATAATTAAATCATACCAAATTGTGAGATTTCAATACGGAATAGTATCGGATTTAATTTGTGCACGAAATCGGAATAAATCACAGGCAGAATAGGAAGATTATTGGTATAAAAATATGATTTCTTGGCCTTAAAAATTGTTAAATTGAACTTTCTTTGTGACTTCGTATAAATTTTAATATAGCATCATTGAACACTCTGTTTACCGGTAAAATAATTCATCATAAAGCTGTTGTTGACTCCACTAATATTTGGGCAGACAAAGAGGTTAAAAATGGAAAGGTATTGGAAGGTACAATTTACCGTGCTGATGTTCAAACGCAAGGTAAGGGACAAAGGGGTCGGGTTTGGGCAAGTGACCAAGGTCGAAATTTATTGGTTAGTTTTGTTTTTCATCCCAACTTTTTAAAATCAGACGAGCAATTTACGCTCATTAAGGCTGTTTCCATAGCAATAAAAGATACCTTGGATCCCTATTTAATTGATAAAGCCAAAATAAAATGGCCTAACGATATTTATGTAAATGATACAAAAATTGCTGGTGTTTTAATAGAGTCTACATTGAAAGGACCTTATTTAGGAACTTCTATTATTGGAATTGGTATTAATGTAAATCAACAAAATTTTGAAAATGCATTAAACGCCACCTCGGTAATGCTAGAAATTGGACGTGGGGTAGACTTGGATAGATTTTTGGTTGAATTAAGTCAAAACATGGAGCACCGATATTTAGCCATAAAATCTAAAATATCTGTTATAGATAAGGTATACCATGACTCTCTTTTTAGGTTAGGGGAGGCTTGTGATTACAAAATTGGAGATGTCCAAATAGAAATGACCAATAGAGGAGTAGATTCTATTGGTCAAATATTGTTAGAAGATAAACAAGGTAGAATAAATGCCTACGGCTTGCACCAAGTTTCTATGGTAATCTAGTTCAATGCTTGGGGTAAATTGGAGGCTAACTGATCAAAGAAATCTTTTAAAGGTTTTTGAACCATTGCCTTCATAAACATATTTACATCTCCTTCAAAAACAAAGTAGGAGGTTACCCCATCAGCCATTTCATTAATAAATATGCTTAACGTAAAAGTGAATGGATTCTTTCCATCTGATTCTAAAATGATGTTATTAGGAGCAGAGCTTTGTTGTACTTTCATTCCAATAGAAGATAGATTTTTTATACCAAATCTACATGTGGTATCTGTAGATTTCCAGTACTCAATTCTATCTTGAGGCATAAGCTTTTCAAGGTTATTCAGATTAAGTAAAAAATCAAATACCTCTTGGGCATTCTTTTTTACGTCTACTTTAGAACTTTCAATAGTTAACATAAACTATGCTTTTGGTTTCCATGTTGAAGGGTTTTGCCTCCAATCTTTTAAAGAATTTACTTGTCCTGGCTCTACTAAATTCCCTTTAGTAGCCTGATCAATTAATGTGTTATAGTCGGTTAAAACGTGGTAATCACAATCTGCTTCATCAAAATTTGATTGCGCCACATCAAAACCATAGCTAAAAATGGCAATTAAACCTTTTACCTTTAAACCCGCTTTTCTTAATGCAGATACTGCTTTTAAACTACTGCTACCGGTAGATATTAAATCTTCAATTACCACTACATTTCTACCTTCCTCATAAACGCCTTCGATTTGATTTCCAAGTCCATGACCTTTTGGCTCCGGGCGAACATAAATAAAGGGCAAATTCATTTCCTGGGCTACTAAGGCACCAATGGCAATTCCACCCGTGGCAACACCTGCAATAATATCTGGCTTGCCATATTGATCCTCAATTTTTTTCACAAACTCGTGACGAATAAACGTACGAATAAGCGGATAAGAAAGGATTTTTCTGTTATCACAATACATTGGAGACTTCCATCCGGAAGCCCATGTAAACGGATTTTTAGGTTGTATAACAACCGCTTTGATTTGTAGTAAAAATTCTGCTACTTTGAGCGATGAATGATCTTTCAGCATAGCGGCAAATGTATAAAGTTTTTGTAAACAAAACTCCTATTGTTTTAACGGATAATACGGAGATATCTTTAAAAAAGAAATGTGTAATAGTTCCTTTCAAAAACGGAGCTCAGTTATTGGATATTGTAACTGAACTTGAAAATGGAAAGTCTAAAATACCCGTTTATATTACCCATTTTGATATAGATGAACTTTGGTCTGTTTTTGTGAATGAATTTAAATATGTACAAGCAGCTGGAGGAATGGTGTTTAAGAATAACGGAGAGTTTTTAGTTATTCATAGAAATGGTAAATGGGATTTACCAAAAGGTCATTTGAAGAAGGGGGAGCGCCCAGAGTTTGGTGGGATGCGTGAAGTAGAAGAAGAATGTGGAATTGAAGGACTGGAAATTATTTCAGGTTTGGATAATACATATCATATGTACGAAAGAGGTGGAATGGTTTTGAAAAAAACATTTTGGTACCTTATGAGTTCAGAATTTAATAAAACCTTAGTTCCTCAAACTGAAGAAGGAATTGATAAGGTGGAGTGGAAGTCGAAAAAAGATATTAAAGATTTGACCAAAAATTCATACCCCATTATTAATGGGTTGCTCAAAAAAGGAGTTAAGAAATTTAATCTTTAATAATTTCGTAAGATTTCCGTGTACTTTTAGGTGCAAATAAAACTTGAAATTCATTAATTGTTCCTTCTGGGTTTTTTGCCGGAGACTGAATAAAATAACCGTGCTCATCTATTAAATAATAAACCGGATAATTATGGACTTCATATTTTTCTAAAACCGAATAATCTTTATTTAAAAACAAATATTTTATAGCGTTGCTTTCTTCTGGGAAATGTTTCATTTGAATGCTATCTCTATCACAAACAACAAAAACAAATCTTACCTTTCTGTACTTTCTTTTGATATTGTTTACCACCTGTAAATCTTTAACACAACTTCTACTTTTACTATTAATAAAGCCTAAGTATGTTACTTTTCCTCTAAATTCAGATAGTTTTACATAGCTACCTTTTGAATTCAAAAGCTCTATCTCTGGAGCTTCATTTCCAATATCGAAAAGATTATTTTGAGATTGATAAATTTGAGCAGTTTGTTTTTGAATAGGGTATGGACAAAAGTTGCTCATCTGGTTAATTATTCCATTTTTTATATCTCTTGTTAAAATTGGATTGCTTTCATTACTCATGCAATACATTAATAATGCTAAGCTTCTTTCTTCATCAGTGTTTATCACTGAATCTTCGGCTATAAGGGCTAGAAATGCTTGATAAACTAGGTATTCTTTAGAAGCTTTCTCTACTCTCAAATTATTCTTTGATAGAGTTTTGTGCATGAATCTAAAGGTTAAGGCTCTAAAAAATTTTAGATATTCTTTGTTTGCGTACTGGATAGGTAAACCACGTAAATACTGTTGGTACAGTGCGTTTTTAGATTTTTCTGTATTTAGGTATGCATTTGCCTTGAAGTATGTAAAATGCTTTTGAAACAAAAGATCATTGGTTAACTGCATAGTGAATACATTTTCGATTGAGTCAAAAAACGTATTGTAAAAAGTAAACACATTTTCATTTTTGGTAATGGCTAATTGATGGGCTGCAAAACCAATTTCTAAACTTTGGTAAGTTTTGAAACTTGCCATATTTGTATCTACTTTTTTTTCTTTAAAAGAAATTTTTAGAGGAACTCTTTGGTTCTCTGCGTTTTCAATGGGTAGAAAATCAATTTCTAGGTTATTTCCTGGATGAACAGGTATAACCAGTTCTCTCATTTCAATTTTGAGAATTATTTCTTTAGACTGTTTTAGGTTGAAAGAAAGTTGATAATCACCAGAGTCTGAAACATACGTTTCGGTAATCAAATTGGTAGAACCAGTTAAGAGATTGGAATATGTTAACACACTTATTTTTTCTCCATAAAAAAAAGAGGCATTACCATAAATCTCAACAGTTTCAGAAAATGAAAGAAACGGAGAAATAAATAAAAGAAAACTGATTAGTTTTCTCATAGGTTATTGCACTTTTGGAATAAAGGGAGTGATATCTCCCCCATTTTTTTGAATGTCTCTCACCACGCTAGAAGAAATGGCCGAGAATTTTGGGCGACTCATAAAAAAAACAGACTCAATTTCAGGGGCAAGCTCTAAATTCATCAATCCGATATTTCGTTCATATTCAAAATCAACTGATGTTCTAAGTCCTCTAACTATGAAGTTGGCCTTCACCGATTTGCAAAAATCTACGGTTAACCCGGAGTAGGTTTGCACCTTTATTTTGGGATGATTATTAAAAATACGTTCAATTTGTGACTTTCTTTCTTCTGGTGAGATTTCATATTGCTTACTGGAGTTGTATCCTATGGCAATTATTAATTCATCAAAAAGAGGCAGCGCTCTTAAAATAATATCCTCATGACCAATGGTTATTGGATTGAAGGACCCCGGAAAAATTGCTCGTCTTACCATTACCTTAATTTTTTTCTAAGATCGTAAAATTAACGGAGCCATATCTTCTTTGTTGTTTGAACCCTTTTAAATTTTCAAAACTATGATGAGAATCATGCTCTATAATCAACCATCCTTTGTCCTCAAGCATATTTCCTGCCAAAATAGATTCAAAGATTTCTGTTTGACCTAACATTGCGTATGGAGGGTCTGCAAAGATTAAACGAAAGGTAGATTGACTGGTTTCTATATATTTCTCTACGTCAGTTTTAAATGCCTGTAATTGATCAAAACCTAGTTCTGTAGCAGTTGATTTGATGAATTTGATACAATTATAATTGTTATCAATACTTGTAACTGATTTTGCGTCTCTAGAACAAAACTCATAAGAAATGTTTCCGGTGCCAGAAAACAAATCTAAAACTACAAGGTTTTCAATATAAAACTCATTGTTGATGATATTGAATAAGCCTTCTTTAGCCATATCCGTAGTAGGCCTAACAGGTAAATTACTTGGAGCTGAAATTCTTTTAGAACGATATTTTCCCTGAATTATCCGCATTGTAAATCAAATATTGTGTTAATGAGTTTATCTGAATTTTCTGGGTTCAAGTTTTCAATGTTTTTTGGGGAGATATGATAAATATGCTGTGTATATTTTTGAAAAGCAGTTGTAATTTCTTTAATAAAGGGAGTATAACCGCCCATGTGCAATGAAATGCTAGCCGGCATGAACCCGTATTGCTCAATAGCGTAATATGTGTAGTAAACAACGTCTTCGAAACTATTAAAGTTGTAATTGTTAAACAAGACCAGCCTTTTGTTTTGAAACAATGCTAAGCTGAAAGTTTTTTCGTTAAACTGAATAAAGGCCATTTCTTTATCAGAATCTAAATAGTAAAGATTATAAGTTGCTAATAATGGGGCAAACTGGTGACTAAATTCCGTGTGTCCAATTTTTGATTTAATCGAGTTTTTTAAATCTGAGGAAAATGGAAATACAATATGAGCGTCTATTTCTGAAATGTGGTGGCTAATAATTTCCTCTCCTTCTTGTACTTTAAAAACGGGAGAACATAATTCTTTTATTTCTTTTACATCAAAAAATGCCGATGGAATTAAAGAAAAACGGCTTTCGGTACAGAAAAATTGATTTTTTGAAGAATTGCTTAAAATGGACTTCCATTTACCTTCAGTAAGCATCTTGACCAATCCTTCGTCAGAAATTTTCATATCCAACTCAAAACGTTCAATATTTAGAATTTCTCCTGTTTTTGGGTTTGAAATGCCAAAACAAACTACGCACTGATCCACATGAATAGTTGCCGAATACAAAGAAGCAGCTTTGATATCAAAGCTGCTTCCGTTTTTGTAATATGTTGTTTGAGGTGTAATACCGTTTATTTTTCTTCCTTCCAATTACCCGAAGTTGTTGGATCTACCATAGAACCTACTTTCATCACATCATTTGGATCAAATGGAGCTCCGTCAATTATTTCGAATACCTGAACTTTTGCACCGCTGGATCTTGTAATCTCACCAGCACTCACTTTAAATTCAACATTATCTGAATGAGGAACGTACCTTAGTGACGAAGGATCCAATGGATAACGGGAATCTCTGGTAGCCATGTATTCTTCATTAAATGCTATTTCCATTGCAGGATATAAAGTTGTATCCCTGATAATGATTCCCAAAGCAATAGCTTCGGCCTCATTGCCTGCTAAACTATCTGGAATATCTCCTTCCATAATTACCATTACAACAGAATCGTTGGCTAGGAAATCCATTAAAGTATCCATACTGCCACAGAACTTTTTGTTTTCCTTTTTATAGGTAAGCTCCACTTGACGTAAATCTTTCAAATTTTGAATCACAGCAGCGTATCTTACTTGCTTTTTCTTCATGAATTGAATGGGCTCATCAATAGACTTATAATTTTGGAAAGCTAAAAATGCACTGATTATTACAAGTACACCCGCAACTCCCATCGAAGCTTTGTTGTTGATAATTCCCTTAGCATTTAAAAGGGTGATAATTCCTGAAATAGCTATGGCCAAACTAGCAATAAGAAAAATGCCATTTTGTCCGCCAGAGCTTCCAAATCCTAATAATCCGATTCCTAAAAGAATAATAAAGGCCCCTGGGGCAAATTTTGAAACAGTTTCTTTCATAATAATTAATACGTAATTACGTGCATTTTTATTGAACGCGCACAAAACTACAATTTTTTTTAATCGGATTCATAGCTTGTATCCGATGTTAAATTCAATTTATTTTGTATAAAATTTTTCACCTGTATTTTGCTAGTAGATTTACATAAATCATTCCATTTATCACCAACGCCAGACCAAGCGCTAGCCTTGGATAAATTGAATTACTTCATTAACTCGAGTAACCACCGACAGATATTTATATTACGTGGATTTGCAGGTACAGGTAAGACAACTTTGTTAGCACATGTAGCAAAATCTTTACAAAAAGATAACAAAGTATTGCTTTTAGCACCCACAGGTAGGGCTGCAAAGGTCCTATCTTCTTATTGTGAAATGCCTGCTTTTACTGTGCATAAGAAAATTTATTGGTTAGCCGAAGGTGCAGAAGGTGAGGTGAATTTTGTATTGCAAAAAAATAAGTTAGAAAACACCGTTTTTATTGTAGATGAATCGTCTATGCTGTCTTCAGGTAGTTCAGGAGATAGGGATTTATTAGAAGATCTAATGCGTTTTGTTTACCGAAATAAAGGGTGTAGAATTATTTTTTCTGGAGATAACGCCCAATTACCACCAGTTCACTATGATTATTCGCCAGCCTTAGACGCTAAGTTTATGGAGGATAGATTTAATTTGCCCGTTCATGAAGTAGAGCTAGACACTGTAATACGTCAAAAGAAAGATTCGGGAATTTTGGCGAATGCCACTTTATTAAGGCAATTAATTCAAAGTAATTCTACGGATATTACACTTACTCCAAACTTGGTGGATATACTGAGTATTAATGGAATGGAGTTGCAAGATTGTTTAGAAGAAAGCATTTCATTGTATGGAATTGAAGAAGTGCTGTTTGTTACCAGAAGTAATAAAAGGGCAAACCAATTCAACAGTGAAATTAGAAATAGATTGTTATTCAGAGAAGAAAGGGTGGAAACAGGAGATTTATTAATGAGTGTTAAAAACAACTATCATTGGTTAAGTCAAGAGGAAAAAAAGGATGATTTTATTGCTAATGGGGAATCTTTTGAGATTTTAAAGGTACTAAATAGGGAGACCATTTATGGGTTTGATTTTGCAGATGTTAATGTGAGATTTGTGGATGATCGAATTCCTGATATTGATGTTAAATTATGGTTGGATTGCTTGGATGCGGAATCACCATCGCTTAATACCCAAGACCTACGGTCATTATATTTCAAGGTTTATGAGGATTACGTGGCTCAGGGTGAATCCAAAAAAGCAAAACAACTAACCTTAAATGATCCATATTACAATGCGATTCAATGTAAGTTTTCATTTGCGGTTACTTGCCACAAAGCACAAGGAGGACAATGGGAAGCTGTTTTTGTAGACCATGGATATTTAACAGATGAAATGGTGGATGAAAGTCTATTGAGGTGGTTATATACAGCCATTACTAGGGCTAAAACAAAAGTGTTTCTAGTAAACTTTAACGAAAACTTTATTACGGCCTAAAAATATTAAATGAGTGTTGTATTACTTTTGTTCCATGAAAAAATGGTTAAGTAAATTATTGTTTAAATTATATGGTTGGAAGCTTGTAGGTAAGGTGCCTAAGGATGTTAAAAAATTTGTTTTAATTGCTGCACCTCATACTTCCAATATGGATTTTTTTCTTGCCATGCCTACAATGTGGAGTTTAGGTGTACCAGGTAAATTTTTAATAAAAAGAGAACACACTGATGCTTTTTATGGCCCGTTAATAAAGTTTATGGGAGGAATTGGTGTGGATAGAAAAAATCAAAGTACAGAATTTGTGAAAGAGTTAAATGAAGTAGTAGACTCTGTTCCAGAACTGGCTATGTTGTTTACACCAGAAGGTACAAGAAAAAGAGTGGACAAATGGAAAACTGGGTTTTATAGAGTGGCTACGGCCGTAAATATTCCAATTGTTCTGGCTTATGCAGAATACGCATTGAAGGAGGTGCATATTGGTCATGTTTTTTACCCCTCTGGAGAATTTGAAAAGGATTTTGAATACATGGAAAATTTCTTCAAAAATATTACGGCAGCCTACCCTGAGGACTACAATCCTAAAATATTCAAACGTAGCTAAGAACCAAGTTTAATGCACTATTGTAACAGTGTTATGTAACTGCTTGTATATTAGTGGGTAGTAAAATTTTGTTTATTAAAGAAAAGCATTAATTTTAGCCCTTGTATTTTTAACTGCTATTCTGTGAGATTTTTTAATATAGGATTGATTGCATTTTTGTGTTGCCTGATGGTATTTCACAACAGTGCTTATGCATCCGATAATGAAAAAAATCCTAGTGGAGTGAAAACTTCAATATTAGATGTAAGTGTAATAAATACGGCTAACCTAGAGTTTTGTTATGAAAATAAGGCCAATGCAGAAATAACTTTGCTTATTGATAACATAGGTACAGATACGCTAACTAATCTTCAATTAGGATGGTTTTTGGCCACTGATCAAACAGGGATAATTAGTTGGAATGGTACTATTTATCCTAATTCTAGTCAAACAGTTTCTTTAACCCAATTAAACTTTGCCTCCAGTGGGATGTATAATGTATTATTATGGGTGGAGTCGGGATTATCAGACATTAATCATCAAAATGATACCGTTTCTATTGAGGCTCGCGTTTCGGCACCATTCGTGTTGAACGAATTGTCGGACACTGCCGTATGTTCCAATTCTGTATTAAACCTCAACTTGTCTTCTCAATATAGTACATATCAATGGAGTTCTGGACATACTACCCCTTCTGTTACGGTGGATAGCCCTGGACATTATTTTGTAACCGTAACCGATGCTCGTGGATGTTCAGCTACAGATTCTATTATTGTTTCTCAACTTGCTTCTCCAATATCATTATTACCAGACGATACTGTTTTATGTGATAGTACAATCTTAATACCTGCAGTTTCACAACGTTTTATGAGTTATGATTGGGGATTTGGAGATACGGTTTCTAATATATCAATCTCTACACCAGGCCAATATGTATTAAACGTTATTGATACATTGGGTTGTCCATATACTGATACCTTAAATGTGAGCTATGCGGCCCCGCCCAACCCAACAATTCCAGATCAAGTAAACATTTGTGAGGGTGATTCTGCTTTGCTTTCGGTTTCCAATTCTTTTTCATCCTATAATTGGAGTACAGGGGCTACAGGGAATTCTATTTCTACTGGTAATTCAGGTGTTTATTATGTAACGGTTACAGGGTCCTCAGGTTGTGTTGGGTTTGATACTGTTCAAGTAATTGTGAATCCTCTACCCCAAGTTAATTTTATGGATAGTCTGATGTGTAATCTTAAAGCATTTAGATTGGATGTTGGTTATTTTGAATCTTTTATTTGGTCAAATGGAGACACCAACCAAAACCCAATTATTTATACCCCCGGAGTTTATTCGGTTACTGTTACCGATCAAAACGGCTGTCAGAATGCGGATACTGTGGAGATAGAGAATATTAATGTGTCGGTTTCATTAGGAGGAGATACAGCTATTTGTTCAGGAGATGGTTCTTTTGTTATTCTAGATCTTTATGATTCGTATTTATGGAATGATGGAAATATGGGAAATACACAGTACATTGGATCAGCTGGAATTTACAGTGTTACGGTGAGTTCAAATGGTTGCGAGGCTACTGATGAAATTGAGGTGACGGAAATATTATATCCGATATCTGAATTTTCGGCATATTTGAATACTCCAGATGTAGAGTTTACCAACCTATCAAATATGAGTACAAATTTGATATGGGACTTTGGTGATGGTTCAACTTCTACTGATGTAAATCCAATTCATTCATATATGAATAATGGATTGTATGATATTTCATTAACGGTGGAGAATCAATGTGGTATAGATGTTTACACTAGAAGTATTGGGGTATTTCCTTTAGGTAATGAGCCAACTATACGATTAAAAGAATTTGTAGTATACCCTACTTTAGCGCATGAAGAGTTAAGAATTAAAATGGAAGATATTTATAATGACAGAATCCAATTATCTGTTTTTGATGTGACAGGAAAGTTGATTATCTATAAAAATTATTTAAACTCCAATGATTTGAACAACCAAGCTATTGGTATATCTTCTATTGCTTCAGGGACTTACTTTTTAAAATTGGAAACCGAATCTAACTTTATTGGGGTAAGAGAATTTATCAAAAAGTAAAAAAGAACCTAATCATTTTAATTCTAATCCTAGCTTTTGTTCCCATTCCAACAATTTGGGATGTTTTTCTGTAAAGTGGTTAAATTTATCTCTGTTAGTGTACAATAGTTTTTTTGCTTTTTCTTTACTCACCTCCGTTGAAAAAGTTATGTGATTATTTTTTAAACTAGCCTTTAAAAATTCTAATAATTCTAAAGATAGCTTACCAAACTCCAGCTCGTTGGTTTCATTCCTGAATATTAAATGCACTGTTTTCTGGTCATCAAGTAATTTAGGTTCGGTATTGGTTAAAATACTGGAGGAAAACCCTCCCAAGGATTTTCGCTTATTTTCAGAATAGCTTTTCCAGAGTTTGGTGATTTGGTCTTGTGTAAATGGTTGGTCACCGTGATAAACTTTTACTTCCGTTTTATCATCTGTCGCTTTTGGTTTAATTCTAATAATTGATTTACGCCTTCCCTTAGTTCCATAGTTTACCGTAGGTGCTTGCTTTTGCGACTTTGTTAAATTTGGTGAATCTATGGTTTGAGTGGCTGTTTTAGCCACTGGTGAAGCGTTGCTAAGGGTAGGAGAATCTATGTTAGAAATGACACTAGTTGACGGTTTTTTTAAAGCTTCTTTAGTTAATCCCTTTACAAAAAGAGGAAAGTCAAGAAATGTCTTTAGTTTTTTTTTTCGTCCATTGAACTAATGGATGATAATTGCATTAGGCAAATTTCTACAAGAAGTCTTTGATTTTTACTGGTTTTATACCGGAAATCAACATCCGACAAAAGCTGTAATGAGTCTAGTAAAAATAAATTTGAACACTTTTGTGATTGCTCAAGAAACCTCGTTTTTAAAGATTCGCTGGTTTCAAGAAGTTGAGCAGTTTTGGGATTGGAGCACACCATAAGGTCTCTAAAATGAGAAGAAAGCCCAACAATAAAATTATGACCGTCAAAGCCATTCTCAATTACTTGATTTAAAAGTAAAAGGCAATTGGAGGCATCATTTTCTAAAATGTAGTTGGTTACCTTAAAGTAAAACTCAAAATCAAGAACATTTAAATTCTCAATTACATTTTTGTACGTAATAGAATCACCAGAAAAACTTACAATTTGATCAAACAAAGAAAGTGCATCTCGCATTCCTCCATCTGCTTTTTGGGCTATGGTATGTAATGCATTTTCTTCGGCTAAAATGTTTTCTTTCTTGGCAATGTATTGCAAATAACCAACAATATCAGAATTGCTTATTCTTTGAAAATCAAATACCTGACATCTTGAAATGATGGTTGGTAATACTTTATGTTTTTCAGTTGTCGCTAAAATAAAGATGGCATGTTCTGGTGGCTCTTCAAGGGTTTTAAGAAACGCATTAAAAGCTGAAGCAGATAACATGTGAACCTCATCAATTATGTAAACTTTATGACTTCCAATTTGAGGGGGTATTCTAACTTGGTCAATTAGGTTTCGAATATCTTCAACGGAGTTATTGGAAGCAGCATCCAGCTCAAAGATGTTAAAAGCAAAATCTTCATTTTCAGCCACTTCTATTTCCAGGTCGTTTTTATTAATAGTCTTAGCTAAAATCCGGGCAGTGGTTGTTTTACCTACTCCTCTTGGTCCGGTAAATAAAAATGCCTGAGCTAAGTGATTACTGGAAATGGCCGATTTTAACGTATCTGTAATAGGTTTTTGACCAACTACACTTTCCCAAGTGGTTGGTCTATATTTTCTAGCTGATACGATAAAGTTTTCCATTCGATTACCTATACAACAAAATTAAAATCATTTTCAGGTAGGAAAAGGGAAGTTGATGTTTTTATCTGGATTGTTGAAAACTTAAAATTCATACAAAAAAATGGAGCAGAAAAGAATTCTGCTCCATTAATTAAAGCTGTATTTTACAAATTAAAATGACAAAGCTGCACCAATTTGAAAGTATCTCTGGTTTGTGTTTGCGCCATCAATTTTTGTCATATTTCTGGTTCCCCAATGGTATCTTGCCTCAATAGAAAGCATCATTATTTTTACTCCAGCACCTAAAAAAACAGGTGCATCGAATAATTCTGGTTCCGTATCAAATTCTACTCCATCAATTTCAGACTTTGTAGATAAGCCAAAAGAAGGAGCAACACCTCCCATTGCAAATACCGGTCCTAGTTTTAACTTTAAATTAACGGGTATAGCTAGATTGTGTCTTGTAAAATCTGTCTTCACACCTGCTAAGGATTCATCTCTGAATCCCGTTGAGTTATACTCTATTCCATAATCTAATTTTAATAGAGGAATTAGTTTCTTTTCCGCGAACAATCCAATATAAAATGAATTGTAGTTGTCGCCCAAAGCCTTTGAATCATTGTTCTTGTCGTAGATATTAGATAATTGATAACCAGCTCTTATACCTTTTTTGCCACCTTCGTCATCTCCAGCAAATGCTGTTAACGCAGGTACGGTTAGAATCATTACGAATAATAAAAGTTGTAGTTTTCTCATAAAATATTATTTTGATTATGTATCAAAAATAATTAATAATGAGAACTACTTAATTGTTGTGCCAAAAAAAGGCCATCTTTACAGATGACCTTTTATAGAATTGGCAGAACTTTTGGGATTATATAGAACCCACAATATCGTTCAATGTTTTGCTGGGGCGCATTGCCTTTTGTGCTAAATTATCGTTTGCGTAGTAATAGCCATCTATATTAACAGCTTTTCCTTGGCATTCAATTAATTCACTCAATATTTGAGTTTCGTTTTCGGATAATTCATTTGCAATAGGTTCGAATTGTTTTTTTAGTTCAAGATCTTCATTTTGTGCGGCAAGTTTTTGTGCCCAAAATTTAGCTAAATAATAATGACTTCCTCGGTTATCTAATTCTTTCACTTTTCGAGAGGGAGATTTATCTTGATTTAATAATTCACCTGTAGCAGAATCAAGGGTAGCGCCTAGAATTGCTGCCTTAGTATTTGAGTGCACCTCCGCAAAATGTTCTAATGAAACTGACAACGCTAAGAACTCACCTAAAGAATCCCAACGTAAATGGTTTTCTTTTTCAAATTGTTGAACATGCTTAGGAGCAGAACCTCCAGCGCCTGTCTCAAATAAACCACCACCATTCATTAGTGGCACGATAGATAACATTTTTGCACTTGTTCCAACTTCTAGTATTGGAAAAAGATCTGTTAGGTAATCTCGAAGTACATTTCCGCTAACAGAAATGGTGTCAAGTCCTTTTACAATTCTTTCCATAGAGAATCGGATGGCATCTTTAGGAGACATGATTCTTACATCTAATCCAGTAGTATCGAAATTGGGTAGGTATTTATTTACTTTTTTAATGATTTGGGCATCATGACCTCTATTTTCATCTAACCAAAAAATTGCGGGAGTGTTTGTTGCTCGTGCACGTTTAACAGCCAGCTTTACCCAATCTTGAATAGGGGCATCTTTTGTTTGACACATTCTAAAAATATCGCCTTCAGAAACATCTTGCGATATTAAAATTGTTCCGTTGTCATCAATTACATTTACTACTCCAGAACCTGAAATTTGGAATGTTTTATCATGCGAACCATACTCTTCTGCTTTTTTTGCCATCAAGCCAACATTTGAAACGCTACCCATTGTAGCGGGGTCAAACGATCCATTTTCCTTACAGAAATCAATAGTTTCTTGGTATATACCAGCGTAACATCTGTCAGGAATTACAAATTTCGTGTCTTTGGCTTTTCCATCAGGACCCCACATTTGGCCAGCATTTCTAATGGCTGCTGGCATTGAAGCGTCAATAATTACATCGCTAGGTACGTGTAAATTTGTGATTCCTTTATCTGAATTTACCATGGCCATTGAAGGGCTGTTTTCGTACACAGCTTCAATATCGGCAATAATCTCAGATTTTTTATCATCCGAAAGCTTTTCAATTCTGTTATAAAGGTCACCAAGCCCGTTGTTTGGATTAATACCCAATTTAGCAAATTCAGAGGCGTGTTTGGTAAACACATCCTTAAAGAATACAGAAACGGTATTGCCAAACAGGATAGGGTCTGAAACCTTCATCATGGTTGCCTTTAAATGTACAGAGAATAAAACATCTTGTTCTTTTGCATCCGCAATTTCTTGGGCTAAAAATGATTGTAGTTTTGAGGCATTCATAACTGAAGCATCAATAATCTCGCCTTTAATTAAAGCGGTTTTATTTTTTAGCATGACGGTTTCACCAGAATTATTAGTGAATTCTATTCTTACATTGGTGTTGTCAGAAATTTCTACAGATTTTTCGCTTCCATAAAAATCGCCATCGGTCATATGAGCTACATGTGATTTTGAATCTTTGGTCCAAACTCCCATGGAATGTGGATGTTGACGTACATAATCTTTTACAGCTTTAGGAGCTCTTCTATCAGAGTTACCCTCACGTAAAACGGGGTTTACTGCGCTACCTTTAACTTGATTGTATCTAGCTTGAATGCTTTTTTCTTCTTCTGTAGTAGGATGTGACGGGTAATTAGGAATATTTAATCCTTTATTCTGAAGTTCTTTAATTGCGGCTTCTAATTGAGGAACGGAGGCTGAAATATTGGGGAGTTTGATAATATTTGCATCTGGTAGCATAACCATTTCTCCTAATTCGGCTAACGCATTAGGAACACGCTGTTCTTCGGTTAAAAACTCTGGGAAAAGGCAAAGAATTCTTGCAGCTAACGAAATATCTTTTAATTCAAATTCTATTCCTGATTTTTTAGTGAAAGATTCTACAATTGGAAGAAACGATTGGGTTGCCAAGGCAGGGGCCTCATCAGTTTTTGTATATACAATTTTTGCTTTTTGCATCAGAATTTGTGTATTTAATTTTAATAAAAATTGAGACGCGAAAGTAGGGATTTAGAAGGTAAATAAGTAGGATATTAATAGGGTTTTTGTGCGATGAAAAATGAGAGTACTACCTCTTACAAGGATAAATAAGCTTCTTTCCAAGTATTAAAAATGGTTTCTGTTTTTTGTTGCCCAATTTGGTCAAGAATTAACCATTCATTTTTTTGGTTAAGACCAATAAAAGAACTTTTGTAAAAATAAACCTCACGTAGTTTAAATAATGATTTAATTAATTTACCAGAGGAGTATGCACCAGCAATTTTATAGGCAATTACGGGTTTTGAATTATTAACTGGAATTATCTTTTGTTTAGACTTGTTAATAAGGATTACAGTAGAGTTTGAGGTAAACACACTGTCAAAATCTGGGGTTTTTAGTTTTTTAAGTGAACTAGAATAAAGGGAGTTGGATTTTTCGGAGTAGGATTGCACCCATAGGTAGCCATTTTGAATTTGAATTTTTGCCCCAGAAATAACGGGGGCTTCACTAAGATTTTTTAAGGCAAAAGATTTTTTATCTGAGCAATAGATATAGTTGTCATTTATTATATCTGCATGGGCAGCGGCAATTTTAGTACTTGATGGCTGGATTAAAGAGTTGTTTTGGTCTAAATTTAGAGAGGAACTACCTTTAACGAGTTCGTACTTCTTATTTGGGTTAGAATAATTAATGCCAAACCAATCAAAAGAATTTTCGTTGGTAAGAATTAGTGATTCTTTTGCGCCAAATTGGTCTATATGTAAATAATGAGGGGCAATTAAAATATTAAATTTGGTGTTGTCAATTTGTAATACTCCCCAGCCATTGGAGGTATGAATTTTGAAAGTGGGTAATTTGAACTCTTTTATTATTTCCATGCTGTCAATTTCTAGATTAGTTACTTGAGAGGTTAAATGAAAAAAGGAATGTGAGGAGTAATCAGAAATATTGGTGTAGAGTGGCATTCCGTATTTGGTGTAAACCGAATATTTGATTGGTGTAGAATCATCTGTAAGAAAACTTTCTAGAGTAGCATTTGGATAAGATGTTAATCTGCTTTTGGATGGTGGAATAAACCATTGGCTTTGATGAAAGTTAAAAATCCCACTGTTTTTAATTCCTGGCTCTGTTGAGGTTTCATTGTATAGAATGGTTTTTTCATCCAATTTTTTAATTCCAAAATATAGAGGAATAAAATAGTTGTTTGTTATTAATTGGCTCTTGTTTTGTAAGGATTTCCAGGGTTTATTATCTGCTAAAAGTAAACTGGGTTGTTTTTGTGACCCATTTGCTACCAAAGATTGTTTGGCTGGGCTATAAAAGGTTTGAAACGCTCTGCTTTCATTATTATTATTATTATTAGTTGCAGAAAAAATTAGCACCCCTAGTTTTTCCTCGTTATATACTAAATGAATATCATTACTTATGGATGGCGAAATGAAATCAAATAAAGGCGGAACTTCATAACTAATTTGAAATAAATCAGTTGTTAATGTAGCCAGCCCCATTTTATTATTATGGTCAATTATTTGAAACCAATACTTATTATTTTTTTTCCCAACAGGTATCACTGTTTTAAAATCTTCGGGCTTAAATATTTCGAAAACTAACCGTTGATCCGGAGGGTTAGATGACCATGGGGTTAATGTATTATTTGTGAGAATAAATCGCCATATGTTTCTGGATTTATCAATTTCAAAAATATTTCCTTTTGGAGCAATCATATACAAATTGTTTGGACTGCTAATTTTTGATTTTTTGCTTTTATTAATAAAAATATGATTCCCAATATTTTTATTACTTAGCTCTAATTTTGTTCCATTTTCATCTTCAATTTCTATGTTTTGAGGTTTTTTAAAAATACGAATATGTCCGTTTGCGGCTGAAATCCAAAAGGTACTAAACTGATCAAACCGGTTTAGATCGTTAACTAATGAATAAGTTTTCTTTGAAGTGAAAAGTTTTTCTAATATTTCCGGGTTTTTGGCTGTATTCCATAGTGTTACGGGCATTTCATATACCAGCATTTCATTTCCTAAGATTTGGACAAAAGCGTTTTCGCTTTTTATGGAAGCAACAGTTTTAGTTCCGGTGTAATCTGTTACTTTCCAACCAGATTCTTCATTATGTATAAAGGTCACACAAGTTCTCTTTGGCTGATAAGAAAACTGAGCCAATGCTGTAATTCCGTATAAAAGTACTAGGAGAGTAGTAGTTAGGCGAAAGGTAATTCCTTGGAGCATAACTATGTATTATTGATTTTGGTAAAACTAACTTAAATTTTAGAGTTTAAGTGTTAATTTTTCCGAGAGTTGAATTTTTTTCTTTTCATTTTGACCTTTGAATAAATAGGAGTAATGTGATTCTTTTTTATGTACCAAGCTTTCAATGTCTTTCTCGCTTAAAGTAATTTTTTTAAAATCAAATGGGATTTTGAACTTGCAACCTGATTTCCATTCACTACAACCCCAGGCAGAATTACCTTTAATAAGGTTTCCAATATTGCACTTAGGGCATGGAATATGCTTTTTTTTAGGCATTTGATGTTTAACTTGATGAATAAGATTGTTCACCATTTTGAATAGCTCTACTTTAAATTCATCTACCGTTAGCTCTCCTTTTTCAATATCTCTTAGTTTTTTTTCCCATTTACCCGTTAACTCGGCCGATTTTAGGATGTCATCTTCAATTAGAGAAATAAGATGAATACCTGTGGACGTGGCCATTAATTTTTTCTTGTTTCGAATAATGTAATTACGTCTAAAAAGTGTTTCAATGATGTTTGCTCGGGTAGAGGGTCTTCCAATCCCGTTTTCTTTCATAATGTCACGCAGTTCCTCATCATCTACTTGTTTTCCGGCTGTTTCCATTGCTCTTAATAAGCTAGCTTCTGTATAGTAACTGGGTGCTTTGGTTTTTTTCTCGAATAATTCTGGGGTATGTTCTCCAGATTCACCTTTCTCAAAAACAGGCATAACTTGATCTTCATTTCCTTTGCTTTTTGAAGATTCCTGCTTTGGGTATACTACTCGCCAACCCGGAGAAAGAATTTGTTTTCCTGTGGCTTTGAACTCTACATCTATGCAGTTTCCAATAACAGAGGTATTACTCACAATACAGTCCTCATGAAAAACGGCAATAAACCTTCGTGTAATGGTATCATATACTTTTTGAAAATCATCAGATAACCCAGAAGGGATAACACCAGTTGGTATTATTGCATGATGATCAGTAACTTTTTTGTTATTAAAAACTTTTTTGGATTTTCTTATTTTCTTACCCAATAGCGGGTTAATTATTTCTGCGTATTGAGTTAAGTTTCTTAGAGTACCTTCCACTTTTGGATAAATGTCGTCACTTAAATAAGTGGTATCCACCCTTGGGTAGGTTACCAACTTTTGCTCATATAGTTTCTGAACCGTGTTTAAAGTTTGTTCTGCAGTAAAACCAAATTTTTTATTACATTCTACTTGTATAGAAGTAAGATCAAACAAAGAAGGGGGAAGTTCTTTACCTTCTTTTTGGGTATAACTTTTAATCTCAAAAGGGGCTTCTTTAATTTTGTTTATTATTTCCTCTCCCTTTTCTTTCTTAGCTATTTTTCCAGAGGTAGCCGAAAATTGAACCCCTCTATAAAAGGTTTTCAGTTCGAAATATACCTCCGATTTAAAACTATTAATTTCGTGCTGTCTGTCTACAATTAGCGCTAAAGTTGGGGTTTGAACGCGGCCCACGGAAAGCACTTGTTTGTAGTCTGCAAATTTTAAGGTGAAAACTCTAGTGGCATTCATTCCTAAAACCCAATCTCCAATGGCTCTTGCTATTCCTGCAGCATACAAGTTATCGTATTTTGAACCTTCTTCTAGTTTTTTAAATCCTTCTTTAATGGCTTCTTCGGTAAGAGAAGAAATCCATAAGCGTTTTAATGGTTTTTTAGATTTTGCTTTTGCAAGTACCCAACGTTGAATGAGCTCACCTTCTTGCCCGGCATCGCCACAATTTATGACTTCCTCACATTCATGAGTTAGTTTTTCAATGGTATGGTATTGTTTTTTTATACCATTATCATTTTTTAGTTTTATTCCGAAATTTGAAGGAAGCATAGGTAAGGAGTCTAAATTCCATTTTTGCCATAAATCGGTATAATCACCAGGTTCCTTTAGAGTACATAAATGTCCAAAAGTCCATGAAACATAATAACCATTGCCCTCATAGTATCCATCTCTACGAGAATTGGCACCAAGAACTTTGGCCAAGTCTTTAGCAACACTTGGTTTTTCGGCAAGACATAATTTCATGTAATAAACCTAAATTTTTATTGAATTTGGACAAATGGATACTTCCTAAGTATATTGCTCAAAAATAATTTTTGAGATAAATATGACTTCTATTTTGGGAGCCTATTTATCAACATATATTGATGTTTTTCCATTTAATTGTTGCTCATGAAAACAAAAATAATTTCACTTTTTTCATTTTTATTGCTTTCAAGTTTGCTTTTTGGTCAAACCAAAAAGGTGTTGTTTGTAGGTAATAGCTACACGGGGGCTAACAACCTTCCGCAAATGTTTGAAGATGTATCTACATCTACAGGTGATACGGTATTGGTAGAATCAATTACACCTGGTGGTTACCGATTTTTGAACCACTCCAGTAATCCTGCCACTCTAACAAAAATTGCAAGTAATGATTGGGATTATGTGGCATTACAGGCTCAAAGCCAAGAACCTTCTTGGCCGATAGGGCAGGTTCAGCAAGAAGTATTTCCGCATGCGGCTATTTTGTGCGACTCTATTCGAGCAAATAACTCATGTAGCATGCCAATGTTTTATATGACTTGGGGAAGAAAAAATGGAGACGCTAACAATTGCGCCAGTTGGCCACCTGTATGTACGTATCAAGGTATGGATAGTTTGCTAAGTGAAAGGTACCAAACCATGGCAGACGACAACAATGCTATTGTTTCACCAGTTGGAGCGGTGTGGAAATATATTCGAACAAATAACCCTACTATTGAATTATATAGTGCTGATGAATCACATCCATCATTAGCGGGAACATATGCCGCGGCATGTACATTTTTTGTCACCGTTTTTAGAAAAGACCCAACGTTTATTACTTTCCAAGCTGGCTTGCCATCTGGTGAAGCATTGGCCATTAGGGAAGCAGCAAAAATGGTTGTTTTTGATAATTTAAGTGATTGGAATATTGGTAACTATGATCCTGTTGCTAGTTTTTCTTATACCCAAGTTTCGGCTACAGTTGATTTTTCAAACTCTTCTTCTAGTAGCGATGAATTTCTGTGGTTTTTAGGTGATGGCGATACTACATCTGTAAAAAATCCGGTTCATACTTATGCCTCACCTGGAGATTATTATGTTACTCTTGAGGCAACAAAATGTGGCCGGATTTCAAGTATTACAGATACAATAGTTATTCTAAATTCCACTTCAGTTACAGAATTTGGTGAGGATAATAATGTTCATGTTTATCCTAATCCGACTTCAGATCAAATTAATGTTGACTTGAGTAGTTTGA
This sequence comes from Salibacteraceae bacterium, assembly GCA_049606935.1. GTDB lineage: Bacteria > Bacteroidota > Bacteroidia > Flavobacteriales_G > Salibacteraceae > CAJXZP01. Next base: position 39,583 of record JBMYWA010000011.1, read on the forward strand.
GTAATTTTGAGCTATTGGATATAGTAATATTTAATGAATTGGGTAAGACCGTAAAAGTTTTTGAAAGGATAAGAACGGAGAAGTTTTCATTTTCAGTGAACGAATTTCCTATTGGTGTTTATTTTTTAAAAGCGAGAATAGAAGATAGGTGGTTAACCACATATTCATTTCAGATAATTCGTTAAATACCAATTTCAAGTGCTTTAATAGAAGTTTTTGTTGGGTTCCAAGGGTCTTTATATGACTCTTTAAAGAAGAACTCTTTAACATAGGCAATGGTTCGTACAATTCGAAGGTAATATCCGTGGTAAAAAACCATTAACGGTACATATGGTAAGAAATAAGAAATTGTTGAATTGCTACGTTCTCTGAACAAGTTAAATACAAGCAGTTTGAACATATTGGTTCCGGTATAAAGAAAAATATTCATGACTACAATGAAGGGTAGTAAACTGGAAAAATTAAAGATCATATCTATAGCATACACATACCATTTGATGTTTAAAACGAGGGTATAAGTAATGTTTTCCATAAAGGAAATAAAGTTGGTAAGGCTAAAATTTTGAGAAGGGAAGAAAACATCAGAATGTTTTCGTAATCTAAAGCGAATTAATGATTTATCCCATCTTAGTCTTTGCTTAGTAAGTTTTTGAAATGAATTAGGAACGCTGGTTAAACAAACAGCTCGGTCTTCAAATTTTATTTTATATCCCAGTTTTCTAAACTTTACGGTTATGTCTCCATCAAGTCCTGGCCCAATATCCCAACCTTGAACGCGTTGAAGTAAATCCATTCTAAAAGCACCAAATGCCCCAGAAACTACTCTGTAAATACCCAAATAACTGGATACCATTCGGCCAATACTTATGGCATCGGTGTACTCAAAACCTTGACAAGCTGTTGCCACACTGTCTTTATAATTTCTCACCATTACATTTCCACCAACAGCTCCAACTCCAGAAGATTCATAAAAAGGGATAATAATGTTTTCAATGGCGTCATAATCATAAGAACAATCGGCATCTAAATGAACAACATATTTTCCTTTTGCTATTCTAAGTGCAGTATTTGCTCCAGATGCTTTTCCTCCTCTCACCTCATTTCTAATAAAATAATCAATAAGGCCATTCTTCTTCAAGCTTCTACAAATGATATCCGTATCATCATCAGAGCCATCATCTACAATGATTAATTCATAATTCTGGTAAGTTTGCTCTTTTAAAGAAGTGGTTAATTTATAGATATGTTTTCCTTCGTTTTTACCTGGAACAATAATCGATACAAGAGGCAGTTCTAGCCACATTCTTCTTTTAGCGTCTCTGTATTTATAACGGTTCCTAAATCGGTCCCACTTGATAAAAATGAGCGAAATGATATCAACCAAAACATATCTAAAGAATTCAAAAAAGAAGAAAAACCAAAATACACGTAGGAGCTTACTAAAACCAACATTTCTGAGGTAAGAAACAAATTCATGTATTTCAGTTCCAATTACGTCCACAAGAAATCGTTAGATTTTGTTTAAAGGAAAAACCATGGAGTTTACCGCTTTTTCAACATCATCGTTAAGTTTTAAGGAAACCAAATCTGTTTTAAGGTCGATATGAACTTTTTCAAAAGATTTAGAAAGTAAACGGCTAGAGAGTTCTACCATTTTAGAAATGGTCTCTTTGGCTTGCTCAAACTCAGTGTCAACAAAAGAATATACAATGGTGGAGGAATTATAAAAACTAACAAAATCAGAAGGGTTCAAATTACTTTTAAGTAATTGAATTAAATCATTCATAAGGGCTTTTTGTTTTTCCATTCCTAAAATTCCAGCTACCTGAGCAGCTCTTTCAATATGTAGGTATCCAATATTGGTGTGATAGTTAGCTGAATGAAGCCTTTGAATTTCGTATTTTAGAAGCACTTTAAAAATTTCCATGGTAACTGTACCTGGAACAGATTCCAATTGTTTTTCAATATTGATATATCCATTAATAGCTACATTTTCCCCTTTTTTGGTTATGATGTAACGTTTAATAGAATGGGCAACTAGGTGCTCCACGTCATTCTCTGAACCACAGGTGGTACATTTAGCTTTGGTATAATAATCTTGAAATCGGTGATGACAACTGTTACACGTATATAGAACAGAAGGTTTATCATAATCAACCCCAATATGGCGAAGAGTTTTATTGCATTTTGGACAATCAAGTTGGTCGTCAATATTGTTTTGAAAATCTTCAATTGGCCCTACATAGGCGCACGGAAAATGGTGAACCAAATCTTGTGAAACAGAATCGGAGGAATTGCATTTTGGGCAAACTTCTCGATAATTCAAGTAACCTCCGTTGCAGCTATTACATAAATATACCCGTTCGTGAAATTCAGACTGAAATAAACCTTCTTCTGCAGCTGTTTCCAATATTTTTAGAACTCCGCTTTCATCACGATGGTTGTAATTAATAGATAATTCTGGGTAATAATATCCTATACCTGAGTGAAAATACGGAATAGGCTCTAAAACTTGTTTGTTTCGAGTGTACATTAAATTTAGTGTACGGTTAATCATTTGTGACTCAAAGCTTAATACTTTGGGATGGTTGATGCGCTCAATTTTTGATTGAATATCTAAAATTTTAGATTCGATTGAGTCTAAATGATTTATCGAAGGAAGTACACCATCTGTTAAATTGTTAATTACCACATCATGATAATCTGTTGTGGAAATTAAAAAAATTGGCATTAAATAAACCTGAGGATTTAAATGAGTTCTGATCTGAGAAATCACATATTGAACCAAGTTGTGCTGATGAACGTCAACCAAAACAACGTCATACTTGGTTAATCTATCCGGTCTAAATTTATCGTTTATTTCAACAATAAAATACTTTCTTTGGTGATAAGTAACCACATTTCGGTCAACTACAATTTGATCTTTTTCGAAATCATCTACCATTGAAACCTATTTTTCTTGATTTGTACTGGAATTTTGTAAAATTTCTCCCATTCATCTAAATCCTCATTATCTATAGGATAAATATCTGCGGCAATAGATCGGGTAGTGGATTCATATTTCTTTTGAAATTCAGGAGGAAGCCTATACGTTGCGGTATAAAATCTCTTAAGAATTCCATGACTTTTGGTGCCATCTGGAAAAATAATAACCACTTCATCATCTACCTGAATAGATTCTAGGTCTTCAGGTAAAAAGAAAGCTTTAATAAATACACTTTCTTGCTGATGAACATTCATTATTTCTTCTGTTTTTAAAGCAACCTCATTGGGGTTTTTGTAAATACGTGTGATAACGCCACTCATTGGACTAACAAACAAACGCTTCATTGACATGTACCCAGCTCCACCACCAGAGTATGGAGTGGAAGAGGCTTCAAAAGAATCTTCAATAGATTCGTCTGCCTCTCCACCCAATTCTTTAATCATGTTTTGAAAGACATAGATTTCACTGTTGTACTTTTTGTTTTCAATGGTTAATTTTTCTAATTGACTATTGTAGGAGTCTAACTTTGCTTTGGAGCTCACCTCTAAAATTACTTGGTTTTGAAGTTTTTGAATTTCACTTTGATACCAAGCAATAAGGTTGATGTTTTCGCCAATTCTCAACCTATTTAGTCTAATATTCTTGTTAAGTTGATATACTTCTCTTTGCTGCCAAGAAGTGTTATTACTATTGTTATCTGTTTGAAATGAAAAAGCTCCTCTATTTTGCTCATCTCTAGCTGATGTGTATGCAAAAAGTGTATCGCCATAAATTACGGTGTCACCTTCTTTTACATTAAAATAATGAATAGTAATATCATCAGGCACTCTTACTTTAACACTGTTAAAACGAACTTGCCCTTCGGCATGAACATAAAACACCTTATTAATAAAATATCTAAATATAAAAAAGCTAATTAACCCTAAAACTAAGTAATACACGATTTTATCCCAGTTTTTGGTTTTAAGAGAAACCTTTTCCTCTTCCATGTTTCGTAACATGGAGGCTTTTCTATTAAAATTTAAAGTTTTCAAAATCTTGTGTTATTGTTTATTTATCGAGTTGGTATCAAACTCCAACATAGAGCCCAAATCATGAACTACGTAACCAGCTGTTTTGGTTTTTTGGTTTAGCTCTATGAACTTTTGTTCCATTTCTAATCGGTTTTTAAAATCATTGGTTCTTAGGGCAATGTATTTTTTTTCTGTCGGATACTTCATAGTTTTTCGAACAATGAAATCGGTTTTTACATTCTCGTAACACATAAAGTAAACTCGATCTACCGCTTCAAATATTTTAAAAATATCTTCTTCTGGATA
>JBMYWA010000012.1:0-41054 GCA_049606935.1 Salibacteraceae bacterium
AATCTTTCCTACAAACGAAGTTTGAAAAGGAAAGATTCACGTACATAAAATAAAGGACACGAAGTGTTCTTTTCTATTGAAGGCCAAGCCCAAAGAAACGGGATCACGTAGTAATCCCAATTATTAAACTTTCCTACAAACGTAGTTTGAAAAGGAAAGATTCACGCACAAAAAATAAAGGACACGAAGTGTTCTTTTCTTTTGAAGGCGAACTTTAATGAGGCTGTTATGTATTAATAAACTATATTTTTAGGGATGGAATTACTGGCGTATAAAGTTGTAAAACTCATTAAAAGCATGCGAAAAAATAAGCGGATTCAAACAATTTTATAACCCGTTAATAAACATCAAAAAAATGACTTGTCAGTACATTTGAATACGTTAATTTTGGCGTTCAAAAATTTAGATAAACCGTACAAATGAGTATTCTAGTTAATAAAGATTCAAAAGTTATTGTTCAAGGTTTTACTGGTGGTGAAGGTACTTTCCACGCTGGTCAAATGATTGAATACGGAACAAACGTAGTTGGTGGTGTTACACCAGGAAAAGGTGGGCAAATGCATTTAGAAAAACCTGTATTTAACACGGTTTCTGAAGCAGTGTCTAAAACAGGTGCTGATGTATCTATCATTTTTGTTCCACCAGCATTTGCAGGTGATGCAATTATGGAAGCTGCTGAAGCAGGTATCAAAGTAATTGTTTGTATTACAGAAGGTATTCCAGTAAAAGATATGATTACTGTAAAAGAATACTTAACAGATAAAGATGCTCGTTTAATTGGCCCTAACTGTCCTGGAATTATTACTGCAGGTGAAGCTAAAATTGGTATTATGCCTGGATTTATCTTCCAAAAAGGTAGTGTAGGTATTGTTTCTAAATCAGGTACTTTAACATACGAAGCGGTTGATCAAACTACAAAAGCTGGTTTAGGTCAAACTACGGCTATTGGAATTGGTGGAGACCCAATTATCGGAACTACTACTTTAGAAGCAGTTCAAATGTTTGAAGCTGATCCGGAAACTAAAGGTATCATCATGATTGGAGAAATCGGTGGTAACTTAGAGTCGTTAGCTGCAGCATGGATTAAAGAAAACGGTACAAAGCCAGTTGTGGCATTCATCGCAGGTGAAACTGCTCCTGAAGGTCGTACAATGGGTCATGCAGGTGCCATTGTAAGTGGTGCTGATGATACGGCTACTGCTAAAAAACGTATTCTAAGAGACGCAGGTGTTCACGTGGTGGATTCTCCGGCTGACTTAGGTTCTAAAATGGCTGAGTTATTAGCATAATTAGAAAATAAATAGTTTTAAAGAAGCCTTTCATCTAATTATGGAAGGCTTTTTTTTGTTTTTATTTGTAGTTTAAAAATTTGATCAATGAAAAATTATTTTTCTGTAAGTATTATTATCGCTCTAATTGGAATACCTGTAGTTGGTTTCTCGTGGGGAGCAACAGGGCATAGAGTAGTGGGACAAGTAGCAATGAATCACATGACTAAAAAAGCCAACAAAAATGTATTAGCAGCTTTAGGTTCTGAAGATGTAGCCATGGTCTCTAATTGGATGGACTTTATTAAATCAGAATCGGATAAACGCCATATGAATGCCTGGCATTATTGTACGGTTCCAGATAGTGGACACTACGAAGGCGCTCCGGAAGAAGGAGATGTAAATAAAATGATCAACCAATTTGTGGAAGAATTGAAAACTAAAAACTTTAGTGTAGACGAGGCATTTGCTTTGAAGTCTTTAATTCACTTGGTTGGTGATGTACACCAACCTTTGCATGTAGGTAATGGAACGGATAGAGGAGGAAATGATGTTAAGTTGAAATTCTTTTATTCAAAGTCTAATTTACACAGAGTTTGGGATAGTGGAATGATTGATAAGCAGCAATTAAGTTATTCGGAGTATGCAAAATGGATTGATGTAACTTCAGCAGATGAGGTTGAGAAATGGCAATCAGCTACGGTTATGAACTGGATGGAAGAATCAGTTTCGTATCGTGAGTCAATTTATGACATTCCGGAAGACAAGAACCTTTCTTATAAATACGTGCATGATCATATTCATGAGGTGAACCTTCGTTTGTTACAAGCTGGAGTTCGACTTGCTGGTATTTTAAATGAGATTTACGGTTAAAAAAAAGTAATGTAATAAAAAAGGGCTTCAAATTTTGAAGCCCTTTTTTATTAAGCAAACTCTTTAAAATACTTTTCCAGTACCTGAACAATATAATCGTAATGCGATTTATCTAAACCAGGCCATACCCCAATCCAAAACGAATTGTTCATGATGATGTCCGTGTTTTTCAAATCACCAACCACACGATATTCTACATCTTTATAAGCAGGTTGTTTAATTAAGTTGCCTGCAAATAATAAACGCGTACCAATTTTGTTATCCTCTAAGAACTGCACAATATGGTTACGATCAATTTTACTGTCTTCTTTTACTGTAATCAGGTAACCAAACCAAGAAGGATTACTACCTTCTGTAGCTTGAGGTAAAATGAAATCAGACTCAAATGGTTTTAGCATTTCGCCTAAAAGCTTGTGATTGTCTTGACGCGCTTTTACAAACTTATCTACTTTACGTAACTGACTCAAACCAATGGCAGCTTGCATATCGGTTACCTTTAAATTAAACCCAATATGAGAATAAATGTACTTGTGGTCATATCCTTTTGGAAGATCTCCTAATTGCCAAGCAAATCGTGTTAAGCACGTATTATCCACTCCTGGATCACACCAACAATCGCGACCCCAATCACGGAATGAAGTAGCAATTTTTCTAAGACGAGAATTGTTGATTAAAACAGCTCCACCTTCTCCCATAGTAATGTGGTGAGCCGGGTAAAAACTTAAGGTAGCTAAATCACCAAAAGATCCGGTTTTTTGTCCGTTTAGTGTAGAGCCTAAAGAATCACAATCATCTTCAATTAACCAAAGATTATGTTCATCTGCGATTTCTTTCAAAACAGCTACATTAAAAGGATTTCCCAAAGTATGGGCAATCATAATTGCTTTTGTTTTTGGAGAAATTGCTTCTTTGAGTTGTTCAATATTTACATTGTATGTAGGGATGTCAACATCCACAAATACGGGTATGCACCCTAACTGAACAATTGGATTTACAGTGGTAGGAAACCCTGCTGCAACAGTAATTACCTCGTCACCTGGTTTTAATTGACGGTCTTTTAACTTGGGAGATGACAGCGTAAACAAGGCCAATAAATTGGCTGAAGATCCTGAATTAACCAATATGGCTTTTTTAGATCCAAAATACTCTGCTAATTCTTTTTCCATGGTTTCACCAAAACGCCCAGTGGTTAACCAACCATCCATTGTGGCATCAATACCATAAAGTAAATCGTCTGCTTCTATCCATTTAGCGGAGACTGGAATGTAACCCTCTCCAGGAACTGGCTTTTTACTTACGTTTAACTTCTCGGTTAACGCTTCTTGTAATGAAGAATCAATATTTTTATACATGAACTAAAATTAGGGTCACAAAGATGGACTTTGAAAGTGAGATTTAAAATTTAAGCTGCTAATAATTGTTAACCAAAGTGCTAATTTTTTGAGGTTTGTTTTTTACTGGAACGGGGACCCAACTCTATGGCTTCTAGGTTTTCAATTTTACCTTCATTCAGTTCAAAGCGTAATAAGGTTTTGACTTTATGGAAACCATGAAACCCAGCAGCTCCAGGATTTAAATGAAGCAATTGTAGTTTTTTGTCGTACATCACTTTCAATATATGTGAATGACCACAGATAAAAAGGTGTGGCTTCTCTTGGGTTAGCAATTCAGGAATACCACGGTAATATCGGTTTGGATAACCGCCAATATGGGTCATTACCACTTTTACACCATCCAAAGTAAAAATTTGGTTTTCCGGATATTGGGCACGTACTTCATGATCGTCAATATTGCCGTATACGGCACGAAGTGGTTTGAACTTGGCTAACTCATCCGTAACTTCTGGATTTCCAATGTCACCTGCATGCCATATTTCATCCACATTTGTAAAGTATTTAAACACTTTTGGGTCGAGGTAACTGTGCGTATCCGAAAGCAATCCTATTTTTGTCATAGATTTGCGAAGGTGGTATTTTTTTAGCAAATCCTCATAGAATTTTAGCATATGAAAGTAGATATTTTAGCCATAGGTGTACATCCAGATGATGTGGAGTTAGGTTGTTCTGGAACTCTTTTAAAAGCGGTTCAAGATGGAAAAAAAGTGGCTGTTTTAGATTTAACCCGCGGAGAGTTAGGTACTAGAGGTACTCCTGAACTACGTCAAGTAGAAGCACATAATGCGGCTAAAATTTTGGGTTTAACCGATCGAACCATCTTAAATATTGGAGATGGATTCTTTCAGCATACCAATGAAAACATGCTAGAGATTGCCAAATACGTGCGTTATTACCAACCAGAAGTGGTTTTGGCAAATGCAATGGCTGACCGTCATCCAGATCATGGACGAGCAGGGAAGTTGATTTCGGAAGCGTGTTTTTATTCTGGGTTGCAAAAAATTGAAACCGAACTGAACGGAGAAAAACAAAAGGCATACAGACCTTCAGCGGTTTACCATTACATTCAAGATAGATATACGGATCCAGATTTAGTGGTGGATGTAACGGATGTTTGGGAAGGCAAAATCAAATCTATTTTAGCGTATTCTTCGCAGTTTTATGATCCAAATTCTAAGGAACCAGAAACTCCAATTTCATCTAAAGCTTTTATGGAATTTATTGATGGAAGAGGAACCCAATTTGGCCGTTTAATTAATAGAAAATACGGAGAAGGTTTCACTATGGTTAGACCAGCCGGTGTAAATCAAATATTAGACGTTATTTAATACAAGCATGTTAACTACACTACGCGTTTCAAATTATGTTTTAATTGACCAATTAGAGGTTGATTTTAAATCGGGGTTTACCGTAATTACTGGAGAAACTGGGGCAGGTAAGTCTATTATTTTAGGTGCGCTGTCTTTAATTTTAGGTGAACGGGCTAACCTTTCCAGTAAAGGAAATCCAGATAAAAAGATAATTGCCGAAGGGGAGTTTGATATTCAGAATTATGCTTTGGAGGCGTTTTTCAAAGCCCATGATTTAGATTATTACCCAGAAAGCACCAATTTACGTAGAGAAATTATTCCATCTGGTAAATCACGTGCCTTTATCAATGATACTCCTGTGACCATTGCGGTATTGAAGAAATTAGGAGAAAAATTGGTGGACATCCATTCACAACATGAAAACCAATTGTTGTTAAAGCCGGCTTATCAATTGGCTTTTTTAGATGCTTTTGGGAATGTGGAAAAGGACGTTGCTAAATTTTCAAAAGACTTTGAGCACTGGAAAGCTTTGAGCTTGGAGTTGGAAAGTCTGAAAGAACAAGAAAAAACGGCTCGTCAAGAAGAAGATTATTTACGTTTTCAGTTATCAGAGATTGAGGAAGCGGAATTGGGTAAAGTGAATTTTGAGGAAATTCAAAAGGAATTAGATATCCTTGAAAATGCGGATGCCATTCAAACTGGGCTGCAACAAGCTTCGCATTATGTGGCCGAAGACGAGGTGAATGCCTTGAGTTTATTGAAATCGGCTGTGAGCGGTTTAGAGGATGCGAAGGAATTGAGTAGCACTTACACCGAATTAGCCGATCGCTTAAATAGTGTGGTGATTGAGTTAGACGATATTCATGCGGAGGTAGAATATCAAAGTGGATTGGTTGAATCTAATCCAGAAAAGGCCGAGCATCTTAGAGGTTCTTTAGATAAGGTAAATCACCTTTTGCATAAGCATAATTTGACGGAGATAAAGGAACTCGTTGATTTGGAATCTGAATTAGAGCAGTCTCTTAGTAAGCTTGATGGTTTTGCCGAAGAAATTGTAGCTACTGAATTAAAGTTAAAGGCACTAGCTAAAAAAATGCAAGAAGCGGCCAGTAAGATTTCTAAAAAGCGAAAAAGCGCAGCTCCTAAATTGGAAAAACAAATCACCAGCGGTTTAAAGAACTTGGGAATGCCGAATACGCAAATTCAAATTGCTTTTTCAAAAAGAGAGGTATTCAATGCTAATGGATTAGATGATATGCAAATCATTTTCTCTGCCAATAAAGGGTTTGAGATGCAGCCATTAGAAAAAGTGGCGTCTGGTGGTGAACGTTCTCGTTTGATGTTAGTGCTTAAAAAAATTCATGCTTCAGTGGCTAGTACGCCAACTTTAATATTGGATGAAATTGATACCGGTATTTCGGGAGAAGTTGCGGCAAAAACAGCTCAAATGTTAAGTGAAATGGCGAATGACTCTCAAATTGTTTCCATTACACACTTACCTCAAGTAGCTGGAAAAGCCAACCATCATCAAGAGGTTTCTAAATCAACTAAGGGAGATAAAACGAGTACTACTTTACGTACCTTGACAAACGAAGAACGCAGACTAGAAATTGCAAGAATGTTGAGTGGAGAAGAGCTTTCTGAAGCGGCATTGCAAAACGCAGAACAATTGATGCAGTAATTCTGATAAGTTTTAAATATTCCGGACAATAATATTAGATTCGTAACGTAATGTTTGCGATTTTTATCGAACTATGAAGAATAACTTACTTTTATTCACATTCCTACTTTCTGGATTTGCTATTCAAGCCCAAGTTAACAGTGGACAGACATATAAGTTTTTGAACTTACCCACATCAGCACGATCTGCGGCCATGGGAGGGAGTTTTATTTCTTCAGGTAGTTCTGATTTAAACTTAGTGGCAGATAACCCTTCTGTTTTGGATAGTACCATGCACAAATTGGCAACCATTTCTTACATTAATTATTTGTCGGATATTAACATGGGGTACATGGCCTACTCTAAATATTATCAAGGCGTTGGAACATTTAGTGCCGGATTTCAATTTATTGGATATGGAGAATTTGTTAGAGCAGATGAAACTGGACAACAATACGGAACTTTCAATGCAGGTGATTATGCCTTTGATGTTTCTTATGGCCGAGCTATCGACTCTTTGTTTTCGGTGGGCTCCAGTATGAAGATTATTTATTCCAATTATGATTACTTAAACTCATTTGGTGTTGCTTTTGATATTGGAGGTACTTACGTGAGCAAGAAAAAGTTATTTACTGCCGGTGCGGTAATAAACAATATTGGAATGGAGCTAAAACCATATATAAAAGGAGAGCGTCAAAAACTGCCATTAACTATTCAAGTTGCTGGCTCAATTAAACTAGATAAAGCTCCGTTAAGATTTACTTTTTTAGCAAATAACTTACAAACTTGGGATTTAACAGGAAATCAAGCAGTAGAGGGGCTGCCAACTATAGCTCCGTCTGGAAGTAGCATTGCCGCAGAGCAGAGCAGTTTTACCGTAGATAATTTTTTCCGTCATTTTGTATTTGGAGCGGAGATTTTGCCATCAGAAAATTTCTTTATTCAAATTGCCTATAATTATCTAAGAAAAAAAGAATTGAGTATTCCTGGTACCACCAGCTTAAATGCTTTTTCTTTTGGATTAGGTCTACGAATTAAAAGACTTAAATTTTCTTATGCCTTAGCTTCATATACAGCTGCAGCTACAAGCCATCACCTTACTTTAAGTACTGATTTAAAATCATTCCGAAGAAAATCTTCTTCTAATTAACTTGGTTCTTTCTGGAATTCTACTTTTGCTCTAAAATCATATCTATGTCTAAAATCAATATTGCCATTGACGGTTTTTCGTCTTGCGGAAAAAGTACATTAGCCAAACAATTAGCGCAACAAATAGGGTATGTGTATGTTGATTCTGGAGCTATGTATAGAGCGGTTACCTTGTTTGCCATGCGAAATGATTATTTTACTGGACTGGATTTAGATCCAAGTAAACTAATTTCAGCTTTGAATCAAGTAGATGTGAGACTATCTTACGATTCCAGTACCCAAAGTCAAATTACTTTTTTGAATGGAGAAAACGTAGAAGAAGAAATTCGTAAAATGCCTGTTTCACAAAGAGTAAGTCAAGTTGCTGTGGTAAAAGAAGTACGAGAACGTATGGTGTTTTTACAACAACAAATGGCATTAGACAAAGGTGTTGTAATGGATGGAAGAGATATTGGAACGGTTGTCATGCCAAATGCAGAGCTGAAAATTTTTATGACAGCATCGCCAGAAGTTCGTGCCCAAAGAAGGTTAGATGAGCTTGCTTCAAAAGGAGAGAAGGTTTCTTTTGATGAGGTGATTGAGAACCTAAAACACCGTGATCATATTGATCAAACACGCGAAGAATCTCCTTTGCGACAGGCGGAGGATGCGCGCATTTTGGATAACTCAAATATTACCAGAGAGGAACAATTGGAGTTGGTGAAAAGTTGGATTAAATAATAATTAATTACCCATTTGTTTCTCAGGTTGGTAGATGAATTAAACCCGTACCTGCGAGAAAAGTTTAGCTAATTCACAAAACCCTATTAATAAAGTGTAAATCACTACTTTATTATCCAGATTAAATAATTACTTTTGCAGCCCCAATAATGGGGCGGGCCACAATCGGTAGTGGTTTATTTTTAATACTTACGGATAACCGAACCGTAATACAATTTTTTAGTCCATTATGGCTGAAGAGAAAAAAGAAGTAACTCCTGAGGTTGCTGAAAACAAAGAAGCTGTAGCTACAGAAGCTAAAGCTGCAAAAAAAGCAACGAAAGTTGAAGTAGAAGAGGTTGTTGAAGCTATTACTGAAGAAGTAAAAGAAGAAGCACCAGCTGTTGTTGTTTCAACTGAACCAGTTGATTATGCTAAGGTTGAGCCTTTAGCTGATTTCGATTGGAGCGCAATTGGTAAAACTGATGAAGTTTATCCAGCTGACGAATTTGCAAAATTAGAAACTGAATACGTTTCTACATTAACATCAATTGCTGATCACGAAGTAGTAGATGGAAGAATTGTTGCTTTAACAAACAAAGAAGCAGTTGTTGACATTAACTATAAGTCAGAAGGTATCATCTCTGTAAATGAGTTAAGATACAATCCAGATGTAAAAGTAGAAGATGTAATTAAAGTTTACGTTGAGAACTTAGAAGACAAAAACGGTCAATTAGTTATTTCGCATAAAAAAGCACGTATGTTAAGTGCTTGGGATGATGTGAATGAAGCATTGGAGACTGGAAAAGTAATTCAAGGTTTTGTTAAATGTAGAACTAAAGGTGGTTTAATTGTAGATGTATTCGGAATTGAAGCATTCTTACCAGGTTCTCAAATTGACGTTAAGCCAATTAGAGATTACGATGTTTACGTGGGTAAAAACATGGAATTCAAAGTTGTGAAAATCAACAACGAATTTAAAAACGTTGTAGTTTCTCATAAAGCACTTATTGAAGCTGAATTAGAGCAACAAAAAGTGGAAATCATGTCTAAATTAGAGAAAGGACAAGTATTAGAAGGTGTGGTTAAAAACATTACTTCTTACGGTGTGTTTATCGATTTAGGTGGTGTTGATGGATTAATCCACATTACAGATCTTTCTTGGGGTAGAGTTAATCACCCAGAAGATTTCGTTGAATTAGACCAAAAAATGAATGTTGTAATTCTAGACTTTGACGATAACAAAAAACGTATCGCTCTTGGTTTAAAACAATTACAAAAACATCCATGGGAATCTCTTGATGAAAACATCAAAGTAGGTGACAAAGTAAAAGGTAAAGTTGTAGTTATGGCTGATTACGGTGCGTTTGTTGAAATCGCTCCAGGTGTGGAAGGATTAATCCACGTTTCAGAAATGTCATGGTCTCAACACTTACGTACTGCACAAGATTTCTTCAAAGTTGGAGATGAGGTTGAAGCAGTGGTAATGACTTTAGATAGAGATGAGCGTAAAATGTCATTATCTACTCGTAGCTTAAGTACTGACCCTTGGGAAGGTATTGAGAGTAAATATCCAGTAGATTCTAAGCCTTCAGGTAAAGTAACTAACATTTCTAACTTCGGTGTATTTGTTGAGTTAGAAGAAGGAATAGACGGATTAATTCATATCTCTGATTTATCATGGAACAAGAAAGTAAACCATCCATCAGAATTCACTAAAGTGGGTGCTGAGATGCAAGCTGTAGTTCTTGAAATTGATAAAGACAACAGAAGACTTTCTTTAGGACACAAACAATTGGAAGAAAACCCATGGGATGTGTTTGAATCAGTATTTGAATTAGGTTCTACTCATAAAGGTACTGTTACTTCGGTAGGAGAGAAAGGATCAGTAATCGCTTTACCATACGGTATTGAAGGTTTCTGCCCAACTCGTCATTCTAAGAAAGAAAACGGTTCTAAATTAGTGAATGATGATAACCTTGATTTTGTTGTATTAGAATTCAACAAAGACTCAAGAAAAATTATCGTTTCTCATACTAGAACTTTCGAAGAAGATGCTAGAGAGAAAGCTGATATGGAGAAAAAAGCTAAAGTGGCTAACAGAGCTACAGCTAGCCGTGCAGTTGATTCTTTAAACAAAAAATCAGAAAAATCTACATTAGGAGATCTTGATTCGCTTGCAGCGTTGAAAGCTTCGATGGAGAAAGACGAGAAAAAATAAGCCTCGTTTAATAAGCTTACAAAGCCTCTTTCATTTATTTGAGAGAGGCTTTTTTTATTCTCTATATTTACAATAGACTATTATTTTATATTCGTTTCTTCATGAAAAACACACTCCTTTCCATTGTAGCGGTAGTCATTATTGCTTTTGGACTCATATTTACACGTTTCTATTACTCTCCATTAGGCAACGGGTATGAAATGAAAGTTACCACTTCTGATGCATTGGGATACTACTTGTATTTACCAGGAACTTTCATTTATAAGGACGTAACCCAGCTAGATTGGCTTTTTGAAATAGAAGAGAAGTATCATGTAACTGGTGGTGGAAGAGTGTATCAAATTCATCAGCATGACAATGGTAACTACGTTTTTAAATACTTTGGCGGAATAGCTGTCCTAGAAACTCCATTCTTTGCCATAGCGCATCAATATGCTTTACATTCTGATTTTCCTCCTGATGGGTTTTCGGCCCCCTATCAATGGGCTATTGCTTTTGGTAATGTGTTTTATGCTATTATTTCGGTGTTGATCTTACGCTTGGTATTGTTACGTTATTTTTCTGATCGTATTACCGCTGCTACGTTGTTGTTGATTGTTTTTGCCACCAACTTAATCCAGTACATTTCGGTAGATAGTGCGCAGAGTCACGGATACATTTTTCCGTTATATAGTATTGTTTTATACGCCACTCTTAAATGGCATGAAAAGCCCAAATGGCAGTGGGCTATTCTTGCGGGTTGGGTTATTGGTATGGCAACCATGGCAAGACCAACCGAAGCTTTGATGATTTTTATACCCATATTTTGGGGAACACAAAACAAGGAAGCGGCTAAAGAAAAATGGGCATTGGTAAAGACATATAAAAAGCATGCGTATGCCGCTTGCGCTTTTGGCTTTTTAGGAGTTTTACCCCAACTCATTTATTGGAAACATGCCTCAGGCTCCTGGATTTTTGATGTAGGTAGTAAGTGGACCTTTGCAAATCCATGGTTTAGAGTTTTAGTAGGATTTGAAAAGGGATGGTTTATTTATACCCCAATCACTATTTTGTTTTTGGTAGGGATGTTTTTCATAAAAAAATTCCCGTTTAAAAAATCCGTTTTATGGTTTGGACTCTTAAATATTTACATCGTTATTTCCTGGTTTGACTGGAGGTATGGAGGAAGTTACTCTACAAGAGCATTGTCGCAGGCAACACCGGTTTATGCGTTACCCTTAGCCGCTTTATTGGCTTATATTTTTTCCACTAAATGGAAGTGGCCTATGATGGGGGTTTTAACTTATTTAATGGCGCTTAATATTTTTCAAGTTTACCAGTATAACTTAGGAGTAATTCATTTTGACGACATGAACGCTAGATATTACTGTAGTGTTTATTGGGATTCAGATCCATCACCAGAACAAACCTCCTTATTGGATACAGAAGAATATATTTCTAATCCTGAAGGTTTTAATAAATCTAACTTATTTCAATTGGAGGCACCCGAAGATGTTTTTGTAGAAAATCGTGCGCAACAATATTTTACTGATATAGAATTGACTGAATTGGATTTACATAAACAGAACTGGGTAAATGTAAAAGCCCGTTTAATAGTAACAGAAGGTTTTTGGAGTTCGTATTTTAATGTGATATGGAAATCTGGAGATGGTTCAAAAGAACAGAAAATAAGGGTATTCAGACCTCGAGCCCCTGTAGGTTGGGAAAATGAGTATTCTTTTTATTTTAAAATTCCTCAAAACCAAACTAGAGGTCGGTTGTTTATTACTCTTGCACCAGATGATGAAATGAAGGGAACGTTAATAAATTTGAAGGTGGATTTACTTACCAAAGAAACACGATAAATTTTTTGGAGATTACTCTTATTAATTATTGGAAACTTTCTTTTTTTGTGTAAATAACCCAATAGTAATTAAGCAAATACCAACAGGCATTAAGAAGCTAACCAAAGCCAAATAAAAAAAGAAATTAGGTAAAGAAGAATTGAAAAAAAACAATAGTATTCCTTGAGAAAACAGCATTGCTTCAGATAGAATTACTCCAATGATTAATAGAGTTACGCCTACTTTAAAGTAAAGGGAAACCAATATCCATTTTCTTTCTAGGAATATGGCTAATACAAATAGTGTAAAAAAACCAAGCATCACCAAATGTATAAATCCAATAACGGAGTAGGGAGTGGTACTTTGTAAGAACACCTGTACAGCAGGTAAAACACTAGAAATTTGAAAAATTACCTTTAATCCATAGGCAGCAATGGCAATTTTTAAAATACACCGTGCCCATTTTGAATGGAACAGTTGCTTTACCTGAATATGTTTACCTATTAGTACGAAGGCAAATAATTGAAAAAGAGTGCCAATAAAAGTAATAATATATAGGGTGGAATGGGGCTCGAGCCATAGCACTGATAAACCATAAATTGGAATGATCGACCAAATCATTAATTGGGAGCCCCATTTTTGAGCTGGAAATGAATTGGATTTATTAAGGAGTAATGCAAATACAATTAAGGTAAAAAAGCCATTGTAAAGAAAATGGATAAACCAATATACCGAAAGCTTAAACCAAAATGTGTCTTGCAACCCTTTAGCCATAATAAAGCCCAATGAAAATGGGCCAAAACTTGATAACACCAAGTAAACTCCGCTCCATTTTATCAACTTTACTACATTCTGGTTTTCTAGTTTTTGAGCGTATTTAAATAGGTAATAAACAAGGGCGTACGAAGAAAACAGATATAGAGTAGAAAATAAAATTGAAGCAAAGGCATACCCTTGAAAGGGAAAGGAAAACATCATACCGAAGTATGTGATTTGACTCAACCAAAACACCCAGTTTAAAGGGCCTTCTTGTTTCTTAAAAATGAAGTATTGAATAATTATTACAATAGAGTTGTATAGCCATCCTAATAAAACAATGTGCGAGTGCGTATGTAGAATGTATTTGAAATTCCCGCCCAATGTTCCGCTTTGCATTAGCCTTAAACTAACCCCAAGTGTTGCTGAAATTAAAAGAAAAACAAAGGTTAAACGGAGCTTACTTTGAAGTGAGGCGAAAACTGGACTGCTCATATGGATAATTCAATTCCGTTGTTTGTTGACAAATGTAAAATTATGGCAATAGAATAGCGCAAAAAAAAGCCTTGGAATCTTCCAAGGCTTATTAATTATCTTTCGTTTTGTTTGGGAGAGTGGTTTCTATTACCACCGCCACCGGAGCCTTTCTTTCGCTTGCCGTATTTGTTATGGTTTCCAGAGTTTGAATTGCTAGAATTTCCTTTTGATCTATTTCCGCTTGATCCACCACCAGGTCTGCCACCCCGACCTCGACCTTGTTGTTTTGGTTTAGGTTTGGTTGGTCCAGTAGTTATTTGTGGTTCAAAACCTTCAATTATATCGCTATCTAATGCTTCTTCAATAAGATTCTGAATGTTGCGTAAGTAGTCTTTTTCTTCATGTTCTACCAATGATATTGCTTCGCCTTTAGCTCCAGCACGTCCAGTTCGCCCAATCCGATGTACGTAGTCTTCAGGAATATTAGGTAGCTCAAAATTCACTACATGGGGCAACAACGGAATATCTAACCCTCGAGCAGCAATATCGGTTGCAACCAAACATTTGACATTCCCACTTTTAAAATCTTTTAAAGCTTTAATTCTATTGTTCTGCGTTTTGTTTCCATGAATAGCAGAGGCAGTAATTCCAGCTCCAATTAATTTTTTGGTAAGCTTATTTGCTCCATGCTTAGTTCTGGTAAACACAAGGATTTGCTTCCAATCACCTTCCTTAATAAGCTTAATAAGAACATTCGGTTTATCACCCTTGTCTACATAGTAAACCTTTTGATTAATTTTTTCAACAGTAGTATTCTCTGGTGTGGCCTCTACTAATATCGGGTTGTTTAAGGTGCTGTGTGCTAGTTTTTTTATTTCCTTAGAAAAAGTGGCTGAAAACAATAAACTTTGTCTCTTCCTTGGTAACAAATCCATGATTTTATCAATATCACGCTTAAAACCCATGTCTAACATCCGGTCTGCCTCATCTAAAACCAGGATTTCAATATTTCGAAGAGATAATATCCCTTGCGATTCCAAATCCAATAACCTACCAGGAGTTGCGACAAGCAAATCTACCCCTTGGCGAAGTGTAGCTTCTTGAGGTCGTTGTTTCACGCCACCAAAAATTACTGCAGTTTTAAAATCTACATATTTTGAATATTCTCTAGCGTTGTCGTAAATCTGAGCGGCAAGTTCTCTTGTAGGAGTTAAAACCAAAGCTCTAATTTTTCGCTTTTTTCCTTTTGACCGATCTCCCCAGGTGAGCATCTCAATTATTGGAAGTACAAATCCAGCTGTTTTTCCAGTACCGGTTTGAGCGGATGCCAAAACATCTTTTTCTTCTAAAACTACCGGAATAGCTTTGCCTTGAATGGGTGATGGTTTGGTGTAACCTTTTTCGGAAATTGCTTTTAAAATGGGCTTGGATAACCCTAAAGATTCAAATGTCATATATATCAATCAAAGTGTTAATGGAAGGTTCCATTAATTTACAGCAAAGGTAGATGCAATAGGGCTTGATATTACCACCTTATGAAATATCGTATTTAACAGGTAGATGCTCACAACTTTATCATTTTTCTGTGATTTTTGTGGCTTTGCTTGTATGTTTGCCAATTATCTAATTGTTATTAAATTAACATTAAACCATAATGGTTTTTAATGGTCGAAAGACGAACTGATACTAACAAAACACAATCTAATTGAACTTTAATAGATGAAGTATTTTTTAATTACCTTTTCGTTTTTAGCTATGCTAGCTTCGTGCTCAAAGTCGCCAGGAGTGGGAGGTAAGGCCACCATCTCCGGTACATTACAAGCTATTTACGTGGAAGAAGGAAGTTTTGATACTGTAGAAATTTCGGCTTATCCAGATCAAAGGATTTATATTATTTATGGAAATGGATCTACACAGGATGATGACACTAGAACAAGTCCTGATGGTAGTTTTAAATTTGAATATTTAAACCCTGGTGATTACAGTATTTTTGCATATTCCGAAACTTTGTTAACTAGTTCAGAAATAGAACCCATTTATAAATCGGTGAATATTGGGAAAAGTCAAGATGACGTTAACCTAGGATCAATTTACGTGGTTAAATACGTTAAATGATTGACAAACTAAAACATATTATTTCAAGCGTTCCGGGAATCAGTTTGCAAGAATTAGGCGCTGTTGATTTTGATTCAAGAATTGACACAAAGTTTGTTTTTCATAAAGATAAACTACCCGAGTTTTTAAGTCGTATTAAAAATGATTTGCAGGTACTGGATGTAAATGGAGATCGCTTGTTTCAATATGAAAACTTGTATTGTGACAGTAATGATTTTGAGTTTTTTAAAAGGCATCATTCAGGTTTTGGTAATCGAAGTAAGGTTAGAGTACGAAAATATAGCGATAAGGGGCCTTTCTTTTTTGAAGTAAAAAAGAAAACCAATAAGGGCAAAACTGTGAAACATCGAATTCCAATTGAGTCGTTTAATAAATTTGAAAACCCAGATACAGAGAATTCTTTGGTAGATAATACAGGGTTTTCTTTTGAAACACTATCCAAAAGAACTGGAATAGACTACAAAAGAATGACTTTCTCAAATTTAGCTTTTAGCGAAAAATTAACCGTGGATTTTGATTTAGTAGCTAAAAACAAGACCGATAAATTTAAGTTTGAAAATTTGGTAATTGTGGAGGTTAAACAAATAAAATATTCTAGTCGGAGCCCCTTCATTGCTCAGTTAAAAAAATTGAAAATATATAAAACCAGCTTTTCAAAATATTGTGCCTCTGTGGCAGTTTTAAATTCTGACTTAAAGCAAAATAGATTTCTTCCAATAATTAAAAACATAAATAAAATTGCACGTGCATAACATGACTACTATTTTTTCTCAAATCGATGTGACTTCCTTTTTTAATGGAAGTTTAGATCAACCACACTTATTGGAATTTGGATTTAGGTTTATCTTAAACTTAATTATTTCTTACTTCATTATTCTCAAAATATATCAGCCCACCCGTAAAGATCAGGAGTACGTGTTTACGTATTTAATCTTTGGACCAATTGTGTTTTTTATGGTAAATCTATTTGCCCAAACTGGATTAGGAATTGGGTTTGCTTTTGGATTGTTTGCGGTGTTTTCTATTCTTAGATATCGAACCACTACCATTCCGGTAAAAGAAATGACTTATATGTTCACCGTAATTTCACTTTCAGTGGTTAATGCGGTTTCCTCGCCTAAAATTAATATGGGTGTTTTAATAATTACCAATTTGCTAATTTTGTTAATTGTTTTTTTTACAGAAAAATCGTTTTATAAAAAAGGAATAGAAACCCAAATTATCCAATACGAAAAAATAGAAAATATTCATCCTAAGAAGTCTCATCATTTAATTTCTGACCTGGAAGAAAGAACTGGTAATGAAATTGTAAAATTTGATGTATTAGAATCTGATTATCTAAAGGATTCAGTGAAGTTGAGAATTTACTACCGTACACACGCTAGTTAATGAATAAAAGTCTTTTCATATTCATTTTATGGAATGCCCTTTTTTGGTGTAATTATTCTTTTGCCCAAAATCAAGATTTTGGAATTTGGACTGGAATAAAAGTGACCAAAAAGATTGAGAAAAAAGCTTCAGTATTTGGAGAGGTTCAGGTTAGAACCATGCATAATGTTAATACCATTGAAAATATTTTCTTTCAGGTTGGTGGCGGTTATTCATTTACCAAATGGTATGAATTAGGAGGAGCGTACCGGTATTCTAATTGGGGAGATTTTGATGTAAATAGGTTTGATATTGATAATACTTTTAAATTTAAGAAAAAGAAAAATAATTTCGCGTTAAGACTTAAATATCAAAAGTCTTTTGTAACACATAAAATTAAAGGATACCGGTTGCGAATACGTTTTAAATATTCTTATAAGCTGAATAAAAAGTTTAAGCCATACTTTAAAGCTCAATATTTTTATTCCAATTTATATGATTTTAAGAATTGGCATCAACAACGATACTCCATTGGAGCGGTGGTAAGACTTGCAAAGAAAAATTACGTTGATATTTTTTATCAAATTGAAAATGAGTTTAATGTGGCTAGTCCGGCAACAAATTTTGTATTAGGTTTGAAGTATAAACTGAATTATAAATAGATGAAGAAATTATTACTTGCCTTCCTATTATTTTCAGCATTTAATGCTAACGCACAAATTTTGAAGATTAATGAAGTTATGCCCAATAACGGTTTGACTTCGTTTGATAGTTTTGACGAGCCTTCTGATTGGCTTGAAATATATAATAACTCAAGTGCCGTTATTCAGCTGTCAGATTATTACATATCTAATAGCCAAACTAATAAGTTGAAATGGCAGCTCCCGTTCAATAACCTACAACCCGGGAATGTGATTATGGTATACTGTAGTGGAAAAGACATTATTCTTTTCAATGAATACCACGCTAATTTTAAATTAAAAAACCAGACTGACACGTTGGGTATTTATTTTAAAGATGGTTCCGTCATTGATGAATTAGTTTATGATTCGTTGCCTGTAGACATTTCTTTCGGATTAAAACCAGATGGAGTACCAAGCTCAATTTATTTTCAAGCACCAACTCCAAACGCCACAAACAATAGTTCTGTTGGATTTAACTGTTTGCTGGCTTCACCTATGGTTTCTAAAGCTTCTGGGTTCTATTCCAGTCCTATGCAAATTGATGTTTCTCATATAGATGCTGGAGTTCAGTTAAGGTATTCTGAAAATGGAGATGAGCCCAAAATAAACAGCCCGTTATTACCGGGCTCAATGATTTTAAATACAAGTTATGCACCCAATAGATTGAGTGAAATTCCTACTAATCCTGGTTTAAATGCGCCCCAAGGGTTTTATTCTGTTACCAGAGCAAATAATAGGGGGTATGTTCCACCAGCAGTTGATGTGCAAAACATCAATGTATTTTCAGTGAGGGCATTTAAATCCGGGTGTATTCCAAGCGAGGAGGTTAAAAGAACGTTTATTCTGGATGACGGTAATTTGCAAATACCCAACCTCCCAATAATGTCTTTGCAAACGGATAGTTTTGGTTTTTTCTCGAATGATACGGGTATTTATGTGTACGGAAACCAAACACTTGGTAACTATTCGGGTAGGGGGAAAGCTTGGGAAAGAGAAAGTGAATTGATTTATTTTGATGAGAACAGAAATACGATTATTGATCAAAAACTAATATCTGAATTACATGGTAATGGGTCAAGACATTCCACTCAAAAGAACATTCGGGTAACTGCCAAATCAATTCTTGGCTCTAACAGAATTGAAGCGGCTATTTTTGATAAGTCTGATGTTTCTACTTTCAAACACCTAGTTCTTAGATCACCAGGGCACAGGCCGGACTGTATGCCTAGAGATGAATTGGCCACCTACATGGTTGAAAATTTAAATATGGACTTTCCTCATTATTCAACATCAATTATGTATTTAAACGGTGAATATTGGGGAATTAACGTTTTGAAAGAACGATTAGATGATGATTATTTGTCAATTAAGTACGATATTGAAAAAGACCAGATTGCCATTTTGGAAGGACAAGGTATTGCCGACCCTGAAAATTTAGATGATACCCTTCACTATCATGAGTTAATGGAATTTGTTGCCAGTAACAGCCTTAATATACCAGAAAACATGGAATTTCTGGAAACCCAAATGGATGTGGATAATTACTTGGATTACATGATAGCCGAAATTTACATTGGTAATGCTGATTGGCCTAATAATAATGTGCGGTTTTGGAGGAAGAGAGTGGATTATGATGATTTTGCGAGTCCCGGACATGATGGCAAATGGAGATGGTTGTACTTTGATATAGATGGTGGTTTTGGAGGCACTTGTGAGGATGTGTCTTGGGCAATCAATAATTTAGAAAGGGCTTTAATGGACACGGGTTTTTTGGCTAAACATACCCAGTTTTTTAGAGATCTTACAAGCTCTACCTATTTTAGAAATCTATACATAAATCGAACTTGTGATAAATTGAATACCAATTTTTTAGAATCTGTAACTAGCCCGAAATTGAATGAAATTATTACTGATTTAAACCCGGTAATGATGGATCATGTCAATAGATTTGGATACCCATCTCTAAGTACCACCCTGGCCGATAGGTTGACAGAAACTCCAAGCTTGAACAAATGGACCTATTTAGTGTCTAGGTTTGAAAAGTTTATGCAAAAAAGAAATACGAAAATTTTTGAGCAAATGGATGCGCAATGGGCTTTGGGAGATACATTCAAAATTACAATTGATGTAAATGATGAAGTTATGGGATATGTTCAATTCAACTCTATTAAAATAAGCTCTGAACATGAAGGCATATCTGCTGCTCCTTATCCTTGGCAGGGAACTTACTTTGAAAATTTGGAAATTCCAATGACTGCTCAAGCTTTTCCTGGGTATAGATTTAAAGAATGGCTAGGAACTTCAATAGTTAAAGCCGATACATCAATTATTATTAGTTCGGACACTATGTTTACAGCCGTTTTTGAAATTGACCCCAATTATGTACCTCCCATGGCTGTTACCATAAATGAATTGCAAGCCTCAAATACCAACACTATATATGATGAATACTTTGAATATGATGATTGGATTGAACTGTATAATCCCAATCCCGAAGCAGTTGACTTAAGTGGTTATTTCCTTACAGATGATGAAGCCAATCTAAAAAAGTACTGGATTGGTAATAATGAATTGATTATTCCAGGTAATGATTGGTTTTTGTTTTGGGCAGACGATCAAACGGGGCAAGGACAAAACCATACTAACTTTAAACTGAGTAAGGATGGAGAGTTTGTTGCGTTAGTTGCTCCAGATGGTGTAACTATTGTGGACTCTATACGATTTGGCTCTCAAAATGAAGATTACTCCTACGGAAGACAAACGGATGGAATGCAGCCTTGGATTGAATTTTCGAAACCAACTCCCTGGTATAGTAATTTATCTACTCGCATTAATGATTTGATGACCGAGGAAGGTTTTGTTGTTTATCCAAATCCAGTAACTGCTCAAGAAATATTTTTTAATAAACCTACTACGGGTGAAGTATTTAATATTTCGGGAGTTTTAATAGAAACATTTAACAATAGAATTGGGTTGCAATTAGAAGGTTATTCCTCTGGTGTTTATATTATTAGAAACATTGATTCAGGAGAAAGTGTAAAACTTATTGTGCCCTAAAGTATTTGGCCTAACCCGAAAGTAACAGCAAATAGAAGTGTAGAAATAGCCTGTACTTTTAGTAAGGGGTCTAAATCTTTGGGTATTTCTGTTTTTAAAACTTTAATAATAACGATGGTTAATGGAATAAAACTTAATAAATAGAGATGTGCCAGCACACCATTCATATTAACTAGAAGGTAGGTTTCGGTACAAATCAACGCGAAAAGGAACAACACTAGCTGATAAAATTTTGCTTTTTGATAACCCAATTTTACCGCCAATGTGTTTTTATTAGAAGCCTTGTCGTTTTCAATATCTCTAGTGTTATTTAAGTTTAAAACTCCTGTACTTAATAAGCCTAGGGCACTAGCGGGTAATAAAATCTTTAGATCAATGCTTTGAACATTTAAGAAATAAACTCCAACCACCGAAACCAAACCAAAAAAGAGAAATACAAAAACATCACCTAATCCTTGATAACCATAGGCAGAATCACCAACCGTGTATTTGATGGCTGCCCAAATAGCAGATAAACCAATAAAAAGAAAAAGCAGAGCGTAAAGTAGTTTTTCTGTACCAAAGCTTACCCATAAAAGAACCACTCCAGAAAGAAGAGACAAAGCACTAAAAAGAATTAGTGCATTTTTCATTTGTTTTTTATTGATTGCCCCACTTTGCATGGCTCTTTCTGGCCCAACACGATTTTCGTTATCCGTTCCTTTGGTAAAGTCGCCATAATCGTTTGCTAAATTTGAAAGAACTTGTAACAACGTGGCAGTTAAAATGGCCATTAAACTAATTATCCAATTGTGTTTATCCTGAGCAAGTGCTAGAAATGAACCCAATAATATTCCTGCAATAGCTAGAGGTAAAGTACGTAATCTAAATGCACTCAACCATGCTTTAAAATTTCCCATAAAAATATTTGGAGTATTATTCTAGTCTAATTACCGAGGTGATTCCTTTAATAGCTCTAATTTTTTCCTTTACGGTCTTTAAATGCCCTGTATCGTTAACATAAACGGTAATAGTGCCTTCAAAAAGCCCGTTTTCGGTGGTGAAATTAATAGAGCGAATATTTACCAATAGATCGTTACTAATGATTTTTGTAATTTCATTTACGATACCTTTCCTATCAAACCCATTTATTTTCATTCCAGAAAGAAAGGAAATTGTTTCATTTGAGTCCCATTTTGCTTTTACAGCTCGATACCCATAATTTGATAATAATCCAACCGTATTGTCACAGCTTACTCTATGAATTTCCATATCTCCTTTATTGGTTAAAAAACCAATAACATCATCTCCCGGTATTGGATGACAACAGGTAGCTAAGGCGTAATCAAATGATGTTTGGCTTCCAAGAACTAAGTCTGTTTTTTTTCCCTTAGTTTCTGATAGTATTTTTTCTAAAGAAGTAACCTTTTTAAGTCTGGGTTTTGAAGTAATAATTCCATCCTCTACTTTTAATCTACTTAAACGGTTTAGGTGAATGTCTTCAATTCCAATTTTGTAAAACATATCATCTACTTGGGTTACTCCATAAAAGGTAGACAGAGTCTGAAAATTTTTCTTGCCACGTGTTATTCCATATTTTTTCATTGCTTTACCTAGGGTAGATTTCCCTTGAGCAATGATTTTTTTACGCTCTAGCTTCAAATAGTTTTTTACAGCGGTTTTTGCCTTTGTGGTAGTCACCAAATCCAACCAGTCTGCTTTTGGCCTTTGAGCCCTTGATGTAATAATCTCCACTTGATCTCCACTGGATAATGTATGACCTAAAGAAACCATTTTTTGACTAACCTTTGCTCCAATACAAGTTCTACCAATTTCAGAGTGAATTTCAAAGGCAAAATCTAAAACCGTTGAATTATGAGGCATAGAACGTATATGTCCTTTGGGAGTAAAAACAAATATTTCTTTGGCAAATAAATTAAGTTTGAAATCATCTACAAATTCAATTGGGTTTGCGGATGAAGATTCTAAAACCTCTCTTATTCTAGACATCCATGAATCTAATGCGTCTGCTTTTTTATCTTTGTATTTCCAATGAGCTGCTAATCCTCTTTCAGCTACAGCGTCCATTCTTTCCGTTCTAATTTGGACTTCCACCCATCTTCCTCCAGGGCTCATTACTGTGGTGTGCAAAGATTCGTATCCGTTGGCTCTGGGTGTTGATATCCAATCTCTAAGTCTATCCGGGTTTGGTTTGTAAAAATCAGTTGCCATGGAATAAACTTTCCAGCATTCTGCTTTTTCTGTTTCTTCCTTTACATTTAGTATGATACGTATGGCAAAAATGTCATACACTTCTTCAAACTGCACCTTTTGGGCTTTCATTTTGGAATAAATAGAATACACCGACTTTGGCCTGCCTTGAATTCTGTATTTAATACCGGCTTTATCTAGTTCTTGTCTAATAGGCAGTGTAAATTGATTAATAAATCGAGTTCTAACTGCCGCAGTTTTTTTCAGTTTTGTAGTAATCTCCTCGTATACTTGCGGGGCTTTATATTTAAGAGCTAAATCTTCTAATTCAGATTTTAATGCGTGAAGGCCTAATCGGTGGGCTAAAGGAGCGTAAATGTATAAAGTTTCTGAAGCTATTTTAAGTTGCTTATCCTTACGCATAGAATCAAGGGTTCGCATGTTATGCAATCTGTCCGCAAGTTTTATTAGTACTACACGAATATCATCAGCTAGGGTAAGAATGATTTTCCTGAAATTTACAGCCTGTATAGAGTTTTCTCTTTCAAATACCTCTTCAATTTTGGTTAGCCCATCAATTATTCGAGCTTCTGTTGGGCCAAAATAGTTTTCAATATCAGGAATAGTCAAACTGGTATCTTCCACCACATCATGAAGTAGGGCACATACAATACTGGTTGTACCTAACCCAACTTCCTCTGCAATGATTTGAGCAACTTCAAGGGGGTGGAAAATGTAGGCCTCGCCCGACTTTCTCCTTACCCCTTTATGAGATTCATTGGCAATATCAAATGCCTTTCGAATTTTTCTTACATCATTTTCTGATTGTGAAAAACGCGCGCTTTTTAATAAGTCTCGGTAAACTTTAGCTATTCGTTTGTCTTCACTTTGATTAGCTGCACCTTCCTTTTTTGCCATGAATTTTTTATAATTTAATTTACATTTTGTTTGCAGGGAGAACTTTCCCTAATACTTCACCAAATCCAATTCTTACGGATCCATTATCACAATGGCCTCGCATAATTACGGTATCATGGTCTTGAATAAAACGTCTTTCTGATCCATCTTTCATAGTCACAGGTTTCGTTCCTTTCCAAGAAATTTCAAGCATAGAGCCATACGAATCTGGTGTTGGGCCAGAAATGGTTCCCGAGCCCATTAAATCGCCTGCTCTTACATTACACCCGTTAATGGTGTGATGCGCTAGCTGTTGACTCATGTTCCAGTACATGTATTTAAAATTAGATTTACTTACTCTAGTTTCTTCGCCATTTTCAGGTTTAACAAAAACATCTAACTCAATGTCGTAATTTTTCTGTCCGGAATATTTTAGGTAATCAAATACCTCTGGATCTTGTTTAGGTCCATCTATTTGGTATGGTTGAAGAGCATCTAATGTAACAATCCATGGAGAAACGTGAGAAGCAAAGTTTTTTGCCAAAAACGGACCTAGTGGTACATATTCCCATTTTTGAATATCTCTAGCTGACCAGTCGTTAAAAAGGCACATTCCAAAAATGTAATCCTCAGCTTCATCGGTTGATATTCGGTCTCCTAATTTGTTTCCATCATAGGTAATGAATCCCATTTCTAATTCAAAGTCAACTAATCTTGAAGGCCCAAAAACTGGCTCTTCATCATCGTTTGGCTTTGTTTGGCCATAAGGCCTTTTAATGTCGGTTCCAGAGATTACAATGGAGGAAGATCTACCGTGATAACCAACAGGAATATGCAACCAATTAGGAAGAAGAGCATTATTAGGATCTCTAAACATTGTACCAACATTAGTGGCATGTTCTCTAGATGAATAGAAATCTGTATAATCACCAATTTCAATTGGCATGTGCATGGTTACATCTTCAACAGCGTTTAGAACTATTTCACAATGTTCTTTATTGTCTTTTAATTCCGAATTATCAGCCGAAAAGATTTCAGAGATTCTATTCCTTAAAGCTCTAGTTCCTTTTTTATGCGCGTCCATTAAAAGATTTAATGAATCACTATCATAAGACCAAGTATCAATATCAAGACCTTCAAGATAGCCAAAGGCCTCTAATTCGGCTAAATCAATTACTGTATCACCTATTATTGTTCCAACTCGTTTTGATTTAGAAGGGGTCGAAAAAATTCCAAAAGGAATATTTTGAATTGGAAAATCACTACCTTCTGCAACTGAAATCCATGATTTCAATGATGGATTATTAGCTTTAATATTCATTTTAAGTTTATTTATGTAACGGACGATGTCCCATTAATTCATTTACAGAAGCTTTCACTTCTTTTTTAGTAGACTCGTTTTCTGGATTGGACATGACCTTGTCCATTAATTCTACAACAGCAGGAATTTCAGATTCAGTCATTCCTCTACTAGTAATTGCCGCAGTACCCACTCTAATACCAGAGGTAACAAAAGGTGATTTGTCGTCAAATGGAACCATGTTTTTGTTAACCGTAATATCTGCTTCAACTAATGAGTTTTCTGCTGCTTTACCTGTGATATCTTTTGATCTTAAATCAATCAACATAGAGTGATTATCAGTTCCACCAGAAATAACTTGGTAGCCGCGACTCATAAATTCTTGAGCCATTACCTTGGCATTTTTTGTTACTTGAATCATATAATGCAAATATTCATCAGAAAGAGCTTCTTGAAATGCCACAGCCTTAGCCGCAATAACGTGTTCTAAGGGGCCTCCTTGAGAGCCAGGAAAAACGGCAGAATCAAACAAAGCACTCATAGGTCTTACGGTTCCCTTCATGGTAGTTACACCAAGGGTGTTTTCAAAATCTTCTCCCATCATGATAATTCCACCTCTTGGTCCACGTAAAGTTTTATGAGTGGTACTGGTGGCTACATGCACATGCGGTAAAGGGTCATTTAATAATCCTTTAGCAATTAGTCCAGCGGGGTGTGCAATATCGGCCATCACAAAAGCACCCACTTCATCAGCAATTTCACGAACACGTTCGTAATCCCAATCTCTAGAATATGCAGAAGCTCCACAAATTATTACTTTCGGCTTTTCTTTTTTGGCTTGGGCTTCCATGGCATCGTAGTCAACCATACCTGTATCTCGATTTACCCCATAAAAAACCGGTTTGTACATCTTTCCCGAAAAGTTTACCGGAGATCCGTGTGTTAAATGGCCTCCATGAGATAAATCAAAACCTAAAACTGTATCCCCCGGATTAATCATAGCCATTAATGCCGCATAATTTGCTTGCGAGCCACTATGTGGTTGCACATTAGCCCACGAAGCACCGAATAACTCTTTAAGTCTATCTATTGCTAAATTCTCAACTTTATCCACAACTTCGCAGCCGCCATAGTATCTTTTGCCTGGGTAACCTTCGGCATATTTGTTGGTTAAAATAGAGCCCATGGCATCTAAAACATTCTGACTTACAAAATTTTCAGATGCGATTAATTCAACGCCTTCAATCTGGCGTTTTTTCTCTTGATCGATTAAATCAAAAATAGCTGTGTCTTTTTGCATTATTCGCGTTTTTACATGTCAATTACGACTCACGAAAATAAAACATCAAGCTCGTTTATTTTAATGGAAAGGGTAGCAAAATTGAAAGGAAAATATGATTGTTATCAAGTTTTAACTTATTTAAACTTAACCCGTTTGGATCTACCGTAAAACTCTTGTCTTCTAGGTAGTTTGTGAGATTTTTTACCCGATCGCAACCTTTTCGAATAATAAATCATGGTAGTTAAATATCCATCATTAGAATTTGGATTACCTCTTACGGCTCCTTCTCTATAATCTGTATTAGATGGATCATTTGGGTGCCACCCCTTGTAAGAAGCGTTTTGTCGCTCTAAGTCGCCTTCAAATTCAGACAACTGGGGGTAAACCGTACTTACATCGTCTAGGTAATCCGTAAAAGTAATTCTGTAATTAATGTTAATTCCAATTCTGTGAACTCTATAACCCGAATACTTTCCTTTAAAACTTACAAAAACACCGGTACTTAAAGGTACAATCATTTGAATTGGAGAGTAGGAATACCCTTCCGTTCGTAAAGGTCTAAGTTTAACTCGACTTCCTCCAGAAACGCTTACCGGGTCACTATAAATAACCCCAAGACCTGCTCCCACAATAAGATGTAAATCCGCAATATGACGTTTTTTTCCTCCTAAATCATTTATTATTAAGGGATGGTATTCACCTACAGCCGCGAATTCAAAAATGTTGTTTTCAAAATCCAGGTTTCTACTGGTTCTATCGGTATTTGGGGAGTTAGCATCGGCTCCTTCAATACTTAAATAACTGGCACTTAAATTTAAGTGCCATCTATAATCCAAGTATTTTCTTGTGAATAGACCCGCATTAAACCTAGTGGTTTCAAACATTAAATCAGATGGTCCTTTAGAACCTTCTTTTTCAACTCCTCCAATATCACCAAGATAATTAGAAGTACCTAAACCGCCTCCTACTTCCCAATTGTAAAATTGAGCGCTAGCAAATTGTGAAATAACTACAAGTAGTAATGTATATAATAGTTTCATACGGATTAACTCATCCAATATTTAGAGTGATGCAGAAGCATAACTCGTTAATAAATCCCCAAAAAGTAAATGAGTTTCTCAGGCTCATTATTGCAAAAAAGGCTCTTAAAAGAGTTATTTTTGCGTGGACGAAAGTAATGAGAATGAATAGAATTACAAAACTATTTTCAATTGAAATACCAATTATTCAAGCGGGAATGATATGGTGTTCGCCATGGCAATTGGCAGCAGCTGTAAGTAATTATGGTGGTTTAGGGGTGATTGGCGCAGGCTCTATGTATCCTGAGGTTTTGGAGGAACATATTATTAAATGTAAAGAGGCAACTAAAAAAAACTTTGCGGTTAATCTTCCGCTTTTGTACCCGGACATTGAGTCCCACGTTAAAACTATAATTAAACATAAAGTGCCTATAGTTATAACTTCTGCTGGTAATCCAAAAACTTGGACATCTACATTGCAAAAAGAAGGTATAACCGTGGTACATGTGGTTTCAAGTGCCAAATTTGCTGTAAAAAGTGAACTAGCCGGAGTGGATGCCGTGGTGGCAGAGGGATTTGAAGCTGGCGGCCACAATGGAAGAGAAGAAACCACTACACTAACCTTGATTCAAAATGTTAAAGACTCGGTTCAAATTCCTGTGATTGCCGCTGGTGGTATTGCTACAGGAAAAGCCATGCTTGCTGCAATGACTTTAGGAGCAGATGCGGTGCAAATTGGATCCAGATTCGTTGCCTCAAGGGAGTCTTCAGCGCATGAGAATTTTAAAAAAATGGTGGTGAACTCAAAAGAAGGAGACACATCTTTAACTTTAAAAGAGTTAACTCCGGTAAGGTTGTTAAAAAATGAATTTTTTGATCGCATACAAATGGCATATCATGAAAACGCGAGTATTGATGAACTTAAAAAAGTTTTAGGAAGAGGTAGAGCAAAAAAAGGCATGTTTGAAGGCGATATGGTAAACGGAGAACTTGAAATAGGCCAAGTGGCTACTTATATTAACTCTATTCAAACTGCGACAGAAATAATGGATGAAATTCTTGAGGAATTTCGAGAAGGAAAAAGACAACTAGTTTCAAAAAAATACGACTTTTAAATAGTTCTAATAAAATTACAAATCCAACGTTAAGTTGTTTAATCAATGAAAATTAAATTAGTTGTTTTTATAATTTCTTTTTTAGCAATTGCTAAAACCAATCAAGGGGCTGTATTACCTCCTGAATTAAGATGTGTTTCCGTAAATGTTGCTGGCAATACAACAATAACGTGGATCCCAACCACGGACCCATTGAATGAGTTTATTGAATATCAGGTTTTTATTTCAGATAATGTTGCAGGCCCTTACACCATGACGGTAGTTAACAATATTAACTCCAATTCTTTTCTGGATAATGTGAATAATGCAAATTTAGGAGACTATTTTTATTTTGTTCAATCGGTATATAATGATGGTTCAGGGGTTACTAATTCACCTTCTTCTGATACAGGTCAAACAATTCTACCCGTTTTTGGTCCAGTTACGGACTCAACTGCTGTGGTGAACTGGAATCCAGTTTTTGATCCAGATTTAGTTTCCAGTTCTGGAGTTTATAATGTCTATCGGAAAATTGGATCAACAAACCCTTTTGTTAACATCGGAACAAGGAACTACGGAAATGAACAGCTTGCTGACGATTTTAAGGTTTGCTTTGATACAGTTTATTACAGAATTGAGATTGCAGACAACCTCGGGTGCGTTTCTCAATCATCTATTTTGTTTGAAGAATTTGAAGATGCAACACCTCCTGCTACTCCCGTATTTGATTCAATAACAGTTATTGATAATATGGGTAATCAACAAGTACAATTGGGATGGAGCCCTTCAACCTCATTAGATACTAGAGGTTATTATGTGTTGTATTGGACAAAAACGCCACCATCGTTTGGTTTTAGGGATACCATTTTTGGAATTAATAATACTCAGTTTTTAGAAACTCTTCCAATAATAGACCCTAATTTAAATTGGGAAATGTATACTATAAGTGCTTTTGATAGTTGTTCCTCAGTCAGTAAACCTAACGGAAACGTATCTCCCGGTGCTGATAAACAAAGAACTATTCATTTAGATATTTTTCCTAATAATTGCGAAAATACCATTACACTTAATTGGTCTTCTTATATTAATTGGCCCGATTTAGAGGGGTATGAAATTTTGGTAAGTATTAATAATAACCCGTATCAATCTGTTATTACTTTACCAGCAACAGACACCTCATTTACTCATCCAAAGACAGACGTTTTGGCAAAATATTGTTACAAGATACGAGCGTTTTCCAGTGGTAAGGTAAGAACGAGTACCTCCAATTTTAAATGTGCTATTGCAAATTCAGCAATAATTCCTCAAAAGCAATACTTTAAAAAAGTAACGGTTCAGGATAACAAGAATATTTTTGTAGAAAGTTTGACAGATACTTCATTACCGGTATCGCAATATGTGTTGTTTAGAAGTCTCGATAAAAAGATAAATTTCTTTGAGGTAGATAGAATTCCATTTGAAAACACCCCTGTTATTCAATTTCATGATTACGATGTCAGCGTTGATCAAACTTCTTACTTCTATAGAGTTGGGGTAGAAGATACCTGTGGAAGTTTACTATTTATTTCTCAACCAGCGGCTTCAATTTTTTTAGAGGGAGTTTGGGATGAGGATTCCTTAAACGTATTTTTAAACTGGAATCATTACAAAGGTTGGGACACGGTTACCTCTGGTGTTGATGAATATGCAATTAATTTAATTATTGATGGAATCAAATCTGAAATCGGATCAGTTTCCGATAGTATTAATTCTTTTGTTTATCCACTAGAAGATAAAATTTCATATGGTGCAAATTTTTGTTTTGAAATTGAGGCAAGAGAAGGAGCCGGGAACCAATTTGGACAAAGAGATACCGTGCAATCTAACCAAATATGCTTTACCGACAATTTGAAAATATTTGTTCCAAATGCTTTTAGACCAAATGGAGAAAATCCGGTTTTTAACCCCGTAATAAGCTTTGGAGAAATATCTTCTTACAAGTTATCCATTTATGATAAATGGGGCGGAATTGTTTTTGAAACCACAGATTATTTTCAAGGTTGGGATGGTGATATTTCTGGGTCAAAAGCTCCATTTGGTGCATATGTGTATTATTTGGAAGTAGAAAATTTTACCGGAGCGATTTACAAGAAAAGGGGTACTTTTTTACTTTTACGATAGCCTCATAATTTGACAACACTGAACCCAATACAACTATTTTTTCTTAGTACTTTTGTGTCTTTTAAAATGTTTAATAAATGCATTGAAAAACACTTTTGTGTTAGTATAATTGAAGGATAATTAAAACCTTTTGATAAATTGATTTATTAGAGATATGAAGTTAAAACATGTGTTATTCGGAGTAACCTTTTTGATGTCGAACGTGATGTTGGGACAGACTCCAAAAGAAGTATTGTTAACAATTGAAGGTCAAGACATCACCGTAGATGAGTTTATGGCTATTTATAACAAAAACAATGTTGAAATTGAGTCGGCTGATAAAAAAAGTGTAGAAGAATATTTGGAGTTATACTTAAACTTTAAGTTAAAAGTTCACGATGCGGAGGTGCAAGGATATGATACAGTTCCCACTTTTGTGAATGAGTTAGAAGGTTATATTGATCAATTAGCATCTCCTTATTTGGTAGATAACCAATTTACGGAGGAGTTAATTAATGAGGCGTATGAAAGACTACAATATGAAATAAAAGCTAGTCATATTTTGGTTAAAATCCCAGATAACCCATCACCTCAAGACACCTTGGAAGCTTGGAATAAAGTAAATAGGATTTTGAAAATAGCGAAAACTGACACTAATTTTACTAAGCTAGCCAAAGCCAATTCAGACGATCCATCGGTAAAAGAAAATGGAGGCGATTTGGGATATTTCTCTGCCTTTCGGATGGTGTACCCTTTTGAAAGCATGGCCTATAATACGCCTGTGGGTAAGATCTCCAATCCGGTACGTACATCTTACGGATATCATATATTAAAAATTGAGGATAAAATTCCTTCAAGAGGAGAAATAAAAGCTGCTCATATTATGATTATTTCTAACGAGAAATCTACTCCTGAGGAAGTTAAAAAAGCGAAGAAAAAGATATCTGAAATTTATGCAGAACTGCAAGCAGGTGAATCGTTTTCAAAATTAGCTAACACCTATTCTGATGATCGAGGCTCGGCTCAAAAAGGTGGCGATTTAGGTTGGTTTGGGCCTGGTAGAATGGTTCCTAGCTTTGAAAAAGTAGCCTATTCAATACCCGAAAAAGGAAATTACTCAGAACCATTTTTAACCCAATTTGGCTGGCATATTATTCTTTTAGAAGATAAAAAAAATGTAGGAACATATGAAGAAGAGTACGATGAGCTATCCAAAAAAGTTAAAGGAGATAGAAGAAGTCTTGGTTCGGAACATGCCTTGGTGCTGAAGTTAATGGATGATTATAAGGTGAAAATTAAGGAAAAGTCCAAAGTTGCGTTTTACGATGTTTTAGACTCTTCTTATTTCAAAAATGACTGGGATTCCAAAATTGGGTCTAATCTAAATCGCCCTCTTATCATTATTAATGATAAGAAATATAAAGGAAATAAAGAGGTAATAACTCAGGCGGATTTTACAGAGTTTCTAGATAGAAGAATGAAAAATCAAAAACCAATGTCAATACCTCTATTTGTGGATCAAGAATTTGAAAAGTTTGTAGACTACTCCATAATTAATTACGAAAAATCAGTTCTTAAGTTAAAGTACCCGGAATATAAGGCCTTGGTTACGGAGTACCATGATGGTATTTTATTATTTGAAATCATGGAAGATGAAGTTTGGAAAAAAGCGATGAAAGATTCAACGGGATTGGCTAATTTTTATGATTCAACCAAAGAGAATTACATGTGGAAAGATAGACTAGAGGCAAAATTGTACATATGCAATTCTCAAGAGAATGCTGATTTGGTGATGTCTTTAGTCTCAGAAGGTATAGCAGATTCAACCATAGAATCTAAAATAAACACGAACTCAGAGTTAGGGTTAACTATTCGTGAAGGGAAGTTTGAAAAGGGTCAAGAAAAAATGTTGGATGAAGTGGCATGGAAAAAAGGTGTTTCCATTCAATCAACAAATGGAAGTTTTGTGGTAGTAAACGTATCTAATGTATTGGCTTCTCAACCAAAAGAACTATCTGAGGTTAAAGGATTGGTTACTTCAGCCTATCAAGATGAACTGGATAAAAGGTGGATAATAGAGCTAAGAAATAAATATTCTTACTCCGTAAATAAAGAGGTGCTTAATATTGAATAAGGGTGGCGAAAAGGATTATCTATTTTTTTATAGGCATAAACTTTGCTTTTTTATCTTGTCAACAACAGTCGGAAACCGTAGTTAATGATAAACCGGTGGTGAAAGTTTATTCCAAAACTTTGTATGAACGCGAAGTTTTAAAAAACATTCCATTTGAATCCTCTATGGAGGATAGCCTAAATATTCGAAACAACTATATTAACAATTGGATTGATAGGCAATTGCTAGTTCATCAAGCGGAATTAAACTTGCCTTTTAGCGAGCAGGATGTGCAGGAAAAGTTAGATAGGTATAAAAATGACTTATTAATATTTGCTTACCGAAATCAATTACTGCAAGAAAAGTTGGACACCGTAATTTCTAAATCTGAAATTCAAGAATATTACGAGAGTAACCAAGAGAGTTTTGTTTTGGTAGATTATATCCTAAAAGCAAATTATTTAAAACTAGACTCTACCGATAAGAATATCAAGAAGGTTAAAAAATGGATAGTTTCCGATGATATTGAAGATATTGAAAAGCTAGATAATTATTGTTATATGCATTCATCTAACTACTCTTTTGATGGGGAGTGGATGTATCTAAATGATTTATTAAATGTTGTGCCTATTGTATCCTACAACAAAGAAAGATTGTTAAAAAACAAGAAACTAATTGAATTATATGACAATGGCATGTATTATTTGGTTAGAATTGTTGACTATAAATTAAAAGATAGCGTTTCTCCACTTTCGATGGAATACAATAATATTAAACGAATTATTCTGAATAACAGGAAACTTGAATTACTAGAGAAGTTGAGTTCAGATATTTATCAAGATGCTAAAAAAGAAAATCAAATTGAATTATTCAAACCTTAAAAAATATTTGTTGGTTTCCGCAATTTTGTGTGCTTCTATTATTGGAAAAGCCCAAAATGAGGAAAGAAAAACCGTAGATAAAGTGGTTGCGGTGGTTGCCGATCAAATTGTTTTGCAATCAGAATTAGAAACTGCTGCCATTCAGTATGCCAGATCTGGCCAAGTAGTAGAAGAGAATTCAAGATGTGTAATTTTTGAGGATTTACTGTTTAAAAAACTGTTGTTAAATCAAGCAGCAGTTGATAGTTTGGAAATTTCGGAAGACCAAATTTCTGGAGAAATTGACCGAAGAATTCAATACTTTGTGCAACAAATTGGATCTGAAAAGAAATTAGAAGAATTTTACGGTAAATCAATTCCGGCTATTCGAGATGAATTTCATGACCTTATTCAAGAGCAAATGCTAATTCAGCAAATGCAAGGATCCATTACTGCTGATGTTGATATTTCTCCAAAAGAGGTGAAAGTTTTTTTTAATAAAATACCAGAAGATAGCTTGCCTTTTGTAAACTCAGAGGTAGTAGTAGAACATATAGTGATTGACCCCGTAATTAGCGAAGAAGAAAAAAAACGTACCCAAGAAAAACTTGAAGGTTTTAGACAAAGAATTTTACAAGGCGAAGATTTTGGTACGCTAGCATTTTTATATTCTCAAGATCCTGGATCCGCTAGAAAAAATGGGGAACTTGGATTTATGAAACGTGGAGCTTTGGTAAAAGAATTTGCTGCCGTTGCATTTTCAATTCAACCTGGTCAGGTTTCAGAGGTTTTTGAAACAGAATATGGTTTTCATATTGTGCAACTTATTGAAAGAAGAGGGCAGCAGGCTAATGTGCGTCACATTCTGCTTAAGCCTAGTATTTCTACGAGTGATTTAGCCTACTCAAAAACGGTGTTAGACTCTCTAAAAACCCAAATTTTGAATGTGGATTCTGTTAAGTTTGAAGGTATGGCAGCTAAGTATTCAGATGATAAGTCAACCAGAATGAACGGTGGTAAAATGATTAATCCTGAAACCGGAAGTACAACTTTCGAGATTGACCAAGTAAGTAAGGTTGATCCTAGCCTGTTTTTTATTCTGGATAAAATGAAACCAGGCGAAATTTCAGACCCTGTTATTTATCAAAAGTTTGATGGTTCACAATCATACAGATTGGTTAAATTGGTTTCGGTTACCGATGCTCATAGAGCAAATTTAGAGGATGATTACTTAAAAATTCAAGGAGCGGCAAAAGCTGAAAAAGAAAAAGAAGCCGTAGACAAATGGATTCAAGGAAAAATTAAAATAAATTACATAAAAATTGACGATCAGTTTCAAGATTGTGAATTTCAACACAGTTGGTTTTAGCATATGGCAGATATTAATTTTAAATCAGATGTAGAAGCGGTTGAAGCTTTTAGAGAGAAATACAGCGAATTATCTACGGAGGTTGCTAAAGTAATTGTTGGCCAGAAAGACGTAGTAAAAGAAGTGCTTATTGCCATATTTAGCGGTGGGCATGTGCTCCTTGTAGGTGTTCCCGGATTGGCTAAAACTTTGTTGGTTAACAGTATATCAACCGCCTTAGGTTTAAATTATAGCCGTATTCAATTTACCCCTGATTTAATGCCTTCAGATATTATTGGTTCTGAGGTGTTGAATGATTCCAGAAAATTTGAATTTATTAAAGGCCCAATTTTCGCTAATATTATTTTGGCTGATGAAATTAATAGAACCCCTCCTAAAACGCAATCTGCCTTATTGGAAGCTATGCAAGAAAAATCGGTTACTGCGGGTGGGCAAACATTTAAGTTAGATCAGCCATTTTTTGTTCTCGCTACGCAAAATCCAATAGAACAAGAAGGTACCTATCCCTTACCAGAAGCGCAATTAGATAGGTTCATGTTTAATATATGGGTAGACTACCCAACATTTGAGGAAGAATTGCAAGTGGTTAAAACAACCACTAGCGATGAAAAACAAACTATTAATAGTGTTCTTACCGGTGAAGAGATTACTTATTTTCAACATTTAGTGAAAAGGGTTCCTGTATCTGATAACGTGCTACAATATGCAGTGAAACTAACCGCTAAAACGCGCCCACATGGAGAGTTTGCCGCAAACATTGTAAAAGAATATGTGTCTTGGGGAGCAGGACCTAGAGCTTCGCAATATCTAATTTTAGGTGCTAAAACTCATGCTTTAATTAATGGTAAATTTACTCCAGATATTGAAGATGTAAAAGCAGTGGCTTTGGCCATTTTAAGGCATAGAATTGTTCCGAATTATAAAGCCGAAGCAGAGGGTTATAACGTAGAGAAAATCATTACCGAAATCCTTTAAAAATCTTCTAAACCCTAATTAAAATCATACTTGTTTTTTACAATTATCGTTACCTTTATTGCTTAATAAACCGTAAAAATAATTGTCATGAAACGTATATTATTTCCAACCGACTTTTCTGAAGCGGCTAACAATGCACTAAATGTAGCAGTTAGTCTTGCTCAAAGCGCTAATGCAGAACTCTTTGTTCTTCATTCGCTAAATAGTGTTCAGCAATACGTAGATATCAGCCTAACATCCGCTGGAGATATCACCATGCCAGGTATGCAACCAGAAGTGGTTATGGAGGCCATAAAACAACAAAAAGAACGTGTACAAAATCAAATGAATGATTTAGAGACAGAGTTGACCAATGATGGAGTACAGGTTAAGACGTTTATTGTAGATACCGAATTGGAACAAGAAATCAACGAATTTACTGATAAACATGAAATTGATTTTACTGTGATGGGAACTCATGGTGCGTCTGGATTAAGAGAGGCATTTATTGGCTCAAATGCTCAAAAAATTGTTCGTAAATCTAAGGTTCCTGTATTAACAGTAAATAATAAATGCGATAGCTTCAATATTAAAAAAGTAGCCTGCAGTTCTGATTTTACAGAATCACCAATTAATGAACAATTGCTGAGAATAAAAAACTTTTCAGATATGTTTCTGGCCGATTTAGATTTGGTTTACATTAATACTCCAAGTTACTTTGAAGAAACCAATACCGTTGAGCAAAGGTTAAATGATGTAATTAATGCCTACGGTTTAGAGGGTGCTTCCACTAATATTTATAACGCGTTTAACATTGATGAAGGAGTAATTGCGTATGCGCAACAAAACGATGTGGATGTAATTGCTATGGTTACTCACGGGTACAGAGGTATGAAAAAAATATTCAGTGATAACATTACAGAATCTGTAGTAAACCATTCTAATATACCTGTTTTAACCTTGCATATTAGATAAATTGGCATTTATGTTGCTAGTATAAAGGAGGGGTTTTTCCCCTCTTTTTTTTTCATTAAAATGAAATAATTTTATTGGAAATAGGTTAAATGATTTGCACATTCGTGCGGAATATATTGAATTATGAGTAAGCCATTTTTTAGCAGATTATCTATTGTTCTCAGTCTTTGCGTATTAACCTTATCTAGTTTAAGCATTTCTGCTCAAGAAGAAGAAAACTGTGGCTTATCTACCAATAAAAAAGCGAACAAGGCTTTTTCTAACGCTTTGGATAAGAAAAAATATACCTTTAAAGAAAGAATGAACTATTTCCGTGAAGCTATAGAATTAGATGAAGATTTTTATTTGGCTATATGGGAAAAGACTTTCAGTCAAATCAAAATGTCGAGGAGTAAACACATGCCGTTTCAAAACACGGAAAGCTCGTTAAAACGTGTGGTTGAAAATTGCCCCGACATGCATTCTGCGGCTTATTTCTTTTTAGGTGAAATTAACATGAATAAAGGGGCGTTTGAAGAGGCAGCCAAGTACTACAACAACTTTATTAAATTTGAAAGTGACGACTCTAAAAAGTTTGAAAGACGGTATGATGAACAAATTGAAACAGCAACATTAAACTACAAACTTGCGCAGTTTTTGGCGTATCAATATGCCAACCCCTTGCCATTCAATCCAATAAAGGTATTGCCACTTTCTCAAGAAGATAGTGACGAATATTTACCCGCTATTTCGCCCGACAATGAAGTGCTTTTATATACCCGAAAAATTGAGGTTAAAAAAAATGAAAGAGATGGAATTGGAGCAACTTCAGATAGAATAGTGGAAATAGAGCGATTTTCTATGTCTAATCTTGTGAACGGTTCATTTGAAAAAGGGCAGGCGTTCGGTAATCCATTTAATACCAATCATAGGGCAAATTATGGAGGGGCAGCTATAACCATTAATAATAGAGAAATCTATTACACAGAATGTTCTCCAATTCAAGGTAAAATGAATTGCGACATTTTTCACTCTAAATATGAGTATTCGGTTCCAGAAGGGGCGAGTTCGGAGTCCTGGCACTGGACTAAACCTAAAAGTTTAGGACCAAATATTAATACTGATCAAGGCTGGGAGGCTCAACCTACAGTATCTAAAGATGGTCAATGGTTAATGTATGCAGTATTTAAAGAAGGTACTAGAGGTATTGATATTTACCAATCAAAAAGACAACCCAACGGATCATGGGGTGTGGGAGAAAGCATGGGAGAACCTATAAATACAGCTGGCCACGAAAAAAGCCCTTTCTTTCATTCGGATGATAAAACGTTATACTTCGCATCTAAAAACGGACACATGGGGCTTGGAGGATATGATGTATTTGTTAGCCGCTTTGTGGATGGAGAATGGTCCACACCTTTAAACTTGGGTTATCCCTTAAATACACCAGATGATGAGCATGGTTACGTGGTTAGTTTAGATGGTAAAACAGCTTATTTCGGGTCTTCCTCTCCCTTCAATAGCGGAGGTAAGGGTAAGAGTATAGATTTATATAGCGTTGAAATCCCTAAAAAAATTAGACCAGAAAAAGTCATGATGGTAAAAGGTACTGTAAAAACTACCAATGGTGAAATTCCAGAAGATGCTACAGTTGAACTCCGAAATACCAAAACACAAAAGGTAGAATCTGTAAATGTGGATACCCGAAATGGTACCTATGCAGCCATTGTTAATATTGAGGACTCAGCCGATTACATGTTAACTGCCAAGGGTACGGATGTAGCTTTTAATAATAAATTGGTAAAAGCCCCTAAGCAAGACGAGCCTGTGAAAGCCAAGGTAAATGTGGAGGTAGAAGAATCTAAAATGGGGCAGCATATTACCATTGAGAACATTCATTTCAAAACTAATTCGGCTGATATTAATGAGGAGTCTAGAGCAAGTTTAGATGCTTTGATTGCCTACATGAAAGAACACCCTACGTTCAAAATTTCAATTGAAGGTCATACGGATAATGTGGGTGACTCCAAAACAAATCTTGCTTTATCCACCGATAGAGCCTACTCAGTAATGGCTTACGTACAAGAAAATGGAATTTCATCCAAGCGTTTAAAATTCAAAGGTTGGGGTTCTGCAAAACCTGTTGCCTCCAATAAAACTAGTGAGGGTAAAGCAAAAAATAGAAGAATTGAAATTGTTGTTTTAGCAATGTAGAGGAGGATTAACTCCCAACTTTAAACTCGCTTGTGGTATGGAATTCAATATCCGGATAATCAGATTTTGCCATGTTTAACAAGAATGGAGAATCGGCTAAAAACACCCAGTTTTCATCTTTATCTTGCACACAATTCCTTGCTTTAATTCTTGTAAAAGTATCTAACTGTCCTTGATTGGTAGATGTTAACCAAGTGGCCTTATGATAGGGTAATCCTCTAAAAGAACAAGAAGCACCATATTCATGTTTTAATCGGTATTGGATAACTTCAAATTGTAATTCACCAACTGTACCCAAAATCTTTTTGTTACCCGGTTGTTGGGTAAATAATTGCGCAACCCCCTCGTCTGATAACTGACGTAACCCTTTTTCCAATTGTTTGGTTTTCATAGGATCGGTGTTTTCAACCTCCCTAAATAATTCTGGAGAAAAACTAGGCATACCTTTAAACATGTATTTGCCACCTTGGGTTAAGGTATCCCCAATTTTAAAGTTCCCCGTATCATACAACCCAATAACATCCCCCGGAAAAGCTTCATCAACTACTTCCTTGCTTTGCGCCATAAAAGAGTATGGGTTTGAAAACTTAAGTTTCTTTCCTAATCGAACATGCTCAAAGAATTTGTTTCGTTCAAATTTTCCGGAACAAACGCGTAAAAACGCAATTCTATCTCTATGTCGTGGATCAAGGTTAGCGTGAATTTTAAAAATAAAACCACTAAATTTTGGATCTAAGGGAGCAATAGGCCCTGCGTCAGACTCACGAGGTAGCGGATTGGGAGCAATTTGCACAAAAGTGTCCAACATTTCACGAATACCGAAGTTATTTAGAGC
The DNA here is from genome assembly GCA_049606935.1 of Salibacteraceae bacterium. Classification (GTDB taxonomy): domain Bacteria; phylum Bacteroidota; class Bacteroidia; order Flavobacteriales_G; family Salibacteraceae; genus CAJXZP01. Next base: position 40,074 of record JBMYWA010000012.1, read on the forward strand.
CGAACCAAAAAACACAGGTGCCGTTTTCGCGGCTAAGTATTCATTAATATCAAACGGGTCGTAAACACCTTCTACCAATTCTAAATCATCTCTCAATTCAGCTGCTTGATTGCCTAAAAAGTCATCTAGCTTAGTATCTGCCAAATCAGAAATGGAAACAACATCGTCTTCAATGTTGGTTTTGTTAGGATTGAAAAGATTTATTTCGTTTTCGTAAATATTATAAACACCTCTAAAATCTTGTCCAATACCAATAGGCCATGTAAGCGGTCTGGTTTTAATACCGAGTTCTTCTTCCAATTCATCCAATAAACTAAAGGCATCCTTACCCTCACGGTCCATTTTATTTACAAAAATGATTACAGGAGTGTCACGCATTCTACACACTTCCATTAACCTACGTGTTTGAGGTTCTACGCCACTAGCTGCATCAATTACTAGAATCACACTATCCACAGCGGTTAACGTTCTATAGGTATCCTCTGCAAAATCCTTGTGACCAGGTGTATCCAGTATATTTATGAGTTTGTCTTTGTAATGAAAAGTCATAACCGAAGTAGCTACCGAAATACCTCTTTGCTTTTCAATTTCCATAAAATCGGAGGTAGCCGTTTTTTTAATCTTGTTATTCTTCACAGCTCCGGCTACTTGAATAGCCCCACCAAATAATAATAGCTTCTCGGTAAGCGTGGTTTTACCCGCATCAGGATGCGAAATAATTCCAAACGTTTTTCTAATATCTATTTGATCTTGAAGACTCATATTGTGATTTTATTGGGCGGCAAAAATACGGTTCTGATTAAGATTAAATTATCCGAATCTGGTTTTATTTTGTAAGGAAGAGAAATTACCCTAAATTGCATGTAAATACTTACTTATTAATCTTATACTTAAAGCAGATGAAGAAATTTTTCTTATTAACCTATTTCATTGGGATAGCAATAATTATGACCAATGCCCAAGGAAATGATTCGAAGAATC
>JBMYWA010000013.1:0-39866 GCA_049606935.1 Salibacteraceae bacterium
GGTCCGGTATCAATCATGATATCGATTTTATAATCCTCCATAGCCGAGTATAAAAACTCTTCTACAATAGGTTTTAATCGATGTATTTCATCAATAAACAGAACATCATTTGCACTTAGATTAGTCAGTAAACCTGCTAAATCACCCGGTTTATCCAACACCGGTCCAGAAGTAATTTTTATGTCTACTCCTAATTCGTTGGCAATGATATTGGCTAAGGTGGTTTTACCCAGTCCTGGAGGTCCATGTAGTAAAACATGATCTAGTGCCTCATCTCTGAGTTTAGCTGCCTCTACAAACACTTTCAGATTTTCTACTACATGATCTTGTCCGGTAAAATCACCAAACGATTTGGGCCGTAGTACTTTTTCTAAATCTTTATCAGAACCCGAAAGGTGCTCCGGATCTGCATCTAAGTATTCGTTCATACCTACAAATGTAATAAAGTGAAAGGGTGCGTGATTATCGAAATTTTAGTAATTCTAATTATTTGGTAAAAAAATCATCAATTACGAAGCATTTACAATTCGGTAAATGGAATTAGTTTCAAAAGTTAGTTTCACTTTTTGTACCACTTTTAACCGCAGTTGGTTTTTTTCTGCCTTACTGGAAATCTGTTTTAGATCGCAGGCATTTGATAAAATCATTAATGCCTGTGTTTTTTCCAATTCCAGTAACGAAAGCTGTAGAAATAGATTTTCGAAATATTCGAAGTTTTCACCGCAAAACCAGGCATTTTCTTCTAAATTATGCGGCTTTTTAGGGTAATAGGGCGGATTTATAAAAATATAGTCAAAATGGATTCCTTCTAATTTATCGAACAGGTTGCTCACAATTCCAGTAACTAATAGATTTTGTTGGTTGGCGGTTTTTACTACCGATTTTACTGCCGTTTCATGAATATCACTTGCGGTTACTACTGCCCCCTGAAAAGCACTTTGAATGGAAATAATGCCGCTACCACAACCCAATTCTAATACCTTTTTTCTGGAAAGATTTAGGTTGGACAGGTAATCAAGAAATACTTTGGTGCTAATGGTGTTAATAGGAGAAAATACGCTGGGCTGAACCATGGTATACACTTTTCCAAACTTGTATTTACGTGGTTTTCGGTGATACCAAAAATGATATCGCTTATAAAAAGGATGAACTAACTTTTGAATGAATTTTTTCATTATTCAGAGTAAAATCCTTCAATTTCTGGTTGACGGTATTTCCATATTTTTTGAAGCACCTTGATTTCGTACGGTAATTTATAAAAACCCGTTGTATATCTCCAATTGGAAGCCAATTGCAGAATTGCTTTTTTATAACCCGTAATTCGAAAGTCTGATACCGTTGGGTATTTTCCATTCAATACAGTCTCAAAATTTTTAATGGTATCAATCATGTATGGTTTCAACCATGGAGTTAGTGGGTTTTTTCTGAGGTCAAAGTTTTCCCAACTTGGCGAAATCCAATCTTCTAATGTTTCTGGGAATTTAAAACCCGCATCCAGTATTTGTTGATACAGGTCGGACCCTTCTGTTGGAGTAGGGCTATAGAGGTAAATAATGATTTCCGTATCCGGATTGATTTCTTTGATTTCTTTAATGAAATTAATATCCCATAAAATCTGTTTGTACACCTGTTCTTCGGTATCTGCAGGCATTCCTAATACAAACGACATTTCAGGAATGATACCTACCCGCTTCATACGAGCGGCAAATTCTTTGATCATTTTACCCGATTGGGTTCCTCCCTTGTTCATTTGCTTTAGAACTTCATCGTTACCCGTTTCTGCACCCAAAAATATCATGGTACATCCTGCCTTTTTCATAAGGGTTAAATCCTCATCTGTGTACCTATTGATGGTATCAATTCGTCCTTCTCCCCAGTATTTAATATTGTCGTTTAGTATGAGTTTAGAAAACTCCACGACCCGCTTTTTAGAGGTGAAAAAATTGTTGTCGTGAAACTCAATGGCATCTATACCGTAATTAGATTTAAAATATTTTACGTCTTCATACATGTTTTCAGCCGATTTTCCTTTCCAAGCGGCATTGAAAATTGGAACAATTCCACAAAATGAACAGGTAAACGGACAACCCATACTAGAGTGGTAAGACAATGTTGTGCTACCCATGAAAGTTTTAGCCAGGTAATTCTTAACCGGATAATATTGGTTGAGGTGCTGATATGGTAGCGGAGCCAAGGAATCTTGATCAAGTAGTGGTTCTTTGGCAGTCTTAATAATCTCTCCTTTCTCATTCTTATAAATGAGATTTTTTATAGCGGATAAATCAAACCTATTATTGAATTCTAACTGTTGCAATAACGATGGAAAAGCTACATCTCCTGGGCCATTAATTATGAAATCAACAATTCCTGAATCCATACAAACCTTATACTGATTGGATGCAAAATAACCTCCCCATATAGAAACAATTTTTGGGTACTTAGATTTTATTTCACGAGTAAAAGGTATGGCTTGCCGAAGTTGAGGGCCGGGCATCACTGTAGAGCAGAAATAACCATATTCACCGGTTTCAAGTAAAGACAGTATTTTTTCTAATGGTCTTTTCTCCAAATTACCATCTACCAAAATGTATTCAAATTTACCATGAACAGATGCTCCCACCTGTAAAATGGAATTTGGTATGCGGTGTTTAGCATTGGCACTTCTGGGATTGAATATGATAATTTTATTTTTCAATTTTAATGTTTTAATTAATGTAAGAAACCTCGTATGCCGATTCTTCACGCACCAACGATGAGGTAACTAGCCCTTTATGCGGTGAAAATCTCTCAACCGACATTCTAGTGTATCCTGCAGGTAAAAAAGAAAATTCTGGATGAAGCGTTCTTTTTTCGTTGGCTAGTAAGGTTAAAACCTCATTTTGGCTCCTTCCCCATTCATTTGATAAACGCAGCGGACTTGGAAGCATGAACATAATGTATTGCAACTCCATTTGAGTGTGTTCTTGATTATTTGAAAAGTCAACACCACTTTGAATGGAGTTTTGAACTTGACTGACCTTTGATCTCAAATGTAACAATGTATCTTGTAATTGCTGGTAGGTTAAAAACCCTGTAGAATCTTTTTGAACGGCAAAAGTAGGGTTAATCTTACTTTCATGACACCACATACACTTGGCCGGTTTACCTGCGTTACTAGTTGCTCTTGGGGCTGAATTTATTCGTTGACTATCGGCATCAAAAATGGCAAACTTATATTGACCATTTTCCATAAGTTCCATGGTTTCAAATTCAAGAATTTCTCCTGAAATGGAGTCAAATTCGGTAGAGATAAGTAATTGATTTAAATTGTTTAAAGCCGAAAATTTAATGGTGCGATGTTGGTTTGAAATAGTAGAATTATTAACGTAACCCGAGTCTGGCACCAATTTGTAATTAGATAATTGTTCTTTTAACGTGAGGGGAACGCCAGTAATCTGATAATAATGATTAGAAGCACCAATGAGCAACGTGATATATCGGCCAATATCAACAGAATTATTGTTTTTGTATTCTTCTGAACTCTGTATAGATTCATGTAAAGAAGCCATATTACTTAAAGCATTAGGTTTAAATCCTAAAGAATATAAGTTTAAAATAATGGTATTGGAATCTGTAATAATAGCACTCGTGTTTAGGCTGGTGTTTTTTGCGCCACAATGAGATAATGCCCAAAAAAGACCTGTCACAGCATCTTCCATTTTTTCATTTGGGTAGGATTGGTTCCATTTCAATTTAATGACATTTGGATCTGATTGTAACGTTTCTATTGGGTCATTTACACAAGAAGTGTAAAAAGGAATGCCAATGGCTAAAAATATGTAGACTAGTTTTTTCATTCAAATACACGCATTAGTAATTGAGCCGCCATAGATTTTCCTTTAGCTTTTATTCCTTTTACTGAAATTTTATTGGATAATTCTTGGTATGAACGGACTTCGTTTACCACATAATTCACCGCGTAAGTATAATATTTTCGAGAATAGGTTCTTTTAAAATCAATATCTCTATCGGTAGATTGGTGCCAGGGCGGTTGCGTGGTAATGTCTTTTTCAATTTGGCTATATAAGCCAGTTCCTTTAATGGGATAAGCTACCGTTATGGTAAAATTGCTGGGATTAGCATCTTTTAAATATTGAACAGTAGTATGAATATCTTCTTTGGTTTCTGTAGGATAACCCAACATAATAAAAGTGCCTGTATCCATACCAAATTCTTGAGTTTTTAGAATCATATCCCGCACTAAATTTATATCTACCCTACGATCCATTTGGTTGATTATTCTTTGTGAACCACTTTCTGCACCAATCCAAATTTTAGAACACCCCATTTCTTTTAATTGTTGCAAAACAACTTCGTTTAGTCGCTCAGCCCGGGTAATTATTTCAAATGGAATAACAATTTGATGTGCTTTAAATTCTGCATGAAGTTCTTTTAGCCACTTATGATTCACGGTAAAAACGTCATCTACAAACCACAATGAGTCAGGAGAGTATTTTTTAATCATTCCCTGAATTTCTTTAACCACTAGTTGGGGTGATCTTCTTCGGTAACTTTTTCCGTATACTGCGGTACTGCACCATTTACAGGTGTAAGGGCAACCACGTTGGGTAGAAATATTTAAGGTGTTGGTGCCGTGAAATTTTTTCCAAGCTTTGAGGTAAAGATTTAGGTCTATGGCCTCCCTATCAGGCTCGGGTAATTCATTAATGTCTTTAATTTTTATTCGAGGCTCTGTTTTTTGAAGAACCCCATTTTTCATATAGGCGATACCAGAAATGTGAGAGAAATCTTTTTGTTGAATTAACGCACTTGATAACTCATAAATGGTTTGTTCTCCTTCTCCAATAACCAATAAATCTGCACCATGTTGTAGGTAGTTTTCGCAGTTAAAAGTAACATCTGGGCCACCCATTATTATTTGAGTATGGGCTAAACTGGGTTGCTTTTTTACCCAATTCATTAGCCTAATGTTATTCACCTTGGTCATTAAATTTGCGTAAATGGCAATAACCTTGGGGCGGTGTTGAAGTAACGCGTTTTTTTGTTCGGTATAACTAGAAAATGTGGAATCAAATACCGATACGTTTATATGCTCTCGTTTTAAGTATGCGGATAAGTATAGCAGTCCAAGCGGAGGGTAGGGACGCATGATTTTTTGCTCCAACGGATCCTCTTCAATAAAATAGCCATGTGTTAAAAAAACATCCATTATCTAAGCGTAAAAGAAATAAAAAAGTGATCCGATAAACCGGATAAATGAAAAGAATCAGCTTGTTTTTTGTCTATTTCTCTCATTTTTTCAATCATTTTGTCCTTTTTTAAGAAAAGTGAGTTCAAATATGATGGTGGAATAAATAACCCTATTGGGGCAACAAATTCCATTTTAAATGCTTTTGCCCATTTCACAAATTGCAAAGGCGAGTAATAATAGGTGCGAACATCTTTTCCATCTACATTGGCTAAAACTCCTTTTTTGATTTTTCGCCTAAAGGCTTTTTTAATTTGAAATTTAGCTAAAAAATATACAGATTCCCAAACACAAAACTGGGGCATGACCACCAAAACAAGTTTTCCGTTTGGGCGCAGTATTTTCTTTGAATTATCTAAAAACTGTTTTAATTCTGTTTGATTTAAACAGTTTAGACCTCCAAAATTGGAAAATATCAAATCAAATTTTTTGGTACCTAATTGCGAATAAATATCTAAAATATTCATTTGCTTGCATTGTACATTGTTTTGCTCACGGTTTTTTATTTTGGCTACTTTCACCATTTCCGATGAAATATCTGTAGCTAAAACAGAAGCCCCTTTTTGCCCAAAATAAAGGGCGTCCTCACCTGTGCCGCAATTTAATTCGAGTACCTCTAACCCATTCCAATCTGGAATTAGGTTATCTAAATGAGTCGACACCAATTCTCGCTGCGCTTTACCTACTAATGATTGGGTAAATTCAGCATCGTAATTATTTGCAATATGGTCAAAGTCGGCATTCATTAATTCAAGTTACTCAATCTATTTAATTGCATTTTCATAGCTATTGCCAAAGGTGTGTATGCTAAAATTTTTAATACCATTTTGGCTCCAGTAGAGGAAATAGGGTTATGCTTTTTCACCCATTTTTTTGCATGTGCCAAACGGTAAACCTTATGCACATACCTATGTAGTAATTTGTAGTAATCTTGATTAAAGGTATTTTGAAACATTAAGGCCAATTCATCCGAGTCAGTCCAATTTGCCTTATTACTTAATTGATTTTTTACCTTGTCGTAAAAAGGAGTGCCTGGCAACGGGTAAGAAACACTTACTCCAATATGATCGGGCATGTTTTTGAGTAACATGCTAATGGTGGCATCAATGTCTTCTTTGGTTTCCCCTAAATATCCAAATTGAAGAAAATAGGCTACTTGTACCTTTTTTGATTGAAGTAAAGAAGTACTTTCCGCAATTTGAGCAATGGTGGTACCTTTGTCCATGTCATCCAGTACTTTTTGAGAACCACTTTCTGCGCCAATCCACACTTCTTCCAATCCTGAACTAACTAAGGCATCTATGTTGTTTTCCTTTAAAAGTAAATCGGCTCGGCTTTGAATTTTGTATCGAATGGTGAGATTGGCATTTTTTAATTCAGCATCAAATTTTTGCACCCACCCCGGTTTTAAACCAAAAATGTCATCACACATCCAGTATTTAGTTACCCCAAAATTGGACTTAATCCATAGCATTTCTTGTACTACCTTTTTAGGAGATCGAACATTGTAACGTTGGCCATAAATAGGTTTTGCGCACCAATTACAATGATAAGGGCAGCCACGGGTTGTGGCCATGTTTATAGTAAATTCATGACCATGTTGTTTCCAAATACTTTTGTAGGCCTCAATTTCAATTAAGTCCCATGCAGGTTGAGGAAGAGAATCTAAATCTTTTAAAACAGGTCTTTTGCCTGTATTTATTACCGTTTCAGACGAAAAACAAATTCCTGAAACATCTTGTAAATCTGATCCTTTTTCTAAAGCCTTAACGGTTTCTAATAAAGAGATTTCTCCCTCACCTAAAAGAATTACATCTGCACCATTTTGTAGGTATTGATCAAAATGATCGGTAGAGTCAGAGCTAGCTACAATAATTTTACAATGGTATTTCTTGGCCAATTGCATCATTTCAAATGCGGCTTCTCGCATATTTGTTAGGCACATCTTAGTGAGATAGTTAAAACCATCATCATAAAGAACCAAAAATTCTGGTTTTTCTTCATGCAGAATAGCTTCTATTTCAAAAGGATTGTCTTTTAAACATACATCAAAAAGCGACACTTCATATCCATTTTCTCGCATTAACGATGCGGCATAAATGGTACCTAAAGGTGGGTAAGGCATGCCTGTTTTCCACTGCTTTGGGTCTAACTTATAGTAATAACTATGACTAAAAAGAATCTTTGCCATTATCTTGCTGATGTAAGTTTTGATTCGGTTTCTTTCACCTTTTCTGAAATTAAATGCATGCGTTCTTCAAATGCAGTAAGTACCTTTTTCTGAAAATTGCTAGGATGGTGTTTTGAAACTGTTTTGCTGGTTTGAAGCGCAATATTGAAGTCCTCATCGCTCATATTACCAAATTTTTGTTTCCATCTTTTTAGCGTTAGATGCATAAAAAAATCGTCTAATAGGTCTCCTATTTTATTAGCTAGAATTTTCTCTAAAACGATTTTAACCCTATTTGGTTCAAGATCTTTTATATTGGGATTACTTTGATATTGGCCAGAGAAGAAATCTAAAACCCAATTATTTTCAGCAATAATTTTTTGATGTAAATTTTCATTTACCATTGGGAATAGTGAAAGTAATTCCACAGCAGTAAACCTATTTTTATTCGAAATTTCGAGTGAATTTTCGTCAACCAAGTAGTTGATACAAAAATACTTACGTGAATTTAATAAAAATATTTTTTTGTATAGAATTAACAGTGTTCTAGCTATCCACAATCGATTGGGTTGAGTAACAATAAAAAAGTCTATATCGCCCCCTTTGTCCATTACTCCTTTTGACATTGAGCCGGATATGAACACCCCTTTTACAAATGGAAATTGACTTATCAAGCTTGATTTTCTCTCTGCTTGAAATTTATATTCCGAAGCCCGGTTAGAGTTTTCATCTCGATTATGCGCTAATTGAGGCTCGTTTCTTAACGAATAATAATTTTGAAGCTTAAAAATAAGTTCGTTATCTAGCATTGATGCTAAACACTCCTCAAATTCTTTCGTGTTGAATGCAGGAGAGTACTTAATTATTTCTTCCTTAGTTAAAGGAAAATTGAAAATATCAAAATACGATAAGGCCTGAGAAATGGCTAACAGATGCTGTTGTTGACTTGAATTCATTTAATATTGATGAATACCCATTTTTTACTAGTGTTGGTGTGTATTCTATGGAGCGAATATAAGTCGTAAACCCATTTCATAAAAGTGAAATTATAATTCTTGTCATAATCTAAAGCTTTGTAGAAATCATATGGTTGTAGTTTTTCTTTATGGATATATAATATGAGGGAATACCATTACATTTGCGACAATACTTTAATTATGGATTTAGAGAAATATTTTGAGCCTTTTCGAAAAAACATTGTAGGCATTGATCAACGTTTTCAAACTCCTTTCGGAGAAAAGAAAATTGTTTACGCGGATTGGACAGCTAGTGGCAGATTATACGGACCTATTGAAAATGCGTTAACGAGTGAATTTGGTCCTTTTTTAGGTAATACACATACGGAAACCTCTGTAACAGGAAGTACAATGACCGTGGCGTTTCACAAATCGTTAGACATTATTAAAGAACATGTTAATGCATCTCAAGATGACTATATTATTGCATGTGAGTCGGGTATGACGGGAGTGGTAAATAAATTCCAACGAATTTTGGGGTATAAAATTCATGAGAATTTTAAGGATCAAATTTCTATTAAGGAGGAAGATAGGCCAGTTGTGTTTATTACCCATATGGAACACCATTCAAATCACACTTCGTGGTTGGAAACTATTGTTACCCTTGAAATTATTCAAGAAACCGAAGATGGCCTACCAGATTTAAACGACCTTAAAAGATTATTGGATAAATACAAAAATCGAAAAACAAAGATTGCAAGTATTACAGGTTGTTCTAATGTTACTGGAGTACGAACACCGTACCATGAAATTGCAAAAATCATGCATCAAAATAATGGTTGTTGCTTTGTAGATTTTGCATGTTCTGCGCCTTATGTAGAAGTGAATATGCATCCAGAAGATGAAGAATCTAGATTAGATGCTGTTTTCTTTTCTCCTCACAAATTTTTGGGCGGACCTGGTACTCCAGGAATCATGATTTTTCATAAAGATTACTACAATAACGAAGTGCCCGATATTCCTGGTGGTGGAACTGTTTCTTGGACTAATCCATGGGGAGGTAGAAAGTATTTTGATGAAGTAGAAGTTCGCGAAGCCGGGGGAACCCCTCCTTTTATGCAAACTATTAGAGCTGCCCTATCAGTAAAACTGAAAGAAAACATGGGTGTGGAAAACATATTGAAAAGAGAGCACCAAATTTTAGATATTATTTTTGCTAAAATTGACCCTGTTCCTAACCTTCACATTCTTGCCGACAATATAAAGGATAGAATGGGTGTAATTTCTTACTACATTGATGATTTACACTTTAATTTGGGTGTGAAAATTTTAAATGATCGTTTCGGAATTCAAATGCGTGGAGGGTGCTCTTGCGCAGGTACCTACGGACATATTTTATTAAATATTCCAGAAAACGTTTCCAATAAAATTACCAACGAGATTGATCATGGCCAATTTTCAAATAAACCAGGCTGGATTAGATGTAGTATACACCCTACCATGACCAACGATGAAGTGAATTTTATTGCGGATGCAATGGTAGAATTGGCAGCGAACCATAAAGAATGGAGTAAGGATTACCGTTACGATGAATCTTCAAATGAATTTATTCATAAAAATGGAGAGCCAAGTATTTCAGATAAAGTAGACGAAATTTTTAACGGAATATAATTATTGAAATGGCTGGAAAAGTAGAGAACCTGGGAGGCGTTTTTATTTACGCAAAAAATTCTAAAAAACTCGCAGAGTGGTATCAAAAACATTTAGGCCTGGTTCATGAAACATGGGGCGATAGTGGTGTTTATTATATCTCTTTTCCGTACACAGATCATGAAAATGCTAAACGTTATTTTGCGTGGTCAATAATGCCAGCCAAAAATGCGTTACCCATTAAAACACCTAAAGTTTTTACCATTAACCTAAGGGTAAGTGGTATGGAAAATATGGTTGAAAAACTGGAATCAAAAGGAGTGAAAGTGAAGCCAATAGAGGTGCATGATGAAGGTAAATTTGCTTGGTGCGAAGACATAGAAGGAAACCATATTGAGCTTTGGGAAGATGTAGCTCCAGAATAAATTGATTTGAGATTTTTGAATGAAATAAAGAAAAAGTCATCAATAATTATTTTGTTGACTTTAGTTGTTGTAGGGATTTTTACTATCCAAAATTTGGTTTTGGATACCTATCTGATGGGAAATGTGGAAGTTTCTTTTTATAACAACTACTTGATATTCAAACAATCTTTTTTTAGCCTTATTGAGAACCTAAATTTATATGGTTCTCATAGACCTATACATATAGATTATTATAAATACAGCCCCACCTTTGCTTTGTTTTTCGGGATATTTGCTTTTTTACCGGTGCCAGTAGGTCTTTATTTATGGAACCTGCTAAACGCAACAGTTTTTTATGCAATATGGCGCATAAAGTTTCCACATGTTAAGAATAAATTTTGGGTTTGGTTATTTCTTGTAGTTGAGTTTATTACTAGTATTCAAAGTTCGCAGAGCAACGGCTTAATGGCGGGTTTGATGATATTAGCATTTGTTTTTTTAGAACGAAAAAATGTGGCGATAGCCACTTTAATGATTGTACTTTCCATGTTTATCAAAATATTTGGAGTGGTGGCATTTGCGCTATTTTTATTTTATCCAGATAAAATGAAAGCTATAGGGTATGCTATTTTTTGGGGAGTATTGCTTTTTGTGCTTCCGCTTTTGGTGGTTTCTCCAAATGAGCTGTTGGCTCAATACGAAAATTGGTGGGTGCTATTAAAAAATGATAAGCCGGTTGAATTTAGCCTATCTGTAATGGGTTGGTTAAAGTATTGGTTTGGCTTTATTCCATCTGGTGGAGCTCTAACAGGGGTTGGAGTTGTTTTGTTTTTGATTCCTTTAACCCAAATTAAGAAGTATTCAAATCCGGTATTTAGAGAGCTTATTTTGGCATCTGTGTTAATGTGGGTGGTATTGTTTAATCATAAAGCAGAATCTCCTACATTTATTATTTCCATTGCAGGAGTGGCTATTTGGTATTTCTCACAACCCAAAAGCACATGGAATACAGTGTTGTTAATTTCAACCATATTATTCACTCAATTAGCTCCAACAGATTTATACCCTAAATCAATAAGAGAGAGTTTCTTTATTCCTTATGTAATAAAGGTTTTTCCAATAATACTGGTTTGGTTAAAGCTGTTGTATGATGCCCTGTTTTTAAAGAATGAAATTTCAGAAACTATTTAACCTCAATTTGATAATTGAAGGGGTTTTTTAAGAGAATAAATCTGTTTTAGATTCCAAATACACCTAATCCAGTAACCTACCTTTGCCATATGGCAACAAGGTATTTTTTACATATAGCATACAACGGCACCCATTACAGTGGTTGGCAACGTCAACCCAATGCGAAAACTGTTCAGAATACCATAGAGCAAAAGCTAAGCGCTATTTTTAAAACCTTCATAACGGTTTATGGTTGCGGACGAACAGATGCGGGGGTTCATGCTAGCCAATATTTGCTTCATATTAACTTAGAAGAGGATTTGAAGTTTGATTTAAAGTTTCGCTTAAACAAACATTTACCTAAAGATGTTAGGGTGTATGATGTTATTCGGGTTGAATCAAATCAGCATGCCATGTACGATGCCGTTTCAAGAACTTATGATTATTTCATTCATCTTACAGAAGACCCATTTATACATCAATTCAGTTCGTTTTATGAAGAATCAAATTTAGATTTTGAAGCGATGAATAAAGCAATAGGAATGTTGCCAATTTATCACGAGTATCGGTCGTTTTGCAAGCAACCAGATGTTTACAAACACACTATCTGCAAAGTAAGTGATGCTCAAATGTTCGTTAATTCAGAACAAACAAGAATTCGTATCAGTATTAGTTCTAATAGGTTTATAAGAGGTATGATTCGTTTCATTGTAGCCTTTGTTCTTCAAGTGGGTAGAGGAGAATTGTCTGTTGTTAAGTTTGAAAAGTTGCTTAAAAACGAATTAGAGTTTAGTAAAAAATCACCAGCTCTCCCAAATGGATTATTTTTATCAGAAGTGGAGTATCCTTATTTAAAAACTCAGAATCAATCCAGTATCACCAAATTTTTGAAAGTGGGTCTTTCAGTTAGCGTATGAACCATAAAAGTTCAATTTTAATGGGTATTGAATTTGAATAATAGATATTTGCATCACCAATAGTATATCATGATTGAAGTAGGGAAAACCATCGTTTCTAGAGACGTTTTTAAAAAAGAATTCGTTTGTAATCTTTCTGCATGTAAAGGTGAGTGTTGTATTGCGGGTGATGCAGGCGCACCTCTTTTAGATGAAGAGAAAGAAATTTTAGACGCAATCTATCCAAAGGTAAAGCCCTACATGCGGGCGGAAGGAATTGAAGCGGTAGAACAACAAGGTGTTTCTGTTTACGATAAAAAGGATAACGAATACGAAACGGCATTAGTTAATAATGCGGAGTGCGCTTTTGTTATTTATGGTGATGACGGAACTGCGTTATGTGCTATTGAGAAGGCGTATAATGAAGGTGATGTAGAATGGCAAAAACCAATTTCATGTCATTTATATCCAATAAGAATAAAAAAATACAGAGATTTTGATGCCATTAATTACGATAAATGGGAAATTTGTTCAGATGCATGTACTTTAGGTGAAGAATTAAATGTGCCTGTATATCGTTTTCTAAAAGATCCATTAATTAGGCATTATGGAGAGGAATGGTATGCTGATTTAACAGAAATAGCCGCCTTAGTTGAAAAAGAATTATAAGGTCATAAGTCTGTCAGAAAATCAAATTGTTAATTTCTTTTGAAAATATTATTACGTTTCCAAATGAACTATAGTGTACTTTCACACCGGTTTAGGAATCGTCATGCTATTAAGTCCTTGTATTTTCGAATACAAGGGCTTTTGCATTTTTATAGGGTGACAAGTTTTATTAAACCCTTCATTATCAAAACCCTTATATTTGTTGAATATTGAACCTATATATTTTTAATATGTCAAAATTTATCACGTTACTTTTTATTGCATTTTCAGGGGCCATTTTTGGTCAGGTATCCGATACTAACCAACAAATAGAATTGCAGCAACTCTACTTACAATTTAGAGCTAAAGAAATAAAAGACAGTATTCAAATTTCAGAGATTGTTAAAAGGAGTAATTTAAAACAACATGAATTAGATGGTGGTTCAACTATCGGTTTTGTAGGCTTTGAACCTAATGGTTTCCCTATATTTTATGCTACCGATAATAGTAATGCCGCTGCAACTGTAGGTACAAACTTAGTTGTGGCAGGTGCAATCAATGGGTATGGTCTTACCGGGAACGGAATGGTTATTGGCGAATGGGATGGGGGTGAAGTTTTGACCACCCACGTAGAACTAACGGGAAGAGTTTCTCAAATTGATAGCCCCTCGGATACATCTAATCACGCAACTCACGTAGCAGGTACAATGATTGCTGCGGGTATAGATGCTAGTGCTAAAGGCATGGCAACAGCAGCAACTATTAGAGCTCATGATTTTTATAGCGATGATAGTGAAATGACCACTTTTGCCAGTACGGGTAGAATTTCAAATCATTCGTATGGTAGAATCACCGGTTGGAGAGAAATGAATAATGGTGATTGGCGATGGTATGGAGATACTAGTATTAGCGGAGTAGAAGACTATATGTTTGGTTTCTATTCTAGTAATGCAAGAAGTTGGGATTTAATAGCCAACGCTGCACCTAACTATTTAATCGTAAAATCTGCTGGTAATGATAGAAATGACGTGCCACCAGCATCTGTTACCTCTCATTTTGTTCAAGCTGGATTTCAAAATTGGGTAGTATCAACAGTTTCACGGCCGCAAGATGGAGGAACCGATGGGTATGATTGTATTTCCTCTTCAGGGAATGCGAAAAACATTTTAACGGTTGGAGCGGTATCTGATATCCCGGGAGGATGGACTCAACCAAGTGATGTAAATATGTCTAGCTTTAGCGGATGGGGCCCAACCGATGATGGACGAATAAAACCAGATATCGTGGCAAACGGTGTTTCTTTATATTCTACTGGTAAAGATAATAACACTGATTACTATACCAGTAGCGGAACATCTATGTCGGCTCCAAATGCAACGGGTTCTATGGCTTTGCTACAAGAAATGTATAACGATTCAAATAGCTCATTCATGACCGCATCGAGTTTAAAAGCTTTAGTTATTCACACGGCAAATGAAGCAGGGTTAACAGGCCCAGACTTCAAGTTTGGTTGGGGATTATTAAACATAAAAGGTGCGGCTGATGTTATCGCAGATACCGCTCAAAATAAAATTATTGAAGCCACTTTGGCGCAAAATGTAACAGACACCTATACATTTTATGCAGATGGTACCACAGACGTGGAGGCAACCATAGTTTGGAATGACCCAGCGCATTCAATTCCAACGGCCAGTTTAGATCCATCTACATCTATGTTGGTAAATGACTTAGATTTAAGAATTTCTGATGCAAACGGGACCATTAAATTGCCATGGACTCCAAATAGCGCTACCCCTTCGGTTGCTGCTACTACCGGAGATAATGTGAAAGATAATGTGGAAAAAGTTGTGTTTGCAAACCCAACTATGGGAACCTATACTTTTACCGTTTCTCATAAAGGCTCTATTGGAGCCGGACAGGATTATTCATTAATAATTACTGGAGTTCAAAGTGCTCCAGCTGCGCCAGCTCCAACTCCAAGTTTTACTTCAACCAACACTAGTATTTGTGAGGGTGACTCGGTTTATTTTACCGATACTTCTACAGGGAATCCTACTTCATTAAGTTGGGTTTTTGCTGGTGGAAACCCAAGTACATCCACAAGTAGTAATCCGGCTATAGGGTACTCAACCGCAGGTAATTATACTGTGAAATTATTTGCAACCAATGCCAATGGAACAGATTCTTTAATACAAACAAATTTTGTGACTGTTTCTGCGCCTCCAACGGTGGCTATTACTCCTTTCACCGATGTTTGTGTGAGTGCAGGTAATCAAACGCTTTCTGGGGGAAGTCCAGCAGGTGGTACTTGGTCTGGAACGGCAGTTAATAATGGTTTATTCGATCCTATGGGAGCAGGGTTAGGTACGCATACCTTAACGTACACGGTAATTTCAGGAGCTTGCACAGCTAGTACAACTGCAAACATTAATGTGGTATTACCTCCAAACCCCTCTTTCCCTCCATTTCCATCAAGTTTTTGCGATAATAGTGCAGCCTTTTTATTGTCTGGAGCAACCCCAATAGGAGGTACATATTCAGGAACCGGAGTTGTAAACAATGTTTTTGATCCTGCTGTAGCAGGCGTGGGTTCTCATTTCATTACCTATTCTTATACCGACCCTTCAGGTTGTTCTGGAGATTCAACCATCTCGGTTAATGTAATTCCTGGTACAGCCACTTCTATTGGTGCTTTTTCAGATATCTGTGAAAGTGCGCCAGTTCTAACTCTTACTGGAGGTACTCCCGCAGGAGGTTATTATACAGGGCCTGGGGTAGACACAATGGCTGGCACATTTGACCCCTCTCTAGCTGGGGCTGGTTCTCATAGTATTACCTATTTTGGGTCAGGAGGACTTTGTATTTCAGCTTCTAGTGCTAATATTACGGTTATTGCTGCACCAACCGTTTCTTTAGATCCAATATTGGATGAGTGTTTAAGCAATACTTCTCTTTTATTAACTGGGGGTTTACCAACTGGGGGATTATTTTCTGGAACGGGTGTTAATAATGGAGTTTTTAATGCTTCTGTAGCAGGATTAGGCACGCACATGATATATTATTCCTATACCGATGTCACTACCACTTGTAGCGCTATCGACTCCACTCCTGTTAACGTGGTAAATAGCATTCAATATTCTATTAATGATACTACCCTTTGTGAGAACTCTTCTTCATTTACCATGGTAGGCTATCCTTCTGGCGGTGTTTTCTCTGGTGCCGGAGTTACCGGAAACATTTTTGATCCTACGGCAGCTGGTTTTGGTGTACATACCATTAATTATACCGACCCTACAAATAGTTGCGCTTCAATTGCTACGGCCACTTTTACCGTAAACGCACTTCCTGTAGTTACTTTAGATCCGTTTAATTCTATTTGTTTAACGGGTGGAAATGTAAATTTAACGGGAGGACTACCAATAGGGGGAACTTATTCTGGGTTAGGAATTACAAATAATATTTTAGACCCCTTACTAATTGGTATTGGTACTGTAGACATTACCTATACTTATACGGATATGGGATGTACTAATTCAGCTATGCAAACTGCAGTAATTGGAATGGGATCTCCTGAAATTACTAATATCAGCAACGCATATTGCGTAAATGAATCTAGCGTGATTTTTGTAGGCAACCCAGCAGGAGGTACGTATTCGGGAAGCGGAATTACAGACAGTATTTTTGATCCGAATGCAGCAGGCGTAGGAACGCATGCAATTACCTATACCACTACTGGTGGATGTGCTGGCACAACAAATTATACGGTTCAAGTAAATCCGAAACCAATAATTGGGTCGGTTTCAGGACCATTAATTTCATCACAAAACATAGTGGCTGGTTACATGGTTAATGCGCAAAATGGAGCCTATTATGATTGGTTAGCTACTGGCGGTGTTATTGTTACTAATTCTAACAATCAAATAACTGTTAATTGGGGTGCAAATTCTACCGGAACTCTGGAAGTGGCCATTTTTGATCAAAACGGATGTAGTGATACTACTTCTATAACCGTGGATTTATGGCCAGTTGGAGTGGATGAATTAAATAACAATTCTGAAGTTCACTTCTATCCCAATCCAGTGAAAGAGACTATTAATTTTGAAACAACTTTAACAGAAGATGCTGATTTAGAATTAGTGGTATTAAATGCCTTAGGTCAAAAAGTGTTTACCCGAAACAAAATGGCGGTTAAAGGAAGAATAAATTGGTCTGTTAATGCCTCTGAATGGAGTAACGGAACTTACTTCTTTGTTTTACAGTCAAAACAAGGAGTGTTAAGCAAAGGACAATTTTTGAAACAATAACTTTTAAGAAATTACAACTTTAACCACTCTTTAGTTGTGTTATTTTTGTGAGACTAAAGAGAAAATATGCGAACGTTAATAAAAAATGCTCAAATTGTTAATGAGGGCCAAATTTTCAATGGTTTTGTACTTATTGAAGGAAAATTAATTGTAAAAGTTGGTAAAGACGGAGATGAACTTCCAAATGCGGATAAAGAAATTGACGCAACCGGAAAATTTCTTATTCCAGGTTTAATTGATGATCAAGTACATTTTAGAGAGCCTGGACTAACACACAAGGGCGATATAAAATCGGAATCTACGGCTGCTGTTGCTGGTGGAATAACCAGTTTTATGGAAATGCCAAACACCGTTCCACAAGCGGTTACAATAGAAGAATTAGAAAAGAAATATGAAATTGCTTCCAATACCGCTTTAGGTAATTACTCCTTTTATCTAGGGGTAACCAATAATAATATTAACGAAATAAGAAAAATTGATCCTGCACGGATATGTGGAGTGAAAATTTTCATGGGCTCATCCACCGGTGATATGGTGGTAGATAACGATAATTCGTTAGACAATGTCTTTAGAGATGCTCCTGTATTAATAGCCACCCATTGTGAGGATGATGATACTATTAAGGAGAATCAAGCCAAGTATATTGAGAAATACGGAAATGATATTCCTTACCGTCATCATGCAGATATTAGAAGTCATGAAGCGTGTTATAAATCTTCCAGTAAAGCAGTTAACCTGGCTAAAAATAACGGGTCTCAATTGCATATTATGCACCTTTCTACCAAAAAAGAATTAGATCTTATTGCGCAAGGAAAAATGCTGGATAAGCGAATTACCGCAGAAGCCTGCGTACACCACCTTTGGTTTAATAGAGATGATTATGATACAAAAGGGGCATTTATTAAATGGAATCCTGCAGTAAAGGACGAGGAGGATAGATTAGCTTTATTAGAAGCTTTAAATAATGATACCCTAGATATTATAGCTACTGATCACGCTCCACACACCTTAGAAGAAAAAACAGGTGTTTATACGGAAACACCATCAGGAGGACCTCTGGTACAACATAGCTTGACTGCTTTAATGGAGTTTCATCTAGATGATGTTTTGCATATTACCAAAATGGTAGAAAAAGCTTGTCACAACCCGGCTAAATTATTTTGTGTAGAAAATAGGGGATTTATTAGAGAGGGATATTTTGCGGATTTGGTTTTGGTAAATCCAGATAGTCCATGGACAGTAGATAAATCAAACATTCTTTACAAATGTGGTTGGTCTCCTTTTGAAGGATATACATTTAGAACTAAAGTCGAGAAAACCTTTGTTAATGGCCATTTAGCCTATGATAATGGGGTGATTGATGCTTCTAAATCTGGAGAGAGATTAACCTTTGCTAGGTAAAAATATGAGAAGCTGGAGAGGATTTATCGTATTTATTGGACTTTCATTCATCTATATTTCTTGTGCCGAGAGCGAAAGACCTTCGCCACAAAATTTGATTGAAAAAGGTCAAATGGTAACAATTTTAAAAGATATTAGTAAAATTGAGGCTAGGTTTCAACGAAGATTAAGTCTGAAAGGAATTCATAGTAATGATTTGGTTTTTGAAAATTATAAGCTGGTGTTTGATGAGAATCAGGTAACAATGGAGCAGTTTAAAAAATCGTATTCTTATTACCAAGAGTCGCCCGAGGAAATGCAGCAATTATACGATTCGGTAATAATTGAATTAACTAAAGAAAAAGGTCAATTAGAATTAGAAGAAGGCAAAATAGCCAAATAACCCAATAAATATAATGATATGAATTCTAATGATAATTTTATTCCGTTAAATCCAGTAACGTATTCAAAAGAGGAAATGCTAAAACGTAGCCAATCGTTTTTTGAACAAATGGATAAGCGTAGATCTATTCGTGAGTTTTCAAATGAGCCCTTTCCTATCGAAATTTTAGAGAACATTATTAAAACAGCCTCAACTGCTCCATCAGGAGCGCATAAACAACCATGGACTTTCTGCGTTATTTCTAGTGCCGAAATGAAATCTAAAATTAGAGAAGCCGCTGAAGAAGAAGAATTAGAGAATTACACCCGCAGAATGAGTGACTCTTGGCTAGAGGATTTAAAACAATTTGGAACAGATCATATTAAGCCATTTATTGAAATTGCACCTTATATTGTAGTAGTAATGAAGCATTCCTATGAGTTTGGAGAAAACAATGAAAAGCGGAATAATTATTACGTAAACGAATCTGTTGGTATTGCCGTTGGAATGTTAATCTCAGCCATTCATAATGCGGGCTTATTTGCCTTAACACACACGCCTAGTCCGATGAGATTCTTGAAAAAGATTCTTAACAGACCAGAAAATGAACAACCATACTTGTTGATTCCGGTAGGCTTACCGGCTGATAATGTGGAGGTTCCGAATATAAAAAGAAAAGGTTTAGACCAAATAATAGAACGTTATTGAAACAGTTTACAAAACTTGTGTAACACTCATCTTTTATTTTTCTTTGCCGCGATTATAAATTAACATTAAATATCTTACAGAGATGTCAGAAGTTAAAGAAAAAGTAATAGCTATTATCGTTGACAAATTAGGAGTTGACGAAAGTGAAGTTTCATTAGAATCTTCTTTCACTAACGATCTAGGAGCAGACTCACTAGACACAGTTGAATTAATTATGGAATTTGAAAAAGAATTTGATATCGCTATCCCAGACGATCAAGCAGAAAACATTGCAACCGTTGGTGATGCTGTAAGTTATATTACAGATAACAAATAATTTTTTAATTTAAATCCCTGTTAAAATGGAGTTAAAACGTGTAGTTGTAACTGGACTGGGGGCAATCACCCCGATTGGTAATAATGTTCCTGAATATTGGGAAGCTTTAATTGCTGGTAAAAGTGGTGGTGCCTTAATTACTCATTTTGATACGGAGCACTTCAAAACGAAATTTGCATGTGAGGTTAAAGACTTTGATGTGAATGGATATTTTGAAAGAAGAGAAGGTAGACGAATGGATAAATATTCAAAGTTTGCTCATATCTCTTCAGATGAAGCCATTAAAGACGCAAATTTAGACCCAGAAAAACTCGATCTTGATCGAGTTGGGGTCATTTTTGCATCTGGTATCGGTGGAATCGAAACTTACCAGGAAGAAGTTCTTGGTTTGGCTAAAACCAATATGGTTCCTAAGTTAAACCCTTTCTTTATTCCTAAAATGATTGCAGACATCGCTGCAGGTCAAATCTCAATAAAATACGGCTTTAGAGGTGCAAATTACTGTACTGTATCGGCTTGTGCTTCTTCTACGCATGCAATGATTGATGCTTTTAACCTAATACGTTTAGGTAAGCAAGATGTGGTAGTTACTGGAGGTGCTGAAGCGGCTATTACCGAATCTGGTATTGGTGGTTTTAATGCCATGCAAGCACTATCTACCCGTAATGATTCTCCAGAAACGGCTTCGCGTCCATTTGATGCAGATCGTGATGGATTTGTAATGGGTGAAGGTTCAGGGGCTGTTATTCTAGAAGAGTTAGATCACGCTCTTGCACGTGGCGCTAAAATTTACGCAGAATTAATTGGTGGGGGTATGACCGCTGATGCGCATCATATTACAGCACCACACCCAGAAGGGTTAGGGGCAATTAATGTGATGAAACAAACAATGGACGATTTTAATGATGTGGTTCCTACCGATGTAGATTACATCAATGTTCATGGTACATCTACTCCAC
This sequence comes from Salibacteraceae bacterium, assembly GCA_049606935.1. GTDB lineage: Bacteria > Bacteroidota > Bacteroidia > Flavobacteriales_G > Salibacteraceae > CAJXZP01. The sequence continues at coordinate 21,192 of JBMYWA010000013.1, forward strand.
TTGGAGATATTGCAGAAACCAAAGCTATAAAATCAGTATTTGGCGAGCATGCATACAAATTAAACATTAGTTCTACCAAGTCAATGACAGGTCATCTTTTAGGTGCAGCTGGCGCGGTGGAGTCTATTGCTACAATTTTAGCGGTTCAAAACGATGAGGTACCTCCTACAATAAATCACTGGACCGATGACGATAATATTGACTCTGGACTGGATTTAACATTCCATAAGTCGGTTAAACGTACGGTGAACGCAGCACTAAGTAATACGTTCGGTTTTGGTGGGCATAATGCATCTGTCCTTTTCAGAAAATACAAAGGTTAATACGTGCTTAGCTTCTTAAATTGGGGTAAATCCCAAATTGAGAAAGATAACCCTCATGTATCTAAATTACTCAAGTCTATTAGTTTAAAAACCAGTAGGCCAGAATTGTATGTGCAAGCTTTAAGGCATAAATCATTATACGAAAGCTCTTTTCAAAATAATGAACGACTAGAATTTCTTGGCGATTCTATTCTGGATTCTGTGGTGGCTGAAATTCTTTTTGAAAAATTTCCTCAGGGCAAGGAAGGATTTCTTACTCAAATTAGATCTAGAATAGTAAGTAGAAATAGTTTAAATAACCTTGGTTTTTCTTTAGGGTTGGATAAACTTATTGAAGCCCAAATGAGTAGGGATGTGAAAGAAACATCTCTCAGCGGAAATGCATTGGAAGCATTAATTGGAGCCCTGTATATTGATAAAGGCTTTAAATTCACTAACCAATTTATTAGAAATAAAATTATAGGACCTCACATACATTTTGATACCATCCTTACTCACGAGCCAGATCCTAAAAGCCGATTAATTGAAATTGCCCAGAAAAAGAAAATTAAGGTTCATTTTAATACCGTTTTATTTCAAAAAGAGGAACCTCAATTATTTGAAAGTAAAGTGATTTTTGATGGCAATGAAATTTCTGCAGCTCGAGGCTCCTCCAAGAAAAAGGCAGAACAAAAAGCAGCAGCGCAAGGGCTAAAAAAAGTAAAGAACCCCTAAAAGATCTTTTTAACAATTACCCCTTAATTGCTTAACAAATTAATGAAATCTTTCCTTTCCTAAAGCTGTATTTTAGCTCATTAAATTAATTGAAATAAATGGCTTTAAAAAGGCTCGTATTAGATAATGATTCTGATGCATATGTGTTGGCAATAAGCTGTCATCAAAAAAGCACAAAATTGGCATGGGAAATAAATAGGGTTCTCCACTGTGAATTACAGTTGGTAGAAGAATATGGGAATAATATTTATTTCATCGATTCTATTGAAGGGTTTCCGTATTTTAATTGGACTGATCCAGAAGAGCGATTTACTATACATTTAATTGGTAATAGAAGTGAAAACGCACTCCTTGTTCCAAGTCAAAAACAAATAGATTACTTTTTCGTAGTAACAGGGTTCTATGCAGAACTTGATTTTGAAGAGGGAGTTAAAAAGATAAAACAAATTTCAAGTGTACTCACCGCATTTCCGGTTGTACTTGATAAAATTAAACGATGAGGCATTTTAAAAGAACAAAAATTGTTGCCACTTTAGGCCCTGCTACTTCTTCAAGAGAAACTTTGAAACAGTTGATTTTAGAAGGGGTAAATGTGTGTCGAATTAACTTTTCGCATGCAGTTCATGAAGATTTGGTAAAAACCATAGCTACTATTCGTGAATTAGACCACGAATTAAATACGCATACAGGCCTTTTAGGTGACCTACAAGGTCCAAAAATCAGAATAGGAAATCTCCATTCCGAACCCATAATATTGGAAGCAGGAGATCAAATAAAGTTTACAACAAAGCCTTTATTGGGAAATGCGGAAAAGGTGCATATTAATTATGACTCTTTTGCAAAGGATGTTTCCGTAGGTGAAAAGATTTTAGTAGATGACGGAAAGTTGGTTTTCAATGTATTGGAAACCAATGGTAAAGATGAGGTTAAATTGGAGTCTGTTTATGGTGGGCCGTTACATTCTAGAAAGGGCGTAAACCTTCCCGACACCAAAATCTCCATGCCTTGTTTAACACAAAAGGATTTAAAAGATTTAGATTTTGCCTTAAGCCAAAATATTCATTGGATTGGACTTTCTTTTGTTCGTGAAGCCGATGATATACATCAACTTAGAGCCATTATTGATAAGAATGAAAAGGATTGTAGAATTATCGCGAAGATTGAAAAACCTGAAGCGATCGAAAACTTGGACGACATAATAGAGTCAACAGATGGCGTTATGGTTGCCCGAGGTGATTTGGGAGTCGAAGTGCCTTTAGAACAAGTTCCATTACTTCAAAAAGAGATCGTTCAGAAGTGTCAGCAAATGGCTAAACCTGTAATCATTGCTACCCAAATGATGGAATCTATGATAGACAATATCACACCTTCTAGGGCAGAGGTAAATGATGTGGCTAATGCTGTTATGGATGGAGCAGATGCAGTAATGCTAAGTGGTGAAACTTCTGTTGGAGAACATCCAGTTGAGGTGATTCAAGTAATGTCAAGAATTATTCGTCAAACAGAGACTTTTGATGGAATTTACAATGCCAAATTTCAACCATTAATTAATACCCAAAGATTTGTTTCGGATAACATTTGCTTTGGTGCCCTAGATTTGGCCGAAAAAGTGGCTGCTAAAGCCATAGTTACTTTAACATTCTCAGGATATACCACGATGAAAGTGGCAAGTTTTCGACCTAAATCAGGAGTGTTTGTGTTTACAGGTAATAGAAGGCTTTTGAAAATGATGAGTTTGATTTGGGGTACAAGAACTTTCTTTTATGATAAGTTTTCCAGTACTGACGAAACCATTGAGGATATAAAAAAGATACTATTAGAATCAGAACACCTAGAAGAGGATGATTTAATAGTGAATATTGCGAGTATGCCCATTAAAAGTAAGGGTATGAGTAATATGATAAGGTTGAGTTATATCTAAACTTGCTATTTTGTTCAAATTAAATAAAAGAATAATTAGTACACTATAAATAATGGTCATTTAAAATAACCCGCATATCTTATTACGTAATTTTGCCTAAAATTTTGATATGGCAAAATCCATTTATATTTCATCTTCCGAACCGTATTCGGGAAAGACTTTAGTGGCGCTTGGTTGTTTTGAAGTAGCCCTTAGACATACTAAAAAAGTAGCGCTTTTTAAACCTATTGTAAGAGATAAAGAAACAGGCCATAAAGATCATAATATTGAGTTAATTCTCGATCATCATGGTTTGAGCCAGCGATATGAAAGCACCTATGCCATTCAACGTGGAGAGGCTCTTGATTTATTGGCACATGATAAATTTGATGTGTTTATTGAGCGTGTAATTAATAAATACAAAGAGCTTGAAGAGAATTACGATTTTGTTATTTGTGAAGGTACCGATTACATTGGAGAAGGTTCGGAATTTGAGCTAGATTTAAACGCTTTAATTGCAAAAAACCTGGGCATTCCGGTATTAATTTTAGGTCAAGGATTAGGTAGAGATATTGACGACATTGTAAATCCTATTCAATGGGCAATTCAAAGTTATCAAGATAATAATTGCAAAATTTTAGGTACAATAATTAATAAAGTCCAACCAGAAAGAAGAAAAGAACTTTTAGAAAAACTGGCACTCGAATTACCCGAATCTGCCGGGGTATTGTCGGCTATTCCTGCAGAGAAAATATTAAGCAGCCCAACGGTTGGTGAAGTGGCTAGTCAATTAAATGCGAAAGTCATTTTTGGAAAGGAGCATTTAAACAATTTAGTCTATGATTTTCAAACGGTTGCAATGCGTTTAGAAAATTACTTTAAGTTTATGACTGAAAAAAGTTTGGCAATAACACCAGGCGATAGAACAGATATATTAATTGGTGCTTTGCAAGCGAGTTTGTCAAGTAAACGCCCAAATATTTCAGGAATAGTGCTTACCGGAGGTCTTCTTCCCTCAAAACAAACCATGGAGGTAATTGACGGACTTCCCAATACAATTCCAGTATTATCTGTAAATGAGTTTACTTATGAAACGTCCATCTCGGCAGCAAAGGTGAAGCCGAGCATGAGTGAAAAAGATACCGACAAAATTGCACTAAGCCTTTCATTATTTGATAAATACGTGGAGTCAACAAAGTTTTTTAGAAAACTAAGTGATATTGGTGACCAAGGAATGACTCCAAAAATGTTTTTGTACCACCTGAGAAAAACCGCAAAAGAAGCACGTAGAAAAATTGTTCTTCCAGAAGGAAATGATGTTAGAATATTAAAGGCTATTCAAATTTTACAAACTCAAAACTTAGTAGATATTGTTGTTCTAGGAAATGCGGAAGCAGTGATTAACTTAGCCAAGGTGAATAATGTGGATATTGATTTTGAGATGCTAGAGATTATTGACCCTCAAACATCCGAGTTAAGAGTAAAATATGCAACTGAGTTTTTTGAGCTAAGAAAGCATAAAGGGGTAAATATGGATATGGCACTAGATGCCATGACTGACGTATCGTACTTTGGAACAATGATGGTGCATAATAATGATGCGCATGGAATGGTTTCTGGAGCTGCGCATACTACTCAGCACACCATACGTCCAGCCTTGCAAATAATAAAAACTTCAGAGGGATCAAATACGGTTTCATCTGTATTCTTTATGTTGTTAGAAGACAGAGTAGTTTCTTATGGAGACTGCGCCATTAACCCAGATCCTAATGCGCAGCAATTAGCCGAAATTGCTATCTCATCTGCCGATACCACTAGAAAGTTTGGTATTGAACCCAAGGTAGCAATGTTATCTTATTCATCTGGATCTTCAGGTAAAGGAGCAGATGTAGAAAAAGTGAGAGAGGCAACTGAAATAGTAAAAACACTAAGGCCAGATATTCTAGTGGAGGGACCAATCCAGTACGATGCTGCAGTAGATAAAGAAATTGGACAGAAAAAACTACCTGGATCTCCTGTGGCTGGTCAGGCTTCGGTGCTAGTATTTCCTGATTTAAATACCGGTAATAATACCTACAAAGCCGTACAACGTGAAACAGGGGCTTTGGCTGTAGGTCCGGTTTTACAAGGTTTACGAAAACCAGTAAATGATTTAAGTAGAGGTTGTTTAGTGGAGGATATTGTGAATACAGTAACAATTACCGCGATTCAATCAATGGGTTAATTTGATTAATATGAAGACATTAGTAATTAATACCGGAAGCTCATCCATCAAATTTGCGCTGTTTCAATTGCCACTAGGTAAAGAATTGGTTTCAGGCTTAGTGGAGCAAATAGGAGAAGATTTGGGGAGAATATCTTTAAATATGAATGGGAATAAACACTCGCAAGAGTTACATATCCCTAGTCATAAAGTTGGTTTGGAAATGATTTCTGATTGGTTGTTAGATTCCAAACACAACCTCATTTCCTCGGTAAATGAAGTATCAAGTATAGGTCACAGAGTGGTTCATGGTGGTGAAGCTTTTAAAGAAACCACCGTAATTAATCAAGAAGTAAAAAGCAAGATTAAAGAATTATTTGGTTTAGCACCACTTCATAACCCATCTAACCTAGAAGGTATTGAGGTAGCTGAAGCCGTTTTTCCAAATGCTACACAAGTGGCTGTTTTCGATACCGCTTTTCATCAATCTTTACCTCCTAAAGCTTTTCATTATGCTATTCCTAATTATTTGTATGAGGAATATGGAGTGAGGGTGTATGGGTTTCATGGTACCTCACATAGATATGTTGCACTTGCTTCTGCTAAGTTTTTAAATATAGAGCCATCATCCGCCAACCTTATCACCATTCATTTAGGAAATGGAGCGAGTATGGCTGCTATAAAAAATGGAAAATCTATTGATACCACTTTAGGTATGACTCCATTAACGGGCCTAGTAATGGGTACAAGAGTGGGCGATTTAGATCCAGGGGTGATTTTTTATCTAGAGGAAGAACGAGGGTACTCTATTAAAAAGGTGAAAAACCTGCTAAACAAAGAAAGCGGAATGAAAGGCTTGGCTGGAGAAAACGACCTTAGAACTGTAACTGAAAGAGCAAAAAATGGCGATGAAAAATCACAACTTGCTTTAGATATTTATTGCTACCGAATTAAAAAATATATTGGGGCTTACATGGCGGTTATTGGCCCCATTTCGGCCATTGTATTTACTGCGGGTGTGGGTGAAAATAGTGCGTTAGTTAGAGAGATGGTATGTATGGAAATGAACCATTTAGGAATTGTACTAGATCATAAAAAAAACCAAGAACCATCAAGTGGAATCAGAGATGTGGGAGATAAAGAGTCGTTGGTTAGAGTATTAATTACCCCAACTAATGAAGAACTGGAAATTGCCAATCAAACCTATCAACTATTAAAGTAATGAGCATGAAACAGGACATTTCGAATCGAGAGGATATCATTCTTATGGTGAATTCATTTTATGAGGAATTACAAAAGGATGAAGAATTAAACCACATGTTTAACGTGGTAGCTAAACTAGACTGGGATAGTCATATGCCCAAAATGTATGATTTCTGGGAAACAATAATCTTCAAAAATGCAGTATATTCGGGTAACCCCATGCGTGTACATAAAAATTTACACGGGTTACAGCATTTTACTAAAAGCATGTTCACTTCTTGGTTGGCTATTTTCAACGAAAACATGGACAATCTATTTGCTGGAAAAAATGCCGAGGAGGCAAAAGTTAGAGCTTTAAGTATAGCTACAATGATTCAATTAAAAACTATTTACGCCAACTAATTTCTTTGCATAGTTATCAAGCATTTTTATAGCCTCAAATAACCCATTATTACTAACATTTATTGATGTTTAGCTCGTGCGTTTTGTATAGATTTGCGGGTTAATTTATTCGCTACATCTGCAAAAAATAGGGGTTATGAAAATCAATAAAAAATCGGCATTAAGATACCATGAGCAAGGGCGTCCTGGGAAAATTGCCGTGGTGCCAACTAAGCCGTATAGTACCCAAAGAGATTTATCCTTGGCATATTCTCCTGGTGTAGCTGAGCCATGTAAAGAAATAGCGGCAAATAAATCAGACGTTTATAAATACACGGCCAAAGGGAATTTAGTAGCGGTAATTTCTAATGGTACAGCTGTTTTAGGTTTGGGCGATATTGGTCCAGAAGCATCTAAGCCTGTTATGGAAGGTAAAGGTCTTTTATTTAAAATCTTTGCGGATATCGATGTTTTTGATATCGAAGTAAATGCCAAAGACCCTGATGAATTTGTGCGTACCGTAAAAAATATTGCGCCAACTTTCGGAGGAATTAACCTAGAGGATATTAAAGCTCCAGAAGCATTCGAGATTGAAGAGCGATTAAAAGAGGAACTGAATATTCCGGTTATGCATGATGATCAGCACGGTACAGCTATCATTTCTGCTGCTGCGTTAATTAATGCCCTTGAATTAGCAAAAAAGAAGATTGAAAAAGTAAAAATTGTTGTTAATGGAGCGGGAGCTGCAGCCATTATGTGCGCAAGACTTTATGTAAAACTGGGAGTGAAAATTGAAAACATTTTCATGCTAGATTCAAAAGGCGTAATTAACACTTCTCGTGGTGAACTACCTGCATCAAAAGAACAATTTAGAAGAGATACGGAATTGTCTTCTTTAAAAGAAGCTATTGTTGGAGCCGATGTGTTCCTTGGTTTATCAAAAGGAAATGTGCTCTCCAAAGATATGGTTCAATCCATGTCTAAAAATCCCATTGTTTTTGCTTTGGCAAATCCTGTGGCAGAAATATCGTATGCAGACGGAATTGCCTCGAGAAACGACATCATTATGGCAACGGGTAGAAGTGATGCGCCAAATCAAGTCAATAATGTACTTGGCTTTCCGTACATCTTCCGTGGAGCATTGGATGTAAGAGCGACAACCATTAATGAAGAAATGAAATTGGCAGCCGTTCACGCTTTAGCCAATTTAGCTAAAGAGCCTGTGCCCGAAGAAGTAACTGAGGCCTATAACGAGAATAACCTTACTTTCTCAAAAGAATATATTATTCCAAAACCTTTGGATTATCGATTAATAACTAAAGTAGCACCCGCTGTTGCAAAGGCAGCTATGGATAGTGGTGTGGCTCTAGAACCTATTAATGATTTTCAGGCATATAAAAGAGAATTACGAAAACGATTAGGTTTAGAGAATACCTTAATGAAAGGTATGGAAATCCGTGCTAAAAAAGATCCTCAAAGAATCGTTTTTGCGGAAGCCCATAATGAAAAAGCATTGAAGGCAGCACAAGTAGTTGCCGAACAAGGTATAGCTAAGCCAATTTTATTGGGTAACGAAAGCAAAATTAACGCCATTGCTAACGAGTACGCTCTTGATTTAACTGGATGCGAAATCATGGATGCGCGTGGAGAAGATACGGCTGAATTAAGAGCGAGTTACGGAAAGATGTTTTTTGAAAAACGTAAGCGTAAAGGGTTAACAGTAATGGAGGCCACCAAACTTATGCGTGAACGAAATTATTTTGCCGCGGGTATGCTAGAGGCTGGAATGGCTGATGCGGCTATTTCAGGTTTAACTCGAAATTATCCAGATACCATTAGGCCTGCACTACAAGTTTTAGGTACAGATAAAGAAGCGTTAAGATTGGTAGGAATGTATGTGGTAATTACCAAAAAAGGCCCATTATTCTTTGCAGATACTACCATTAACTTAGACCCAACTGCAGAGGAATTAGTAGATATTACCTTGCAAGTTGCCGAAGCGGTTAAAAGAATGAAAATCAAGCCAGCAATAGCTATGCTTTCCTATTCTAATTTTGGATCTTCGCAAACCCAAAGCCCTTCTAAAGTGGCACGTGCAGTGAAAATTCTGCATGATAATCATCCAGATATTTTAGTGGATGGGGAGATGCAAGCAAATTTTGCCTTAGACACGGAATTGCTCGAAGAAATTTTCCCTTTTTCTCAATTGGTAAATGAAAAAGTAAATACGTTTATTTTCCCTAATCTAACATCAGGAAATATCGCGTATAAAATGACTCAAAAGTTTGCTTCAACAGATGCAATTGGACCAATTCTATTGGGTATGAATAAACCATTCCACGTATTGCAATTAGGTTCTACGGTAAGAGAAATTATTAATATGGTAACTGTTGCATCGGTTGATGCTCAATCTAAAAAATAAAAATGATTGAATTTTTAAAAGGTCGATTAGCAGAGAAAAACCCTAGTTACGTAGTGGTTGATTGTAATGGTATTGGCTATTATGTAAATATCTCATTAAACACTTTTAGTGCTTTAAGTGATGGAGAAGCCATTAGTTTATTTACCCATTTAGCTATTCGTGAAGACGCGCATGTTCTTTACGGTTTTGCCGATAAGGAAGAACGTGCTTTTTTTAGGCAGTTAATCTCGGTTTCAGGAGTGGGTGCAAGTACAGCTCAAATGGTTTTGAGTTCTTTAGCTCCCGCTGAAGCCATGTCGGCTATTATTAACGGAGATGTAGCTACTTTACAATCGGTTAAAGGAATTGGAGGTAAAACAGCGCAAAGAATCATTATTGACCTAAAAGATAAAATCGCAAAAATTGAATTAAATGCAGATATTTCTGTGACATCACACAATACGAGCCGACAAGAGGCGTTATCTGCTTTATTTGCTCTCGGATTTGATAAAAACAAGTCTACTAAAATGATTGACAACTTATTGAAATCCAACGGTGAAGCGCCAGTTGAGGAATTGGTGAAATTAGCACTGAAAAAATTATAGTTTCAGGGTAACAGAATTGTGTTGGATAAATTTTACGGAATAAGATTTTTGATTGTCATAGCCGCCATTTTTTTGGTGGGCGATGCTAGTGCGTTCGAAAGCCTGAGTGAATACGAGATGGCTTTTGAAGCCATGGCACTTGACTCCGGAGATACCGTGAATTTGACATATCCTTTTGAAGACAACAGTGTAAGTCCCTTTAATACCTCTGATAACCCTTTGGATTTAGAAAATCCAGATAATATCAATGAAGAAATTGAATACGATCCCATTACTGGTACCTACTATATTGTTACCAAAATTGGCGACTCCTTAGATTATCGACCGGTTAGCCCGATGACCTTTGAAGAATTCAAAGATTATGATTTGAATAAAGCACTTTCTGAATACTGGAAGGAAAAAAATGCAACCGAGAGTGAATTTAGTAAGGATGACCCTAAAAGTAAGGATCTCATTCCATCGTTAAATATTGATAGCAAAGGATTTGATAATATTTTTGGAGGTAACACCATTGATATCCGACCAAGTGGATCAGCGCAAGTGAAGTTCGGATTAAAGAATTCTAAAACGCAAAACCCAGCACTTTCTGAGCGCCAACGAAGTATTACCACCTTTGATTTTGACCAGCAAATTCAAGTTAATCTAATTGGTAACATTGGCGACAAGCTTAAAATGTCAATTAATTATAATACCGAAGCCACATTTGATTTTGAAAATCAAGTGAAAGTAGATTTTACGGGATACGATGATGATATTATTCAAAAAATTGAAGCGGGTAATGTTACCTTACCTCTGTCAGGTTCTCTTATAACTGGTTCGCAAAGTTTGTTTGGTATTAAAACAAAATTAAAGTTTGGAAGGCTGGAGGTAACAAGTGTGTTTTCTCAACAAAAGGGTAAAAAAGAAGAAATTGAAATAAAAGGCGGAGCTCAAGTAAAAGAATATGAGCTAAAAGCAGATGAGTATGATGATAACAGACACTATTTCATTTCTCAATTTTTTAGAGACAACTACGAACAAGCCATGTCTAACCCTCCATTTATTTCTACGCCAATAAACGTTACACGAATTGAGGTTTGGGTCACAAATAACAATAATACAACCCAGAATACTCGAAACCTGATTGGTTTTCAAGATTTAGGTGAGTCTGACCCAAACAAGGTTTTCAATCAAAATGGTCAAGGACCAATTACATTTAACGGTAATCAATATCCAGATAATAACTCCAATTCATTGTATCAAGATGTGAATAATAATAATTTCGTTAGAGGTTATACTCAAGCATCACCTGCGTTAGAAGCTTTGGGATACATTTCTCAAGAAGATTATCAAAAAATAGGATTAGCACGGTTACTAACAGATAAGGACTATTCCTTCAACCCACAACTAGGGGTAATTTCATTGAATAGTGAAATGCAGCCTAATCAGGTATTATCTGTAGCTTTCCAGTACTCATATCAAGATCAAGTTTACCAAGTAGGTGAATTTTCAACAGATGTAGTGAACGAAAGTGCCATTTACACTAAAATGCTTAAGAGCTCTAAAATAAATACTTCATCACCAATGTGGGACTTAATGATGAAAAACGTTTATTCGATTGGGGCTTATCAAATACAAGCAAATAATTTTCAATTCGACATTTGGTATTTAGATAGAAAAACGGGTGTTCCTACTAACTACCTACCAACCGGATCGGCCGAAGTTTCAGGCAAACCATTAATTCAAGTTATGAATTTGGATAAAATGGATAGAAACATGAACCCAACTCCCGATGGAGTTTTTGATTTTCTTTCAGCGCCTACACATCTACCCTACATTAATCCAAGAAATGGAAAGGTGTTTTTCCCTGTATTGGAACCTTTTGGTAGTTATATTCATGAAATTTCACAGGGCAACTCTGAATTTATTGAAACCTATGCCTTTGACTCTTTGTATTCAAATACACAACCCGATGCTAAGGCTAAATTTCCTAACAAAAACAGGTTTTATTTTAAAGGAAAATATGAATCCTCAGTTAGCTCAGACATATCTGTAGGGGCTATGCAAATTCCTGAAGGATCTGTTAAGGTTACTGCTGGAGGTAGGGAGTTAGTGGAAGGTTCAGATTACACGGTAGACTATAATCTAGGCCGCGTAAAAATTCTTAATCAAGGTTTATTAGAATCCGGAATTCCTATTAAAATATCCCTTGAAAGTAACTCTTTATTTAATATCCAAACCAAAACTATGATGGCCGCGAGGTTTGATTATAAAATTAATAAAGACTTCTTGATTGGTGGTACAATTATGAATTTAAGGGAGCGTCCGCTTACCCAGAAAACCAGTTATGGTGATGAGCCAATATCAAACACAGTATGGGGCGTGGATGGAACATACAGATCTGATTCTCCATGGCTTACAAGATTTGTGGATAAGCTGCCTGGAATTGATACGAAAGAAAAATCAAGCTTCCAAATAACGGGTGAATTTGCACAGTTTATTCCTGGGCATTCAAAGGCTATTGGTGATGCCGGAACTTCATACATTGATGATTTTGAAGGTAGCCAATCTACCATTGACTTAAGGCAAAGAACATCATGGTCTTTGGCCTCTATCCCGCAAAACCAACCCAATGTTTTTCCTGAAGCTACTTTGGTAAATAACGTAGCTCTTGGTTTTAACAGAGCCCGACTTTCATGGTATACCATTGACCCCTTGTTTTTTAGAGATGACTCTCGTACTCCGGCACACATAAAAAATGACCCAGCAATGACTAGTAACCACTTTATGCGTGAAGTTACCGTAACTGAAGTATTCGAAAAGCAACAAGTAAGTAGCGTTCAAAATCAAAATATACCAACCCTTGATTTGGCATTTTACCCAAATGAAAAAGGTCAAAATAATTATGATTTTGATGGTACGGATTCAACAGGAACCAAATATAGTGAAGGAATCAATACGGCAGATGGTACGTTGTTAGCACCAGAAACCCGCTGGGGAGGAATTCAAAGAAAAATTACCCAGCAAAATTTTGAAGCCTTAAACATTGAATACATCCAAATTTGGGTAATGGATCCATTTAATGATGATTACGAAGATGGGGATGATGATGGAAGTTTATTTATTAACCTAGGATCTGTGTCTGAAGATGTACAAAGAGATGGTAGAAACTTTTTTGAAAATGGAATATCTATCCCACCTACCGATATTACAACAGAACAATACACCACCAATTGGGGACGTTATACCCCAGGTAATCAAATTGTTGATGGTTTTGATAATGATCCAGATGCACGTCAGTACCAAGATGTTGGTTTGGATGGTTTAAGAAATGTGGAAGAGGCGCAATTTTTTGATACTTATGCAAATAATGTTGCCGGAATCCCAAATTTAGCTAGCGATATTTCCCAGGATAACTTCCAATATTTTAGATCAGACGTTTATGATAATGCAGAGGCGGATGTGTTAACCAGATACAAAAGGTTTAATGGCTACGAAGGAAACTCTCCAATTAGTGGGACAGATGGGGGTGCAGCGGTAGGTTCAACTAGACCTAACCAAGAAGATATCAACAAGGATAAAAATATTGATGAAACGGAATCTTATTGGCAATACGAAGTAAAAGTTAGCCGTTCCGATTTTAATAAAGCAAATATTGGAAAGAATTACATTACAGATGTTAGAACCGCTGAAGTTCCAACCAAAGATGGTAGAACAAGAGAGATTGACTGGTATCAATTGAAAATTCCAATTCGTGAAGGTAAATCGTTCGGAGGGGCCAGAGATTTCAACTCTATCCGTTTTATGAGAGTGTTCATGAGAGGATTTGAGCATAGATCTATTTTACGTTTAGCGAGATTCGAATTAGTACGTGGAGAATGGCGAAAATTTGATGGAACACTAGAATACCCTGGTGATTATATTTTGGGTGACGATTTTACCAATTTTGATGTGTCTGCGGTTAACATTGAGGTAAACTCATCTAAAAAGCCGGTAAACTATGTACTACCTCCGTATATTCAAAGAGAAACTAATGTGGGTTCAACTAATTTGAACCAACTAAATGAGCAGTCGTTAGCGTTAAACATTTGTGAATTGCCAGACGGACAAGGTCGTGCAGTTTTTCGTTCGTTTGATTTAGATGTGCTTTCGTATAACACCATAAAAATGTTTGTTCATGCAGAATCTTACGTAAGTGAGAGCCCCGTAAACGATAACGATTTGGTTGCATTTATGCGTGTTGGTACAGATTTCGAAAACAATTATTACGAATATGAAATACCTCTAAAAGTAACTCCTGCTGGTCAATACAATGGAGATGATGATATTCAACGCTCAATAGTTTGGCCAGAAGCAAACAATATGGAGGTTTCATTAAACGACTTTACAGAATTAAAAATTCAAAGAAACAAAGAAGCAATATTATCAGGAGCGGTTCCTGATTACACCAAACCCTACGCACTCCAAATTGGTAAAGCTAAGGTTACAATTGTGGGTAACCCTTCCTTGAATGGAGTAAAAACAATCATGTTAGGGGTACGAAACCCAAGAAAAGTTGCTGGAGATCCAAATGATGATGGAGAAGGAAAGTGTGCAGAGATTTGGTTTAATGAGTTAAGATTAAGTGATTTCGATGATCAAAGTGGTTGGGCATCTATTGTGACTGCAAATGCTAAACTTGCCGATTTTGCAAATGTTTCTATTTCGGGTAGCATGAGTACACCTGGCTGGGGTAGTATTGAAAAGAAAATTAGTGAACGTCAGCGTGAAACAAGACAAGATTTAGATATTCAAGCTAACATGGAACTGGGTAAGTTTTTTGGAAAGAAATCTGGTGTAAAAATACCTACTTATGTGGGATATACCGTTGGTGTAGTTAAGCCGCAATACGCACCATTAGCACCAGATATTAAATTTGATAGATATGTGAAAGAGGCTTTTCCAGCTGGGAAGCAACAAGACTCGGTTCGGAATGTTCAGCAAACTGTGGTAACCAGAAAAAGTTTGAACTTCACCAATGTTAGGAAAGAAAAAACGAATGCCAAAAAGAAAAAGAAGGCCTATGATATTTCTAATTTTGCAGTGAATTACTCCTATAACTCTACCGAAATGCATGATTTTGAAACCGAGTTTAATAATGCCAAAACTTACAAAGGTGGGCTTGCCTATAATTTCTCTGCATCTCCTAAAAACATTAAACCTTTTGCAAAAAGTAAAGTTCTGAACAGTACAAAATGGTTAGACTTAATCAATAGTTTTAATTTCTACCCCGTGCCAAAATCTTACTCCTTTTCTACAGATGTGAACAGGTATTACCAAGAATCTAAAACAAGAAATAATAACCCAGAATTATTAAATGATATACCAGTTTATGTGAATAAAACCTTTGATTGGAATAGACGGTATGCTATAAGATGGGATTTAACTCGTAATTTGAAAGTTGACTTTAATGCCAGAAATAAATCTTTAATTGAAGAAACTGCTAATAGACCTCAAGACAGTACAAATTGGGCAGATACTGTTAAGGCTAGTTTACGTGATTTTGGTAAAACCTTAAATTATAATCATGCATTTAATTTGGCTTGGACCGTTCCTATTAACAAAATTCCAATTTTAGACTGGACCAGCACTAACTTTAAATATGGATCCACTTACAGTTGGTTAAGAGGACCATTAATTGTAGAGGAGAGTAATAAAAACACCATTCAAAACACCCAAAACTTGCAGCTAAACGGAACATTAAATTTTGTTAATCTCTACAATAAATCCAAGTACTTAAAAAAGGTGAACTCCAAAAGGCCTGGCCAAAAGAAACGGAATTCCTCCACCTCAAGAACCAAAACAAGCCAAAACCCCAAAGATACTGCCGGTGGAAAAACTAAGAAACCTAAAAAGGATGGACCACCAGCTTTTGTGGATGGCTTTGCAAGAGTATTAATGATGATAAGAAAAGGTAACGTTAGTTATAGCCGTACTAGCGGAATCATGTTACCCGGTTATATTCCAGAAACTGAAGCAATGGGTATGAACTCTGATTTCAACGCTCCTGGTTGGGGATTTGTATTTGGTCAGCAAAGTAACTTTGGAGATTCAGCTAATTATTTAACTCATGCCATTGGTAATGATTGGCTGGTCAAAAACACCGAGTTTAATAATCAGTACCGAGAAACATATGGAGAAAAATTAAATCTAAAACTAACTATTGAACCGTTAAGAGATTTTAGGGTAGAACTAAATACAAATTGGAATGATGTACATAGTTACTCTACTTATAATAGATATTATGACTCTCTTTATGTAGATAAGTTTGGAAATGATGTGCCAGGTTTTAGACAAGAAAGTCCAATAACTCAAGGTAATTTCACTACTTCCTTTTGGATGATGAACACTGCTTTTGATAAAGATGGAGATAATTATGTAAGTGAAGCCTTTGAGGAATTTTCGGCTAACAGAGCAATTATTTCAGCTAGATTAGGTGAAGAATCAATATCTAAGAATGATTCTGCTTATTCTAAAGGAGAAGTTGCAGGAGGTTATTATGATGGATTTGGACCAAATCATTCTGATGTTTTAATACCTGCATTCTTGGCCGCTTATAGTGGAAAAAATGCAGAGACGTATAGCACCAATATTTTTTCAAAAATGTATATCCCTAATATCCGTCTTACCTATACTGGTTTAGCCAAAATTCCGGCTCTAAAAAAGAAGTTTAGAAATATTAGTATTTCCTCCGGATATAAATCAAGTTACATTATTGGAGGATATACTTCAAATGTGTTATATGATGATGAAAATCAAGATGGCTTTACCACGGTTCGAGAGGATAGCACTTTGTACAATAATTTTGTGGCAAAAAACAATTTTAATGGGGTAACAATTAGAGAGTCGTTTAGCCCATTAATTAACGTAGATGTGACTTTGAAAAATTCGGTGCAATTAAGGTTTGAAATTAAAAAAGACAGAACTATTAATTTAAGTACTCGTAGCTTGCAAGTAATGGAGGTAAGAGGAAATGAATTTACTCTTGGCCTTGGCTATACCTTCAAACAATTAAAAGCACCTTTCCAATCCAAGGTAAAAAGGAAAACTTTAAAAAGTGATTTTAAGGTACGAGGTGATTTCTCTATACGTAAGAATTTGAGTATTACCAGAGAGTTAGATACAGAGATAAATCCAAACAACCCAACCAACGGACAAACCACCTTGTCATTAAAATTAACCGGAGATTATAAGCTAAGTAGAAAACTAACCTTAAGATTGTTTTTTGACTACATTTCTAATACTCCAGTTATCTCGTTATCTTACCCTAACTCGACTACAAACGGTGGATTTAGTATTCGCTTTAACCTGAATGGATAGGAAAAAATAATATATTTGAATCTCAAATTGGAATAGAAAACTTTAAAATAAATTATCATGGGAGTACCTACAGAATTGAAATACACAAAGGATCACGAATGGATTAAAATAGATGGCGATGTAGCTACTATTGGAATTACTGATTATGCTCAAGGTGAATTGGGTGATATTGTTTATGTAGAAGTAGATACAGAAGGTGATACACTAGATCGTGAAGAAACTTTTGGTACTGTGGAGGCCGTAAAAACAGTTTCAGATTTATTCATGCCTCTTTCAGGAGAAGTTTTGGAGTTTAACGAAGATTTAGAAGATGCTCCAGAAACCGTTAATAAAGATGCTTATGGCGAAGGGTGGATGGTAAAAGTGAAAATTTCTGATGCTTCACAAATAGATGATTTATTGGATGCCGCTGCTTACGAAGCATTAATTGCAGGATAAAAAATATTAAGCTTTGTATTTATCTAAAAACAAAGCCACAATAATCTGGGCATTGCTTGTAGCGGTGCTCAGTTTTTTACCCGGAAGTAAATTTCCAAAAACTGAATTAACCAATATTGACCTAGCAGTGCATTTTTTCTTCTACTGCGTTTTTACATTTCTATTAATTGTCGGTAACCTACGGCAATCACAGTTTTCTTTTCTAAAAAAGAACCCAATTTTCATGGCTTTAGTTATAGCTATTCCGTATGGTGGAATGGTTGAAATAATTCAAGGCACGAAGTTTGTTTCTAGATCCGCAGAGTTTGCCGATTTTATTGCCAACTCCATTGGCAGTTTGATAGGCGTAATTCTGTTTTTTATTATTTATGGATCTCCTAAAAACTTTACAACATGGAACAAAAAAAATCCCCAAGCAAAGATTACAGAAGACAATCGCCACAATACTTCCTTATAGGTTTAATTGTTGCGCTCAGTACCACCCTACTTGCATTCGAATACAGAACTTCTGTTGACCCTCCAGTAATTGAAGATAAAGGAGAGGTTGTATTTGTATTACCTGATGAATTACCTCCAGTTACACTACCAAAACCAAAGACTCCCCCTCCACCACCTGTAGCTCCATTACCTCCTGTGCCATCTCCAGATCCAATTATTGAGCCTATCGTAGAACCAATAGTTGAACCTGTGGTAGCTCCAGAACCTCAGCAAAATGTATTTGTCCTACCTCCCGAACCAGTTGTTGCAGAGAATACACCAATAAAGTTTGCCGAGAAAATGCCCGTTTTTCCGGGTTCTGAACCGGGATTGTATGAGTATTTGGCAAAAAACACTCAATACCCAACTTTTCCTCTAGAAAATGGAATAGAGGCCAAACTTTACGTTCAATTCATCGTTAATAAGGATGGATCTGTGTCTGATGTGGAGGTGTTAAATCCTCAAGGATATGGATTTGACGAGGAAGCAAAGCGAGTAATATCGCAAATGCCAACCTGGGAACCTGGAAGACAAGGAGGGAAAAAGGTAAGGGTTTATTATGTCATTCCCATAAATTTTGCGTTAAAGTAACATTAGCGCTACTTATAATAGAAATATTCTTGCTATTTTAGCAAACTTAAAAATTGGATATAAATGGAAGTTAAGAAAAATCCAGAAGTTGATGTAAATAA
>JBMYWA010000014.1:0-38166 GCA_049606935.1 Salibacteraceae bacterium
ATTAGCGCTCTCTAATGCTTCAATTTCTTGAGTGGTGGCTTTAATAGAAGCCAGCATAGCTTGTTTTTCATCATTCTCAATACTGTTTGCTGTATTTTCTCCAGAAGATGGAATATTATTAAGCTCTACCAATAAGTCCTGTTCTGTTTTCAACTGGTTAATAGTAGTTTCATGACTTGCTGCCTCTTCTAATTTTTTATTCTTCTCATTCTCTAAAGGTTCCAAGTCATTTTCAAGAGCATTGATAACCAATTGGATTTCTTCCTTTTCTTTTTTCTTTTTTGTAGCTAATAACTCTGCTTTTTTAGCTTTTATTTCAGATTTTAACTCCAGTTGCTGCTGTTCAATAGATTCTGCACTTTTGAGGCTTGTGTTCATTTGAGACTTTTCAGTACTCAACTTAGTATTAATGGATTTAGAATAACCATCCACATCAATTTCAGCTTTTTCATTATTAAACGCAGTATATAAAGCTAAAACCTCTGCTTGGTTACCTTGTTCATTAGCTTCCTTTATTCTTACAAGGGTTCCCGATGAAGAATTAATTGCCGATTGCGTTTCTGAAATTTTGGATTCATATTTCAGGCCCAAATTATAGGCCGTTTCGGCTTCTATGGAGTGGATTTTTGCGTCTTGAATTAAGTCGGCAAACTCTTTTTGTTTGGATTGGTTTTCAGGGCTTTGGTCATTAATACTTATTTGACTTTCTAATTGATCTGCAACCTCCAAATCTTTATGAGCCAATTCACGCTTTTGATTTGCCAAATTATAACTCGCAGTACCTTTATTTTGTAGTTCAATAATAGACTCTTCTTGTTTTGAAATTAAATTCTCAATCTCGGTAATCATTTCAGAAGCCCCTATTGTAATTTCAGGCTCCTTCTCTTCTTCAATATCCGCATTTTCGACCAACACTTGTGCAATAACTTTTTGATCTTCTGGATTTATTACTTCTTCAAAAAGATTTCGAATAACCAGTTTTTCTGAATCTTCTTCATAAACAATTTCAATTTCTTGTTTCAATAATTTAATATCTTGTAGCATAGGGAGCTCCACCCTACCTTTATAAGCTGTTTGACTCCCATAAGGCTCTACTAAAAACGAATACTTACCTCCGTTTCGTAGGCGCATAACATATTCTCCAGATTTTTTGTTCGTATTAAATGAGCCTACAACTACATGTTCATCAAGGTCTTCCACGGTAATTTTACAAGACCGGGTGTTTTTGGAGTCAAAATTTCCTGCAAGAACTGCTATATTAAATGCCTTTCTTTTAGAATTAATTTTGTACACATAAGCTTTTCCTTTTTCGCTATTTCTAGTAGAAGCAAAGAACGCAACTCCATCTCCTACATCGGCATACATAAAATCATCATCAGGCGTATTTACGGAATAATCCAAATTTGTAACCTGAGAATAGTTGTTAGAAACAGTATCGTAATTTGCCATATATATATCGGCCCCTCCCATACTGTTGTGTCCGCTACTGGAAAAATAAAATGTAGTTTTATCTTCCGTTAGAAACGGGAATCTTTCATCATACTGGGTGTTAATACTTTCGGGCAGTCTAACAGGCTTGCCAATAATCCCGTTATCTGAAACATGAACTCTAAAAATATCCAATCCATTTTTATCTGTGCTACCATAGCTACTATAGTAAATATAATTGCTATTTGAATTTTTATACATTACAGGCAAATACCCCTTTTTCTTGTCTACACTAGAATGAAGTTCTTTGGGAGCATAGAGCATCCTCCCTCCCATGCTTGATAACTTAAACGATGTAAAAAAATCTGCGGCAGATACTTTACGTTTTGAAATTACGAGTGGGTTTGTAATATTAACCAATAGAGACTTTCCGTTTTTACAATACCTAATATCATGATCTACCGGATATTTAAATTTTTCCTTTACATCTAATTTGCTTTTGTATTTATTAAAATACGCAATGGCCTCATCAAATCGATAATTATAGTGGTATCCTTTCCCTAAAAAATAGAAAGCATCGATATCTACATTTGGTTTACTTACTGCATACTCTAAAAACTTTAGCGGGTAGGTTTTATCTACATCCACAAACAACATACATGCTCCAAAGCGATAATTGAAATTCTCGTCCTTAGGGTATAGTGATA
This sequence comes from Salibacteraceae bacterium, assembly GCA_049606935.1. Classification (GTDB taxonomy): domain Bacteria; phylum Bacteroidota; class Bacteroidia; order Flavobacteriales_G; family Salibacteraceae; genus CAJXZP01. The sequence continues at coordinate 2,136 of JBMYWA010000014.1, forward strand.
CTAATTGAGAATACAGTTCTTTGGCTTCTGCATATTTCTTTTGTTCAAAAAGCTCATTTGCCGTTTTCTGAACATCATTTACGTTATTGTTTTGAGAAAAAAGCGGGGAGGCAAAAACAAAAAGAGCCGCAAAAAGAAATGCAGCACAATATTTTTGAAAAATTTGAGACATAAAAATGGTCAATTTGTTAAAACAAACAAGCGCTTACGCTCTAACCACCTTTAATTTTTGAGGTAACACACTTAAAATAAGCAAGGAAGATAGAGCACTTGCAATTACCAGCGCTTTGATATCAATAAATATAAAAGTAATAATAACAAGGCTACCTAGAGCCATAAGTAGAGAAGTAATACCAACTTTTTTACTAATAAACCAAGATACAAGAAAAACACAAGTTGCTATCAAGGATGGAATCATCCATAATCCTGCAAAAACTCCAAAATAGGCGCCTAAACTATGTGTTCTTTTAAACTCGTTGTACACCGGAAAACTATGCCCAATAACAAATAACACCGCCAAAAGATATTGAAACGGAACCAAGCCAAATAAAACAACTTCTTTTTCTGCTACTAAACTAAGGACCGCCATACCTGCAAGCCCTTTAATAAATTCTAAAAAGAAAATAAGAATGCTCCATTTATGATTTTCAAACGAAAACTTATTCTCCGCCCATCCAGTTTTTGCATTGTAATCTTCTGCATCCACACCAAAAAAAGCGGTAGCCATCCAAACTGGAATAGGCATGGCACTTATTTGCCAAACCAAAAATGAAACTAATATTACTTCTGTTACTTGCATGAAGGGCCAAATATAGGTTAAAATTTGACTTATTAACAAGTTATCAACACGATATACACAAAAAAATGTTAATTAAGCTCTACTTAGTTACTCAGCCCCCTTCTAATTCACTATAAATTAGCAAATTACTCTTTCAATTTCGCATCTTCCATTCTTAGTAAAAACTTAGAACGTTGGCTTTTAGAACCCAATTGATATATATAACCTAATTTATCTCCTTCTCTTTTTATTTTTCGTTTATCTGATTTTACTTCTCGCATTTTTTCTATGAACTCCTTATTGGAAGTAAATACTAACATCATTCCTGTGGATGCACGGTAATTAAAAATATACCACTTACTAGACGATATTTCTAAATAGATGGTAATATCTGTTAATCCTCTTTTTTGTATTAATTCTATTCCTCCATCAAATTGCATGTTAACTGGAGTTTTTCCAAAATTACCAATACCTAATTTACCTTTTGACATGTATGACTTGGTGTCTTCGTTCCAAAACATGGTTAACTGATTAAAGAAAATAGTACTTCTAAGTTCATTCGGAATTTTAACCGCTTTAGATAACCCCATTTTACTAATCATCTCATCAGCATCTTCTTTCTTCAACAACTCTCTTAATGTTAGTTCATAATTGGCATTGGGCTCAGTTGGCTCCAATTCCATTTTTTGAGCATCAGCCAATATAACCCCCATCAAACCATCATCAAACAAAAAGTCAACCAACATAGAGGTATGAAATTCAGACTTATTATTAACACTATTAAATGTATAATTACCAACGGCCTGAACATCAACCCTATGCGTTTTTTGGGTAAAGGTTAGCTTTCCTTCGCCTTCTAATGAACAATCCTTGGTATTAATTGCCACATAATTGCCTGGGTATGAAGATTCGTTTAGTTTTTGAAGATTAGAAATCCTGTATTTTCTTGCACCTGGGTCAAACTCCATATATCCGGTAGCTAAACTAACCGGAACATCTCTGTAGCTTCTTTTTCTGTTAATAAAAGCCCCATACATATCATTAGAATCTCGAGGCATCACTACTGAAGCAAAAAGAGCTTCTCCATCATTATCTAATATATTCTCATCAATATTAATTACAATTTCATTAGGATCCACTTCTCCGTTAAACGAGAACCATAGCGGAGGAATGGTTTTACATTCATGAACTAATTTACCATAACCATCAAAAGTTAAGTTTTTACGATTTGCTTTAAGATTCACCTTGCCCCTGTAGCGGTACATTGGACTAAGCGAAAAGTCATCGTCTTCTAAAATTATACCTTCTGCAAACGTTTGCCGAGTGGTATCTACACCTACCGAGGTCATTTCTAAGACTTGTTTTAACCCATTTTCATCTACATAATCGTATTTACCAGAAGACTTAAATTTCCATCTGCCCAATACATTTGTTTTTGCATCATATATTTTGTGATACCTTAACTCTGTATTTGCAATAATGATAGAAGAATCAAGAGTTTCCATAACCGCACCTTTGTACACAGTTACGTTTCCGTTATTAGGAATTACTTCAGCATCAGCTACATTAATTAGTTTTACTTTACGAGCCTGTAAACTCACATTTTCATCGGCATATTTATACCTAGCACTCACCGCGTTAAACCTTAGAGAATCTTGAATTGGGTTAATAGAAACGAATTCAGCACCTTCAATTTGCAATTCATTTGCCCCTCTGTCGATTGTTTTACCTGATGCAGAAACTTCTAATTCCTCTTTATCCATAAACCAGGTAAATTTATCTAATAGTGCCTGATATTGAACTTCACCAAAACTGGTTAAACTAGCCCCACTGTTAGACACAAATTCTCCCTTTCTATCTTTAAAGCTAATATCAGCTTTAACATTTTCTGTTGAAAATTGCAATGCTCCAAAGCCTCCTTTTAGAAGTTCAAAAAATGACGTGTCTGCATGAATGTCATAAAATTTAAAAATCATGGAGTCTGAATGAAGTTTAGCACCTTCAAAAGCACTAATTCCTCTACCAGTAAGTGCTTCTGGTGTGTATTTTAGTCTTCCCCTATGTTGAACGTTTCCACCAAACATTCCAATAGGCGATTTTCCTTTCATTGAACTTAAGAAATACTCATCTTGATAAGGTATCCATCGTAGTTTAGTAGTATCTGTAGAAACGTTTGGATACTCCACTGCTCCCATTTGTTCTTCAATTTCAACTGAACGGGTAATACCTTGAACTTCTTTTGGGAAAAAGTAAAAATCTTCAGAAGCAGCCGTAGAAGTAATGTATTTAATAAAACCATCTCCTTTTAAACCTTCATCAGATAAATGAATTTCGTTTTTAAAAGTTCCTTTATCTCCATACAAAGAATAACCACCCAGAGGGGCAATAACCTTAAACCCTAGAGAGTAGTCATCTTGAAGGGTTAGAGACTCTCTAATATCTGGTAGGATTCCTGCTGAAGAAAGGACTCCCTCAAAGGCAATTCCTTCGTTTCTGAATTTATCTAAAGAATCAATTTCAAATGGGTCAAGCGTAAAATAAAAATCATCTCTTTTATATACTTTATTAAAAACGGTACGCTTATCATAATAAGCATACGACTCTTGTTCAGATTTAAAAATTGGATACTCCGGAATTTCTTTTCTACCGGATTTATTATTGGGTTTATCAATTTTAAGATCTCCTGTTAGCGACTCAATTAAAGTACGAACTCTAGCTTCCATTTTATACCCATTTTTATCTACTTCATCCGTAGTGGCCCAAATTTGCATGGAGTCTAATACCGGCATTTCTAATTTAAACTCGTCATAATTAAAGGAAAAATCATGTCCGTAAAAATCTACCTTTCCGGATGCTATTATTCCGTTAAAATCAAAGTCACGATTTCTTTTCATCACAATAGTTCCAGAATCTGGTAACACCTTTACCTTATGATTTGTACTCAATGTAACACTGTTAACTCCAAAAATAGTTAAGTCAAAGTTCATTAAATTTAGGCTTGCGTTCTTCCCGTTTAAAGATCTAGAACCATCAGAATAAACACGAATCACATCATAATCTTCTTTACCTGAATAGGAATTTACACTATGAAATAGCTTTGGATATAGAGTTACTTCTTTAATATCTTTGTTGTACGATAAATATCCCATAACTGTATACCTTAAAAGCATTGGCTCTACCCCTGTAACCGGTATTTTTAAGCATCCCGTTATTTCATTTAACGACAGCACATTAGTGTCGTATTTAGTTGCACACCCCTTCATTCTTGCTAATGGATGCCAACTACTAGACGCTTGTAAGTTTTCATAGCTCCGCTTTCTAAAAAAACCTTCAGAATCAAATGTTGCGGACTTTTCCGACCCCATTTTTAGGGATGTAAAATCAATAATGGGGTAATCCATTTTCCAGTTCATCACCGGGAATCTCATTTCAATTTTATGAAAAGAGTTAAAATATGGGGTTTCCGACATTTCACCTCTAACCCTAACCAAGTTTACTAATCTCTCATCTGTATAGAAATTTAATTTTAACCCGGGATGCATTATGGAGTCACCGTCTAGATAAATAACTACACGGGCATCAGAAGACACAATACTATTTCTAACTTTTTTCTTTTTTTCTAAATTTTCATCTACGCTTAGACTATCTGGCGATGTGGTATTAATTTTCATTAAAAACCTTTTAGCCGAGACTCGCATAAAGGGCTTCCCTTCTCTGTCAAAAATTAAGGTTGCTGGATCGGCATCTGTTCCTGTTCCAATTATTTTTCCTCCTTGTTGTGAAAAACCACCTAAATAATCTACATCCTTAACCAAGTTATTAATGGGAATATGAACATTATATGATTGAAACCTAGGATAACTCACTTTTGAGCTCGTTTGCTTGGCTAAAACTTTATCTTTTAATTCTCCTAAAAGTGGTTCCGACAAAAATTTGGGGTTATGATAAATAACTGAATCTGCGTTATATGCAGAATGTTTCATACCTATTTGATAGGAATTAATATCGACCCAAATTTCGTTGGTGTCAACCGCAGCCCTTTCAAAAGTTACCTTTCCTTTATTACCTATCCATAAGTTAGCAAACAAATCGTATTCTCCAGAAGTGCTTTTTATCTCAGAGAAATTACCCTTTGTATGGCAGGTAAGGTTAATTTTTTCAAACACCAATTTTACCGAGTTCTCACTTGTTTTATATTGGAAATCATAGTTACTCACTCTCCAATCAACAGATTTTGAATTAGTTCTAAAAAGAGACTTGGTGTCGAAAAAACTATTAGAAAATGCAAGTAATTTAGATAATTGTTTCTTTTTAGCCGCATTTTCTGAATAATCTTCAAGAATATCTAACCATGTGGCATACTGGTTTTTATCCATTCCTGATTCTGGATACCCGGCTATCATTTTCATGAAGGAGGCAATATCCGGAAAACTTTTCATTCGAATTTTGATCAATTGGTTAGTTTCATCAATTATTCGCTTTTGTTCTTCTGTGGAATAAAATCCAGACATCCACACCTTTTCTAATTCCTTTGCAATTAACCCACTTTCTGATTTATTAGACTTTTCTAAAAAGGCTCCAATACTCTTAGGAAATTTTTCATAATCATACGAAAATTGCCCATCTGATTTTTGAGCAAAAACCAGAGAACCAGTAAGAATAACACTGAAAATTAGAAGGTATTTCTTCATCTTAAACTTTTACAAATTTTATGGTAGTCCAATCATTACGAGAATTACTTTTAACAAATTTCAATCCATTATTTTTAGCTTCTTGCACCAAAACATCCACATCAGATTTATAGAACCCAGAAACATGTAGTTCACCTCCATAATTTATGGCTTTTGAATAGGTTGCCATTTGATCTAAAAGAATATTTCTATTAATGTTCGCCAACAATACATCAACCTTTTTGTCTGCTATTTGTTCTTTACTACCCTGATATATTTGAATATGGCTCACACCATTTCTTTCTGCATTTTCTTTAGCATTAATACTGCACCATTCATCAATATCAATTGCGTACACAGGTTTGGCTCCTTTCATTGCGGCAAATATTGCTAATACTCCAGTTCCAGATCCCATATCTAAAACCGACTTATTTTCAAAATCAATTTCTCTCATAGCAGATAAAACCAAATGCGTTGTAGAATGATGCCCCGTACCAAAAGACATTTTGGGATCAATCACAATTTGATACTTAAACTCTGGGGCAGGTTCATGAAAGGTGGCTCTAACGCAAATTTCATCATCTACAAAAACAGGGCTAAAATTCTGTTCCCATTGCTGATTCCAATTTTGCTGTTCCAATTCTTTAAACTCATATGAAATGGACACATTTTCATTGGAAAAAGAGTCTACTTTTTTAAGTTTACTTTCGTCAAAAGTATCTATTTCAACATATGCTTTAAGTTTTCCGTCCTCTTCTAAAAAAGATTCAAATCCAATTTCACCTAATTCTGCTGATAACACATCAGACCATGGCTCGAATGGCGTTATAGAAAATTCTACCTCAATATAATTCATGTATTACACCGCCTTAATAATACTTACAAAATCTTCTGCCTGTAAAGAAGCTCCACCTATAAGTCCTCCATCAATATCTGGCATGCCAACAAGTTCAGCTGCATTTCCAGGCTTCATGGAACCACCGTACAGAATACTAATGGATTCGGAAACATCTTTTCCATACTTCTTGGAAATTAAATTGCGAATAAACAAATGTGCTTCTTGAGCTTGTTCTGGTGTTGCTGTTTCGCCTGTGCCAATAGCCCAAACTGGCTCATAAGCTATCACCACCTTTTTAATTTCATTTTCAGATAAATGAAAAAGACCTTCTTCAATTTGAGATTTTAATACGAATTCATAATTCCCATTTTTTCTATCCTCTAGCACTTCACCACAACAATAAATTGGCGTCAAATCAGCCCCTAAGGCCTTATCTACTTTAATTGCCAATACATCATTATGTTCATTAAAATATTCTCTACGCTCAGAATGTCCTATAATCACCATGGTAGCACCGGCAGCCTTCAACATTTCGGCACTTGTTTCACCCGTATATGCGCCTTTATTGTAAGACGAAATATTTTGCGATGAAACATGAATATTGGGGGTGTCGCCCACCACACTAGCCACAGAAGTAATACTTACCATAGGCGCTCCAAAAACCACTTTGGTATGCGTCAAGTCAACGCCTTTTATCTGACTTAAAACATCTGAAACTAAAGCTACACCTTCAATAGGTGTTGTATTCATTTTCCAGTTTCCGGCTACAATTTTATTTCTCATTATTAGTTATTTTATATCATTTTTTAGAGTAGAATAATCACCTACCCTTCTAAATGGAATTTTTTCCTTAACCACTCCCTCTTCCAAAATTACTAACCCAGGGTTTGATCTTATTACGGTTTTTAAAGTAGTTGCATCGCAGGTTAAAAACTCCACATCTAGGTTGTGAATCTGTTTGAAATTCTGTGAATCTTCAAATCCGCTAGCCGATAAAACATAAACGGGGATTCCATCTTGTAAACATCCATCAATAATTTTTTTAACCTGAATTTGCGCACCTTCGTTAGTGAAATCCAAATCATAGGCAATCCACAAGAAAACCTTCTTCTCCGACAGTATTGAATACGTTAAGTCTTCCCCGTCATTGGTTTCTAATACAAAATCATGTATTGGTGGAACAACCCCATCTTTAAACAAATATTGGTCTCCGGTAGATACAATTTCAAGATCCGTGTCTTTCCATATTTCTTTAGCCATGTAATCAATTGCTGAAACAATACTTTCTTGCCCAGTTGTTTTACTCTTCATGGTGTAATCTACAGTATACAGAGGTGGCTCCTCTCCTTCTTGCAGCTCCATATTATGCAATATGTTTTCTCCAATTGCAAATGGTCTAAAATCTTTTACAGGAAGATACATTACCACATATATGGGGAATAATGCAGTTAATAAAAAAGCAAAAGCCCCCATAAACCATCCTCCATTATCTCCAATTTTCTTTTTAATAATCAGCATTCCCGCGAATAAAATTAAAATAAAAACAATTGGAAAAACCCAATTTGTCATACCGATAGAAAATGCGGAAATCAATATAAAAGCAATGCTATAATACCATACATCTTGAATTTGGGAGTTGGGTGAAATCTTGTTTCTGCCTTTAAAAATAATGATAGTAAATACAAATAAAACAATATCTTTCACAAAAGAGTCCCATGGGGTGAATGGAATGGCGTCTCCAAAACAACCACAATCCTTGAAGTAATGAATATCTCTGGCAACAAAACCAAACAAGGACTCCATTGTATGAGTAAATTCTCTTTCTGGATGTTCGAAAAACCAATTTCCAATGGCAGTATATCCTGTAAGAAAGGTAAAAAAGATCATCATGATTAAAAGAAGCCAAGCAGAAAGTTTAATTTTTTCACCAGCAATTAAAGCTGCACCTAAAACTATTTCGCCAATAGAAATAAATGATGCTAAGAACACTTCAGAGCCCTGAAAAATGGTCCAATTTAGCACGTCAAAAGCAAAATACTCTTCTAGTTTATAAGAAAAACCTAACGGGTCGTTGGCTTTTATTAAACCTGAAATAATGAATAATGCACCCACCAAGATGCGTGAAATGTTTTCTTTATTAAATTGCATAATGTATTAATTTATTCCTTGTTCGTCTAATAGTATCATTGCAAAAATGGCATAGTTCATCATGTCGTGATAATTGGCATCTATCCCTTCAGAAATAAGCGTAGCTCCCTTGTTATCTTCAATTTGTTTAGTTCTATGAAGTTTCATTAATATTAAATCCGTAATCGAGCTGACACGCATTTCGCGCCAAGCTTCACCATAATCTGAGTTTTTGTTTATCATTAATGATCTCGCGGTTTCAATGTGTTGAGAATAATACTTTAAAACGGCTTCATCACTGAGTTTATCATTATCAGAAGGACCTAGTTCAAGCTGTACTAATCCCATCGCACAATAATTTACAATGGCAATGTACTCACTCACTACACCCTCGTTTACTTTAGATTCTCCTACTTGTTCAATGGTGCTGATTCGCTTAGCCTTAATGTATAATTGGTCAGTAATAGAGCTAGCGCGAAGAACACGCCAAGCGGTTCCATAATCTTTCATTTTTTTAGAAAAAATATCTTTGCACCTAGATATTATTAAATCGTATTGTTCAAGGGTTTTTTCCATCCTTTTTTAATAAAAATTATAGCCGTTAATCTGTAATAATAAAGCATGCAAGATAAGTTAATCGTAAAAAAAAAATCGTTAAATTTTCAGGGAAAGTTAGAAGATATTAACGAGCCCAAAATAATGGGAATTCTGAACCTTACCCCTGATTCTTTCTACGATGGAGGGAGTAATAACAACTTAGATTTAGCAATTAAAAATGTTAAAAAAATGCGGAGAGATGGAGCAGATTATATTGATATAGGAGGATACTCCTCCAGACCTGGAGCTAAGGACGTTTCAGAACAAGAAGAAATGAACCGGGTAATTCCAGTAATTGAAGCTTGTGTGTCCCAATTTCCGGAAATTATTATTTCTATCGATACTTTTAGATCTAAGGTTGCAGAAGCTGCAATAAAATCAGGAGCTTTAATGGTTAATGACATTTCAGCCGGAGATTTAGATCCTAATATGTGGAAAACAGTAAGTCAACTTAATGTTCCGTATATCGCAATGCACATGAAGGGAACGCCACAGTCTATGCAAGAAAACCCCTCATACCATAACATTATAGACGAAATGCTTTTTGATCTTTCAAAAAAAATAGATGGGATGAAAAAAGCTGGTATTCGAGATTTCATTATTGACCCCGGCTTTGGTTTTGGTAAAACCATCGATCATAATTATGAGGTTTTAAATAATCTAGCAGCTTTTAAATTGTTTGGCGCACCCATTCTGGTTGGCGTTTCCAGAAAATCTATGATTTATAAGGAACTATGTATCTCCCCTAATCAGGCATTAAACGGAACTACTGTTTTAAATACCATTGCCTTAAACAACGGTGCAGACTTACTTAGAGTTCATGATGTAAAAGAGGCCAAGGAAGCCGTTATTCTTTGGCAAAAAGTAAAATCCTTTAGTTAATTAAACCGGTCTAATAATATCTTAATATTGCCCCGAATGAATTCCTTTCTTTTCATATCTGTAAGATGGCTTGATGTACTAGACATTGTTTTAGTTGCTCTCTTTATTTCTTACTTCTATTCCTTAGTAAGAGGCACGGTAGCGATGAGAATTTTAATAGGGCTTATTGTAATATTAATATTTTGGAGAGTCACATTGGCTCTTCATATGGAATTGGTTGCTGATTTGATTGGTACTTTTATTGGTGTGGGCTCTATTGCTTTTGTAATCATATTCCAACCTGAACTACGAAAGTTTTTAATTAGACTAGGATCAAACCGAATTGTATTTGATATAAATGCAAAAGGTTGGTTTAAAATTAGCAAAGAATCACCAGGGGCTTCTCCAAGTATTTCAAAAATATTAATGGCCATTGAAGAAATGTCGAAGTCTAAAACAGGAGCCATAATTGTATTAGATAATGATTCTGATTTGGAACAAATAATTTCTACTGGAACTCAAATAAATTCAGACATTAGTACCGAGCTTCTTACTTCAATTTTCTTTAAAAATAACGCCTTACACGATGGTGCGTTAATTATTTCAAAAGAAAAAATAGTGGCTGCTGGTTGTATTTTACCCAATACAGATAGAACAGACATACCAAAATCATTTGGACTTAGACATAGAGCTGTGCTTGGGTTAAGCGAAGCCACAAATGCATTTGTCATTCTAGTTTCTGAGGAAACTGGAAAGCTCATGAGCGTTCATGACAACAAATACAAACAAAACATTTCCTTAGTAGAGCTCAAAGCTCAACTTGAAAATCTGAAATAATTTCTAAATAGAATTTTTCTTTTCAAATTCTCTTATTAGATCCTCATCCGTTTTACCTAGGTGATCTAAACTTAGCTGCGCTTGTTCAGATAGTACATGTTTTGGATAACGTTTAATTAGGTATTCGTATTTTTCTTTTGCTTTTCCGTATTCGTTGGTGTAGGTATCAAAAATAAACCCCTGTAAATAAATACACTCAGGTCGTTTTTGATATTCCTGATAATTTTTTTCAGCCAGCGAATAGAAACTTAATGCATCTTGATATTTTTGTAAATTTACTGATTCATTTCCCGCTTTAAACAACATTTCTGGAGCTAATGAAGAAGTAAAAAATAGCTTAAAATAATCATGATAAAACATTACCAATTTTTCTCTAATTGCTGGTTTATTGGGAACACTTGGTTTTTCTAATTCTATTTCAATTTTAGCTATCTCATCAGCCAAAGACTCGGAGGTATAGGTAATAATTTGTTCTTGTTTACCAACTGAAGATGCCCCCTCCTCTTTACTAGTTGAACTGGAATCAGAACAACCCATGAAAATAAATATAACACCTATTACAACTACATTTTTAGCTCTATCTAATTTATTTTTTAGCATTATCTTTTACGTTTAGAAAACTTCATTTTATAATTAGCAGACACATCTCCTACCGAAATTCTATTTAATTTTTTTGAAAGAAATTTTTTCTTCAATGGAGAAACTAAATCTGGAAATAAAACCCCTTCAATATGATCATATTCGTGTTGAATGATACGGGCTGGAAGTCCGGAGTAAGTTTCCTCTACAAGCTCCCATTTTTCATTAAAATATTCAATTACTACAGTATCCTTTCTTACCACATCAGCATTTACCCCAGGAATACTTAAACAGCCTTCTTCAAAGGCCCATTCTTTCCCCTTTTCTTCTATTATGATTGGATTAATAAAAACCTTTTTAAAAGTTTCTAGTTCCTTAGCCTCCTTTTCGGAAATGTCCTCCATATCCGAAAAAGGGGAGCCATCCACAATAAACAAACGTATAGGTTCTGCTACTTGAGGAGCAGCTAGGCCAACTCCACTAGCTTTATACATTGTTTCAAACATATTTTTCACCAGTTCTTGTACTGGATAATCCTGCTCTATTTCCTCTGTTTCTTGTCTTAAAACAGGGTGACCGTAACCTATAATTGGTAATACCATTGATTATAATGATTCTAAATGAGCCTGCAAAATTAAGGTAGCACTCACCTTATCTACAAGTCCTTTTTGTTTATTTCTTCTATCCTTTTTCTTTACTCCTCCAGCTAACATAGCATCAAATGCAAGTTTGGAGGTAAATCGCTCATCTTGCCTTAGCACTTGAACACTCGGGATGTGTTTTTCCAAAGCTACAATAAACTCTAATATATTGGCTTCAATGGCAGATTGTTCCCCACTCATTCTCATGGCTTGTCCCACAACAAATCTTTCAATTTGCTCCTCTTTAACCATACGTTTAAGGTACTCCATAAGTTGGTCGGTAGGCACAGTTTCCAAACCTGATGCAATTATTTTAAGGTCATCAGTAATTGCAATACCCGTTCTTTTTATACCAAAATCAATACCTACAAATTTTCCCATATTCCACAAATCTAATTCAATAATTCACTCTTGTATATTTAGTCAAGACCAAAAAAAATCCCCATTGAGAAATTCAATGGGGACTTTAACAAAAATTTTTAATTTTATTAGTTCACTTTTACTTGAGCTTCAATTTCCATTGCCACAATTATTTCGGCATCGATTGGATTACCCGATACGCCACCGTTGAAATTCACGGTTATTTCGTTACTCGCAAGTAATTTACTTTGAACTTCCTTTTTTAAATTATCACTAATAAAAATTTCTTTTTCTTCTCCAGACTCTAAAAACGATTGAAATTGGATAACACCCAATTCAACAGGCGCTCCTAAAGCTACACCTCCACTATAAAATGTAAACTCACCAGTTCCTGTAATACTTGCGTCACCAGTAAAACTAGCAATTCTGTAAGTTAGTTTTTTTACTGAATATCCCGAAATTTTAGATAAATTTTTCTGAAAATCAGGATCACTAGAAGCTTCAATTACAATATCTTTTGAAAAAGTTGTTGGATCATTTGCTCCAATATTTAAATCTACAGATTTTTCAAATTTATTGTCTACCGCAAAGTTTTCAATTTCGTCAATTTTATCACAAGATGTAAATCCGAACCCTACCGCAGCAATAATTAAAAATAATATACCTCTTTTCATAATTTAGTTTTTTTTTAGGTTTTAATAATTTGACGAATATACGTAATAAAAAAGTTCATTCAAAACTACTTGAGATTTTGTTAGCTATGCGGAATTTCACTTTTACAAAAAATTAATTGAAAATTCTATTCTATTCTCTTTCTAAATTGAAGTTTTATACAATCACAATGCTTACCCAATAATTCTAATATAGAATTCTTACTACGTGAATATCCGCATGAAAACATGCGTAAACAATTATTAATCAGAAACCTAACACTTTCCCGCTTCTGGTTGAATTGACATATTTATGTTAACAACCGTTAAAATACAAAAGGTTTAGAAACAAAAATTGAAGAGGGCCCGTAAAATGAATCAAACAACTTTAAACGAATAAAAACTAAAAATTATGTCACAATCAAAAGAATCATTTTCAGATAAGCTAAAAAAGAGAATAAAAATAAGATTAGATCATAAAACCGTAATTACCTTAAAAGATATGACAAGGTTTGATTATTGGAAAAACTTATATCCAAACGCAGTAATAATTTCATAATAACAGGGGTTGAAAAATCTAGGTTATGTTTTAGGTAAACTGCCTCGGTAAAACGGGGTAGTTTTTTCAAAAAATTGAATAATGGCAAAGTCAGGAATGCAACTTACCGAGATTATTAAGGTAAGAATAAGCAAAGGAATTATTTTTCAGTTAAAATCTATTCAAGATTTTATGTATTGGAAATCCGTATATCCAGATGCGTCCATAATATCATACGATATTCAAACAGTTTAGTTTTAGGGTTAGTTTAGGGAAAAAGGTTGTCAATTTAATTTGATGGCCTTTTTTTATTTCTACTCTCTTGTAAAAACAGGTTGGTAGTCGCTACTTAATAATTCATTAAATGAATAGCCATCTTCATTAAACCTAACTACATCATTAGAATCCGTAATTTCATTTTGAATTATCCATCTTGCCATTACTCCCCTAGCCTTTTTTGCAAAAAAAGAAATAACCTTAAATTTCCCATTTTTATAATCTTTAAAAACAGGTGTTATCACTTTTCCTTTAACGGATTTAACATTAGCGGCTTTAGAATATTCGTTGGAAGCTAGATTTAGAACGCATTGTTTTTCATCACGGTTCAATTCTTCATTAATGGCGTCTGATATCTTTTCTCCCCAGAATTCATATAAATTCTTTTTTCTTCCTATTGAAATTTTAGTTCCCATTTCTAATCTATAGGCCTGCACTTTATCTAGCGGCTTAAGGTATCCGTAAAGCCCTGAAAGAATTCTCAAATTACTTTGTGCAAAATCTAATTGGGTACTTGACAGAGAAATAGGATCAAGACCTAAATAAACTTCTCCTTTAAACATAAATACAGCTTCCCTAACCGCGTTCTTTTCTGGATTTTCATCCCACATTTGAAACCGTTGATAGTTGGTGTCTGCCAAACTAGAACTCAATGACATTAAATCAGAAATTTTCTTTCTTGAAAGTGATTTAAGTTTTTTCATTATTTGAGCAGACTCTTCTTGAAAAAGGTAATCTGTTGATTTTAAATCCGGTAATTCGGTTTCAAAATCTAAGGTTTTGGCTGGAGAAATTAATGTTATCATTCTTGGATTTTATACTCTCAAAAGTATAACTATTCCATAATTACGAATTGATTTTATTCGCAGAAAACTATTAATTACCTCAATTGCTATATTATGCTTTATTTGCATCTATGGAGTTAAAAAAGCCATTTTGCTTAATGCCATGGATTCATTTTCATGTAGGCGATAACGGAGTAGCGAAAGCATGTTGCGTGGCCAACATTAAATACGGAAACATTAACTCCAATTCGTTAGAGGAAATTTGGAATGGTACTCAAATAAATAAACTAAGAGAAAAATTCGCAAATGGAGTTCTTGACAAACGATGTGCTGTTTGCATAAACTCTGAGAACTCTGGTGCTACTAGTATTAGGCAAGAAACGTTAAAAAAATATCCAAATATCCATATTCGAAAAAATTCTGAACCCATATATTTCGATATCCGATTTTCAAACGTTTGTAATTTAAAGTGTCGTACATGTTGGCATGGAGCGAGTTCTTCATGGTTTGAAGATGCCAAAAAGCTAGGTACAAACAAGGGCAAAAAAGCAGTGATTAAAAACATTGAAGATTTTAATTTATTTATTTCAAAGGTTGGCCCATATTTACTTAAGGCTAAAGAAATTTATTTGGCCGGTGGCGAGCCTTTAGTTACAGAAGAGCATTATTTACTACTGGATTGGTTAATAAAAAACGGAGCCACCCAAATGAAACTTCGTTACAATACCAACTTCACCGTTTTAAAATACAAAGGAAAGTCAGTATTAGATCTATGGAAGCACTTTACTCATGTGGAAATTCTTGCTAGTTTAGATGCCAAGGGTGATTTAGCAAGTTATGTACGATCCAATTCTAACTGGAATGAGATTCTTACCAACTTTAGTTCAGTACAACAGCTAGCCCATGTTTCTATTCAAATTGCCCCAACCATTTCCAATTTAAACGTTGAATTTCTACCCGATTTGATTACTGAATGTATTAACAACAATCTAATTACGGAACAAGATATATATATTAATATTTTAGATCGTCCTGTCCATTATAACATTCAAGCGTTACCTCCAGAAAAAAAACAAATCATTACTCAAAAACTTATGAATTTTGGAAAAGCTAAATCACTTACTCTGAAAACTCAGTTACAAGAAATTGTTACTTACATGAATGCTAAAGATCAGTGTAATCACTGGCCTAAATATGTATCAGAAAACCAACTATTAAACCAACTCAGAAATGAAAGTCATCCTATAAAAACCAGAATTATTTAACGCAATGTTGCGGTAATAATAAATCATTTACGGTTTTTACGGGATTAAATGTAGACACGGGTACTTCCACAAAAAGTGTTAGCCAATTAGCCATTGCACCATTCCATAACCCCGGATGCTCTAATACTTTTATATCTTTTCCTAAATATGATTTATCGCTTACAAAGAAAGCCGTCTCATCTGTAAAATCTAATAAATTAAATTTTTCACCTTTATGGTCTTTCATCCCACAAACAATATCTACAGGGTTAAAATGAGATGCTTTTTCTAGCATAGATTTGACTTCCGGGTTTTCTAAATCCATTTGCGCACTCTCTACAATCTGCACCGAATTACCTACCCAAAAAGGACCTCCACCTGCTTTACCCTCATTTTTAACCATTCCGCAAACCCGAATTGGTTTATTCAGGGCGGCTATTATTTGCTCTGAACTAGAATCTACGTGAATACCTAAAACAGCTTTAATCCAATTAGTAATTTCAATTAATCTATTATCTGAAACAACATTATCAGTTATCTCCTCTAAGATAGAGAATACTTCTTTTTGTAACTCCAGTAATTTGGCGCCAATTATCATTTTATATTTCGCCACATTATCGTGATAATCTCTTCTAGCAATATTGTCTATATTTTTTAAGAAAACGATATCTGTGTTTATATCATTCAAATTATGGATCAACGCACCATGCCCACCTGGGCGCAACAACAATTCATTTTGTTTATTTCGCACCAAATTATTGTTCGCGTCCAAGGCAATAGTATTTGTACTTTTTTCTTGAAATGAAAAGGAAACATTAATTTTTAAGTTATGCTTCTTCTCTAAAACTTGGATAACGCTGCCCAAATGGTTGCTTACAATTTCTTTATGCTCTGGTGATACCGTAAAGTGAAAATCACATTGGTTATCATGAGCTAAATACTTTACACCTTCCTCTAGTTGATCGTCAATTGCTTTGTGAATAGCTCCATTGTATTCATGAAAACTAATCATAGCTTTGGGCAGGTTTGCATAGTTCAAACCCTCCGGACTTAAAATATATTTAGTAATCTCATCTTTTGATTCAGAGTTCACACCTGCTAATTCTGCATGGAAAGCAAACCTTTCCAAACCATCTAAAAACTTAGAATATAGAGCCTTATCGGCTTCTGGGTTAATTAAATGCTTAAACATTCTAGTTGCCGCTCCAGATGCTGGGGTAAACATAGAAACCGTTTTATCTTTTGTATTTCTACAATAATAATCTACCAATTGTTTATGCTGGGATACTGGAATAGATTGAATTCCATTACCAATAACACACGCGCCTTTTAAATCTAAGGTTTTTGGTCCTTGAATTAACTTCTCAAACTGAGTATATATGGTTTCTTTTTCTATTCCAATTTTCGAAATAGTTGCTAAATCTTGATTTGTTAGTTCTTTCATTATTGATTTAAAAACCTGTATGTAATACTACCCTTTTGCAATTTGGGAGCATCACTTTTATTATTGAATTTGGTTTGTTTTGCGCTTTTTAGCGCAGCCTCAATTAGGCATGCATCAGTAGTTTTTGACGATTCTTCGTCAATTTTAGCGGAGACTACATTTCCTTTAGGATTTACCGCAATATTCACTACCACAACACCCGCATATTGGCACATATAAACTGGCACTTTAAGTTTTGTATCATACCTATCTAATAGTTTAAATGTAATGTTGGTATTGCCCTTAAAAGCAGCTTCTGACTTTGGTTTTTGATCTTCTACCTTATTCAAATCCATGTTCTTTTTAGAATCTAGCAATTGATCAATTTCTTCTTGCGAATAACCATAGCCAGCTTCTCTTTGGTCTTGAATAACTTGTTCTTCTAGTTCTTTCAATTCTTGGGCTAATTGTTCTTCAAAGGATTGTTTACTAGATTCAGATGGCTCTTTGTTATATTGATTATAGTCACCTGATTTTACATTTTTGGGTGCTGATTCATTCACTGCCTTATTAGAATTATCATTAGATGAAACCTTTTGATCATTTTCATTGGGTTTTTCAGTAATCTTTTTCTCTAGAGGATCTTCAAAAGCTAGTTGAATTACCAATTCCTGTTCAGTTACCACCTCGGGTAGCTTTACATAATTGGCTGCAAGCACAATAAAGAAATGTAAAAGTATTGTACCCAACAATCCAAACTTATGACGATCGATATATTTCAACATGGAATTAATCAAGGAATATTATTCTTCCTTGTAAATGACTTTTCCTGATTTTATCCAATAAATTGCCATCACAGAATCTGTTTCAAACAAAATCGCATTGTCTTTTGTTATTCTAGTAGTAGCAAACTCTACAGGAACTAGAATTTCATGATTATTATTCACTAAACCAGCAAAACCGTTTTTTTCTACCAAAATTAAATTGGAGTCAATTACTTCAATTTTGCTATATCCGAAAGGAATAATTACTTCATTATTTTCATTAATTAATGCCTTTGAAGTATCATCTTCAACAATGGCATAACCATTATTAAAATTACTTGCGTGATTATACATGTATGGAATTGCTAATTCTACTTTTGAATTTGCATAGCCCCATTTACCCGTTTTAGTGATAGGAGTAAGTAACTCATCGTAATTACCCATATCCTTAAAAATAGTTGGCATAACCTTTTTACCATTCACATCAATAATTCCAACCTTACCATTTATTTTTACTCGAGCAAACCCATTCAAAAAACTACTGTAATTTAGGGTTGTGGGTTCGTATTCGAAAGTACTTGGAAAGGCCGGTTGACCCGTTTGATTTATATACTGGTAAATGCCGTTTTTAACAGCAATTGCTCTGTTATTTGAAAAAACACTGATGGTAGAATATTCAAATGGAAGGAGCGTATCTCCAACAGAGGAAAGAAGCCCAAAGTTATCACCTTGTTTAACTACAAAATTGGCACTGTCTGGAATTATCCATTCATATTCACATGGAATTAAGGTTTGTCCTAGAATATTTATCATTCCGTATTTACCATTACTCTTAACTATTGCCTTATTGTCTTTAAAGTCAAAGGCCGTTTCGTAAGAAAAGGGTATCACCGTGTCTCCTTTAGTATTAAAGTACCCATATTTATCATCTTTACCCGCGTAAATTAAATTTTGAGAAAACGCTCCAATTTCATCAAAAATTATAGGAATGATAGTATCTCCCATAAAATTAATAACACCCATTTTATCTTCAAATTCCACAATAGCGAGATCATCTTTAAAATTGGTGGCATCATCAAACATGTGGGTAAAAATTAGCGTTCCATGTTTATTAATAAATACAGTTTTGCCCAAAAAGCCAACCGTAGCTTTACCTTCCGAAAACGAGGATACCCATGAGTATTTAGGTTTTATTATCCAATCACCCACTGTGTCTACATACCCCCATAATTCTTCCTTTCTTGCTGGAATTAAGGTGTTTTTTGACAAAAGTAACTCTTCGGCAAGTTCATCAATTTTTGGGTATTCCGGGTAATCAATCATGAACTCTGAGATGGAGGCTGGCGTATATTTACTAGTTCTAAGTAAAAACAGTTTTTCCCAAGCATTATCTATGTTTGGGTTATTTGAATTTTCACCAATAAACTTCTCATAGGCTTCAGGTGTTCCTTCTTTAGTGTAGATTTTATATACTACTTCTTGAGCATCCTCTACATAAGGATTTTCTGGGCGATTAATAATAAACATTTTATAACTATAGGCATCTTCACTACGTGTTAAGCTTTCATATTCTAGTAAGTGAAATTTCTTTTGTGCGGATTTAAAATCATTTGCCTCAGGGTATGTCTGCATATAACCCTCAAATCCCTCTAAGGTATTTAATTCACAGGCCTCTAGGTAGGCTAGGTGATTTCTCAATTTCTCCGCCTCTTCAATATCCTCTCCATCTGGATGCTCATCAATAAAAGCCTGAAATCCTTCTACCGAATTTTCGGCTAGCGCTCTTTCAAAAAAATAGGGAGCTAGTTTAATCTTTTCTCTTCTTATTGTGGAAGAGTTTATTTCCAACTCTTCCAAGATAACTAACTCCTTTTCATCAACTAATTTGAATTTCTGATCACAAATTTCAATAAATTTAAAGGCTGTATCTACATTAAAAAAAGGGCTTTTTTCTGCCGCATATACTTTACATAACCCAAATGACGCACCAGTTGTTTCCTTCTCAAGCGCTTTTTCGAAATATTCTTTGGCTTTAAAATAATCTAATTGACCTAGTGCTTCGAACCCTTTATCCAACTTACCTGCAAAGGCGGATACGGAAATAAAAATGAAAAAAAATAAACTGGTTTGTCGGATCATTTTAACGAAAAATCTCATTGTACAAAGGTAAAGGAAATGCATCTTTTATGCCAAAGTATAGCATGTAATAAGGAGGTATTAAAATTTAATGCAAAAAAAAACCTCGTTTACTAAACGAGGTTTTTTTAGTCGCAATTATTTTATTCTGCTGGTGTTCCTCCTGCATTAATTTCATCTTCAAGCTTTTTATAGCTTTCCATATCTTTAGATCGTAGATATAATTTCTTTAAAATTCCTTGAACTTCCACATCTGATTTGTCTAATGAATATGCCTTCTCTAAATAAGGTAAAGCTTTGGCGTAAATTGCTTCTAACTCTGCTTTTTTAGCGTCATACCCTTTAGTATCACTATACGGTAAGGCGTTCATTTCTTCAACAACTACAATTGATTGATTTACATACATTGCTCCTAAATCGTGATTTGCATCTAAGTGATCTGGATCAATTTCAATGGTCTTTTTATAATCTGTTTCGGCACCTTCTAAATCTTTCAGGCTTTCTTTCAGCTTACCTCTAACATAATAGTATGCTGGTTTTTCTGGGTTTGCCTCAATAGCTTTATCAATATTTGAAATTGCTTTTTCGGTTTCTCCCATTTCTACATACATATTAAATTCTGCAATCAACAAAGATTGGTTATCTGGATATGTTGCACGCCCTTCAGAAATGGCTGAAATTGCCTTAGCTGAATCACCCATGGCCTTATACTCTCCGGCAATTTTTGAATAAGCTACCCCATTTTGGTAACCAGTACCTTTGATTTTCTCGTAATACTTTATCGCATTTTCATGGTCTTCAGATGCAGCAGCTGCATTTGCTGCGTAATAATATCCAGTAGTATCTAATGCTAATGGCTCTACCAAAGTTTTGATTTCTGCACATTTGGCAAAGTTTTTACTCGCATTTGGGTAATCCTTAGTATTATAGAATGCTACACCATCATCCCAAATTTTATTGTAGCAATAAATCCCTAAGTAAGTTTTTACTTCTCCAATATCAGTTCTAGAATCTGGTTTAGCCAAAACCTTTGCAAAAGCATCAGCCGAGGTGAAAATTGCCCCTGGGCGTAAATCAGCTAATGCTGCAGTAGTATCAGTGGCAATAGCGTAATAGATTTTTCCCATGTAATTCCATGTTCTTGGCCATGTAGAAGTTTTAACATGTTTAGAAGCCTCATCAATGGCTGTTTTTGCTTTTCTATAATCTCCTTGTTTATAGTAATTACCTGCACTAGTTACTTTAGCCCCTTGTGCAAATACTCCTCCTGAAATTGCCACTAACATTAGTGCTACAACAATCTTTTTCATTTTTTGAAATTTATTTGTTTTGTCTTCTTAAAATTCGAGCGCGAAATTAATCATTCTTTGGCTCTTCGTTATCATTATCCGTGCCAGACTCTGAATCCCCTTCATTTGTTGAGGTTTCATCAGTCATTCCTTCTTCTAATTCATCCTCTTCTTCGTCATGAGGAACTTTGGCAACTGCCGCTATACTATCTCCTTTACCTAAGTTAATTAAGCGAACTCCTTGGGTAGCTCTACCCATTACTCTAACCGATTTTAAGGCCATTCTAATAGTAATACCCTTTTTATTAATGATCATTAAATC
The DNA here is from genome assembly GCA_049606935.1 of Salibacteraceae bacterium. Taxonomy (GTDB): domain Bacteria; phylum Bacteroidota; class Bacteroidia; order Flavobacteriales_G; family Salibacteraceae; genus CAJXZP01. The sequence continues at coordinate 23,851 of JBMYWA010000014.1, forward strand.
ATCTTCATCAGTTACGTTTTTAATAGATATTAAGTTTCCGGTTTTCTCTGTAACCTGCATAGTTTTCACACCCTTTCCACCTCTATTGGTAATACGGTAGTCATCTACAGCAGTTCTTTTTCCGTAACCTTTATCAGAAACCACCATAACGCTAGTTTCTACATCATCCACGCAAATCATTCCTACTACTCGATCATCTTCTCCGGCTAAGGTTATACCTCTAACACCAGAAGCTCCTCTACCCATGGTACGAACTTTACTTTCTTCAAACCTAATAGCACGACCTGAGTGTAGAGCCATTATTATTTGAGAGTTACCCGTAGTTAATTTCGCTTCTAAAAGCTCATCACCTTCTCTTACGTTAATGGCTATAATACCATTGGTTCTTGGGCGAGAATATGCCTCTAAGCTGGTTTTCTTAACCACACCATTCTTCGTACACATTACAATATTCATGCTTTTGATGTACTCTTCGTCTTTCAAATCAGCCACATTGATATATGCCAACACTTTGTCGTCATTTTCAATATTGATCATATTTTGAATAGCTCTGCCTTTAGATGTTTTTCCTCCTTCCGGTATTTCAAATACACGCATCCAGTAACATTTACCTTTTTGAGTAAATACTAATAGATAATTATGCGTATTTGCCACGAACATTTCTTCTAAGAAATCTTCATTTCTAGTAGTAGAACCTCTTGATCCTCTACCACCACGAGCTTGAGTTTTAAACTCAGCTAAAGGAGTTCTTTTAATATAACCCATATGAGAAATGGTAATTACTACCTGCTCATTTGGAATCATATCTTCAATACGGAAATCGGCAGAATTGTACTCAATGTTAGTCATTCTTTCATCTCCGTACTTATCTCTAATTCTGGTCAATTCTTCAACAATGATTTCATATCTCAACTCTTCACTAGCCAAAATTGCTCTTAAGTTTTCGATCGTCTTCATTAACTCATCATACTCCGACCTTAACTTATCTTGTTCTAGTCCTGTTAACTGACGCAAACGCATTTCAACGATGGCCCGCGCTTGAATTTCGGTAAGTTCAAATCTTTCAATTAAACTATTACGTGCTTCTTCTGTATTGTTAGAGCCTCTAATAATTTTAATTACCTCATCAATATTATCAGAAGCAATAATTAAACCTTCTAAGATATGTGCTCTGTCTTCGGCTTTTTTCAACTCAAAACGAGTTCTACGGGTAACCACATCCATTCGGTGGTCCACATAGTGCCCAATCATTTCTTTTAGATTAAGAATATATGGTCTACCTTTTACAAGAGCTACGTTGTTAACTGAGAAGGAAGTTTGAAGAGCTGTGTGTTTGAATAAATTATTCAAAACCACATTTGTAATTGCGTCTCTTTTTAGTTCGTAAACAATTCTCATTCCTGTTCTATCCGATTCATCACGGATATCAGAGATTCCTTCTATTTTTTTATCGTTAACTAATTCCGCGGTTTTAGAAATCATATCCGCTTTATTAACCAAATATGGAATTTCGGTCACAATAATTCTTTCACGGCCAGAATCTGTTTCTTCAATTTCTGTTTTCGCACGAATAACAATACGTCCTTTACCCGTTTCAAAGGCTGCTCTTACCCCATCATAACCATAAATAGTACCGCCCGTTGGAAAATCTGGAGCTTTGACGTGCTGCAACAACTCATCAAATGTGATATCGTTGTTTTCAATGTAAGCTAATGTTCCGTTAATGATTTCTGTTAAGTTATGCGGAGGCATGTTAGTTGCCATACCTACAGCAATACCACTTGCTCCGTTAAGAAGTAGATTTGGTAACAAAGCAGGTAATACGGTAGGTTCCTGTAAAGAGTCATCAAAGTTCAATGAGAAATCTACGGTATCTTTTTCAATATCTGCTAGCATTTCTTCCGAAAGCTTTCGTAATCTGGCTTCTGTATAACGCATTGCCGCAGGACTATCACCGTCAACAGAGCCAAAATTACCTTGACCATCTACAAGTGGATATCTTAGAGACCAAGGCTGAGCCATTCGAACCATCGTGTCATACACAGAGGAATCACCATGTGGATGATACTTACCTAAAACTTCCCCAACAATTCTGGCTGACTTTTTATACGCTTTGTTAGAATAAACACCCAAATCGAGCATACCATAAAGCACTCTACGGTGCACAGGTTTCATACCATCTCTTACATCTGGCAAGGCTCTAGAAACGATTACAGACATTGAATAATCAATGTATGCTGATTTCATTTCGTCCTCGATATTTATTTTAACTATCTTTTCTCCGTCCGACATATTATAATTTGTTATTTTTCAAGTACTTAGTTCTTAGCCATAAAATATTCTGACCAACTTCCGAAAGTACAATTCCGACCTAGAAAAACGTTGTTGAAAACTACCGTATTTACTAACAAAAATCTGTTAATAAATACGAACTCAAAACATGACCTAAGCCCACGTTCAACCAATATTTTTGGTGAGATAGGCGAGAATAACATTTTTGAATTTAATTCGTATATTCAAGCTTTATTTTGCACAACAAATAGAACCACTTTTTTACTATGGAAAACAATTTATCACCAAGAGCAAAAGATGTACTTACTTATAGCCGTGAAGAAGCCTTAAGACTAGGTCATGACTACATTGGTAATGAGCATTTTATGCTAGGCATTATTCGTGAGGGACAAGGGGTTGCTATAAAGGTTTTAGAGAATCTTAACATGGATATCCAAGAACTCCGAAAGCTAATTGAGGATGCTATTAAACCCTCTTCAAAATCCATTTCAAGCAGCAATCAAACAAATATTCCTTTAGTTAAACAAGCGGAAAAAACTTTGAAGTTAACTTTTTTAGAGGCCAAGCTCTTTAAAAGTAGAATGATTGGAACGGAACACTTTCTACTTTCTATCTTGAAAGAACAAACCAATGTAGCTAGCAGAATCCTAGCTCAATTTAACATCAATTACGACACTGTGAAAAACGAATTAGAAAACATTCTGTCTGGTACAGAATCTGAAAATATTACCCCAAGAGCAGATATTTCTGGAAATACTCCTGAAGATGATGAAGGAAAGTCAGAAAACTTAGGGGGTTCATTTGGGAACAGCGGTTCATCGAAACCTAAGGGAGACTCTAAATCAAAAACTCCTGTTCTGGATAATTTTGGAAGAGATCTTACAAGAATGGCTGAGGAAGACAAATTAGATCCCATTATTGGTAGGACCAAGGAAATTGAGCGAGTTTCGCAAATTTTAAGTCGTAGAAAAAAGAACAATCCAATTCTAATAGGTGAGCCTGGTGTGGGAAAATCTGCCATTGCCGAAGGATTAGCGCTTAGAATTGTTCAGAAAAAAGTGTCTCGGATTTTATTTGGCAAACGAGTAGTAACACTAGATTTGGCATCGTTAGTGGCCGGAACAAAATATCGAGGGCAATTTGAAGAGCGAATGAAAGCCGTTATGAATGAACTGGAAAAATCAGATGATGTTATTCTTTTCATTGATGAAATTCATACCATCGTTGGTGCAGGTGGGGCCTCTGGATCTTTAGATGCTTCAAATATGTTTAAACCGGCTTTAGCAAGAGGTGAAATTCAATGTATAGGGGCTACTACCCTAGATGAATACAGGCAGTATATTGAAAAAGATGGAGCCTTAGAAAGAAGATTTCAAAAAGTGGTAGTTGAACCAACCTCTGTAGAAGAAACTATTACAATTCTTGAAAATATTAAAGGCAAATACGAGGACCACCATAACGTTACTTTTACACCTGAAGCTATTGAAGCTTGTGTGAAGCTTACAGATAGGTATTTATCTGACCGTCACCTACCGGACAAGGCTATTGATGCTTTGGATGAAGCAGGGTCTAGAGTACACATTACGCATATTGTGGTGCCCCAAGAAATTTTAGATATAGAAAAAGCTATTGAAGAAGTTAAAGAGAAAAAGTTAACAGTTGTAAAACGTCAAAAATACGAAGAAGCAGCTCAACTCAGAGACGAGGAAAAAAAGCTTACGACACGTTTAGAGGACGAACAAAAAAAGTGGGAAGAGAAAACCAAAGAAAACCGTGAGCTAGTTACTGAGGATAGTGTTGCTGAAGTTGTTGCCATGATCTCTGGCATCCCTACTCAAAGAATTGCTCAAAAAGAAGGCGAGAAATTGGTTTCTATGAAAGATGACCTTAAAGGGAGTGTTATTGGGCAAAACGAAGCAATTGAAAAAGTGGTTAAGGCTATTCAAAGAAATAGAGCTGGTTTAAAAGACCCCAATAAGCCTATTGGGTCATTTATTTTTCTGGGTCCAACAGGTGTGGGTAAAACACAGTTAGCTAAAGTGCTTTCTAAATATTTATTCGATAACCATGACAATTTGATTCGAATTGACATGAGCGAGTATATGGAGAAATTCGCTGTTTCGCGATTAGTAGGAGCACCCCCGGGATACGTTGGATATGAAGAAGGTGGTCAACTTACCGAAAAAGTTAGAAGAAAACCCTATTCTGTAATTCTATTAGATGAAATTGAAAAAGCACATCCAGATGTGTACAATATCTTGCTACAGATTTTGGATGACGGACAAGTTACCGATAGTTTAGGCCGTAAGGTTGATTTTAAAAATACCATTATTATCATGACCTCTAATATTGGTTCAAGAGAGTTAAAAGATTTTGGTCAAGGTGTTGGTTTTAGTACTTCTTCAAAATCAAACAATGCAAACAATGAAGCCAAAGGAGTAATTCAAAGAGCGCTAAAAAAAGCGTTTGCGCCAGAATTTTTAAACAGAATAGATGATATCATTTTGTTTAATTCGTTAGAGCAAGACGACATCTTTAAAATTATTGATATTGAATTAAAAGCATTGTTCTTTCGAATAAACGACCTAGGCTACAAAATTGAATTAACAAAAGCCGCTAAAGAGTTTATTGCTACTAAAGGCTACGATTCTCAATTTGGTGCACGGCCATTAAAAAGAGCTTTGCAAAAATTTCTAGAAGATCCAATTGCGGAAGAAATAATTCAAAACAACCTGCATGAGGGAGATACCATAAAAGTGGGTATTGATAAAAAGAATGACAACGTAAAAATTTCGGTTGTCAATAAGAAAAAAGAAAGCGATAAATCGTAGTATTAAAAGTAGGGTTCTCCCCTACTTTTTTTTTGTTACCTAAAATGAATTCTTTTCCATCACCATTAAAAAGACTTGGTCCAGGGCTTTTATATGCAGGAGCCGCCATTGGTGTTTCTCATTTGGTTCAGTCTACTCGAGCAGGAGCTTCGTTTGGTCTAGGTATGTTGGTAGTGGTAATATTGGCCAATGCATTAAAATACCCTTTTTTTCAATACGGCCCTAGATATGTTGCTGCTACAGGTAATAGTTTATTGGAAGGTTACCGAAAATTAGGGAAATGGGCTTTATGGTTATTCTTGCTTTTAACTGTGGGCACTATGTTTATTATTCAGGGAGCTATTACCATGGTTACCGCTGGTTTAGCTAAATATATTACAAATGTGGACATTAGTATTTGGGTATGGATGATGCTCATCACATTATCATCTATGGCAATTTTGGCATTTGGGAAATTACAACTGCTGAATAAATTCATGAAGATAGTGATGATAGTTCTAGCCGTAACAACCATTGCAGCGGCTATTTTCAGTGCTTTTTCTTTCATCCCTAAATTGGCTGTTTCTGATCCTTTTAGTTTTTCAAATAAAGAAAACCTCTTTTTCCTCATTGCCTTTATTGGATGGATGCCTGCCCCTATTGACATTTCTGTTTGGTATTCTGTTTGGAGTAAAGAATCTAAAACCGAAACCGCTGAATCTAATTTAAAAACAAGCATGTTTGACTTTTCGGTTGGGTATTGGGGAACGGCCATATTAGCTGTATGCTTTGTTATCCTCGGGTCGTTTATGCTTCATAATACTGGAATTGAATTATCTAGCAGCGCTGTTGTATTTTCTGGACAATTAATTGAAGCTTATGCCAATTCGTTAGGGAGCTGGTCCATTCCTATTATTTCTGTAGCCGCTTTTACCACCATGTTAAGCACAACTATTTCAGTAATGGATGGCATTACAAGAGTTTTAGTTCCAACCGTAAAAAATTTAAATGAGCAACCTTCAAATTGGAATTCTTACCAATTTTGGTTAGCCACTCTTGGTGTAGGTACTTTGATAATAGTTTGGCAATTTGGTGCTAATATGAAAAGCTTGGTAGATTTTGCCACCTCTCTCTCATTTTTAACAGCCCCAATATTAGCGTACTTAAACATTAAGGTAATGGCTTCTGCTGATGTATCTCCTGAGTTTCAACCCAATAAAATCACAAAAACAATTAGTTACCTTGGTTTAATTTTACTGGTAATTTTTTCTTTGGTGTACCTAGGGTTGCGTTTTTTATAGCCTAGTAAAACTCGGTTGTTTCCAAATCTACCAATTCATCCTCAATTAGAATTGGAATTTTTGAAGTTGTATTTAAGGTTAAACAATATCTAATATCCTCTTTTAAGTTTAACTTGGCTAAACGTCTTCTGTGTGAAGAAACATTTAACAACTTCTCTGGGTCTTTTTGAGCCATTTCAAAAAGATGCATGGCAATTAATGCGGAGTCTTCCACATCGTGTTCTAAAGAGTAAATACCATCTTGAATTAACTCTTTTGTTAATGCTCCGGCAAATAACGAATCTTCTAGATTAATTCTACCCTTCCAGCCAGAGCAAAGAATTAATACGTTTTTCTTTTGTTTCACTAACCACTGAGAAAGGGCCGATATATTTAAAAAGGAACCAATAACGATGGTATCTGAAACACCTTTGGCCATCTCAATAGCTCTGGTGCCATTTGTTGTAGTTAATACTAATGTTTTACCCTTAATGTGTTCTCCCATGTAATCGTAGGGAGAATTACCAAAATCAAAACCTTCAACTTTTTCTGCGTTTCGCTCTGCTCCAGCTAGGTAGCCTTTCTTTTGCAATTCACGTGCTTTTTCAATAGTATCTACTGGGATCATTGATTTGGCACCATTTTCAAATGCAGTGCACATGGCGCTAGTTGCTCTAAAAATATCATTGACTACAACAATACTATCCGTAGTGTCGTAAACCTCAAAATTTTCAGGAGTATAGCTAACTTCAATTAATGGCATAAACAGATATTTTATCTTTTCTAACAAAAACCAATTAAATTTTGGATCTAATTGGTTTTAAAATTTATTTTAAAAATGGTATTCCTACCACCACAGCTTTTGGTGTTTTTTTACGGATTTGGATTTGAATTTCCGTTTCTTTTTTATTAAACGGAACATTTACATATCCCATTCCAATAGCTTTATCTAATGATGGAGATTGTGTACCAGAAGTAACTTTCCCAATTTCATTTCCTTCCATATCTAGAATTGGATATCCTTGTCTTGGAATACCCTTCTCGGTCATTTCAAAACCTACTAGTCTTCTAGTTAAACCCGTTTCTTTTTGTGCTGCTAGAAATGCTCTATCTACAAAATCATTACCATCAACAAATTTGGTTACCCATCCTAAGCCAGCTTCTAGCGGAGATGTTGAATCATCAATATCGTTTCCGTATAAACAAAATCCTTTTTCTAAACGTAAAGTATCTCTTGCCCCTAAACCTATTGGCATAATACCTTGTGGTTCTCCTGCTTTAAAAATAGCATCAAAAACAGATTTCGCATCCGCGTTTTTAACATATATTTCGAAACCACCAGAACCAGTATATCCCGTAGCCGAAACAATAACTTCATCAACCCCTGCAAACGTTCCAATTTCAAAAGTATAATATACCATATCATGCATATTAATCTTGGTAAGGCTTTGTAAAGCATCTGAAGCTTTAGGCCCTTGAACAGCAAAGAGGCAGTAATCATCACTCTGATTTGATAATGTTGCGCCCATGGTGTTTTGTTCATTCACCCAAGCCCAATCTTTATCTACATTAGCTCCATTAACCACAAGTAAATAGTTTTCTTCGCTAATTCTATATACCAAAAGATCGTCAACAATACCACCTTTACCATTTGGCATTGCGGAGTAAAGCACCTTTCCGTCAAATAAAGTTGCCACATTATTCGAGGTGATTTTTTGTACTAAATCAAACGCATTTGGTCCGGTTACAAAAAACTCACCCATATGAGAAACATCAAATACACCAACTCCCTCTCTAACGGTTTTATGCTCTTCTTTTAAACCGGCAAAAGTTACCGGCATATTAAATCCAGCAAACTCTACCATTTTACCGCCCATGGCGATGTGACTATCTTTTAAAACTAAATCTTTCATAATTTCTTTTTAATACTTCTAAACCAAAAAATATACTCCTTTAAACAGATTAAATGAAAGAAAAAGAGCTCATTTTTGGAAGTTTTCAAACGTAACCAAAAACATATGGATAACAAAGTAATATAATACCCAAAAAAACTAATTTTGATCACCAAATTATGACTCGTTTAATTACAAAAACAATCTTGTTGATTATGTTGACAAGTCTTGGGTACAGTTGTTCTAAGTCTTCTAATAGGCAAGAACCCAGAGTTTCGTATGCTGATAGTTTAAAACTTGTAAGAACCCAGCTTAATAAAGAATTGAAAAACAATCTCAATTCACCAATACCTAAATCAAAAAGGGAACGATTTGTAGGTTTAAAATATTTCAGCCCAAATCCTCAATGGAATGTGACCACAAAACTTACTTTATTAGATGCTAATGAAAAAGTAATTATGGTTACATCTACTGGAGAGCAAAGAGATATGGTAAAGTTATGCAAGCTAAATTTCATATATGAAGAAGAGCAATTTGAGCTATACGGGTATGGAGAATTCAACTCTAGTTTTAAAGAATTATTTATCCCCTTTTTTGATGAAACTAATGGCGTAGAGACCTACCCTGGAGGAAGGTATTTGGAAATACCATTAATAGAAAGTGATTCAATAAAATTAGACTTTAATCTAGCAATAAATCCTTACTGTCATTACAATACCGGTTATTCTTGTCCGATTCCACCAATATCGAATACGTTAGCAATAAGGGTAGATGCCGGTGAAAAACTATTGTATTAAACTTAACCTTTAGCAACAATATAGCTTTTTACCAATTGGAGTAATTCAGCATAATCTATTGGTTTTGCAATCATATCATCGCAACCAGCATCAAATACTCTAGTTCTATCCTCTTTATTGGTGTAAGCTGTTTGTGCAATTATTGGCAAGGAAGGACGAAAAGATTTAATTTCTTGGGTAGCTATGTATCCATTTTTTATAGGAATTCCAATATCCATTAATACCAAGTTTATATTACTGTTATCCCTACAAATATCAATAGCTTCTTGCCCATTAAAAGCATGGATTACTTTACTAAACATTTTCGAGTTTTCTAGATAACGCTCCATTAGCATGGCATTTACAGCATCATCTTCTACTAAAAGAACCACCTTATTTTCTGGATAGGACTCGGCTGTTTTTAATTCTACAGTTTGCTTTTTCTCCATTTTGGCTGGTTTATAAGGGATTTTTACGGTAAAAGTACTTCCTTGATTTTTTTCAGACTTCACCATAATTTCTCCGCCCAACAATTCTACATGTTCCTTAACTATTGAAAGCCCCAATCCAAGACCTCCGTAATTTGAAGCTATGGTTAAATCTTCTTGAGCAAACCTTTCAAAAATTCTATTAAGTTTATCTTTTTTAATACCAATTCCGGTATCGGTGATGGTGAATTTAATAAAGTTATTTTCTATTTCACAAGTACATTCTACATTACCGTTTTGGGTGAATTTAAAAGCATTTTGTAAAATATTGTTTAGTATTTTATTGAGTTTTGTTTCATCAGTTAAAACATAGTTATTTTTATTTTCAATATAATTATTCATTACCAATTTCACCCCCTTTTCATCTCCTATTAGAGTAAAGATTGAGGACAGGTCAAATAATACATTCTGAAGTGACACTTTGCTTAATTTAATGCGGTCTTCTTTTTTATTTAATTTGGAAATTTCGAGAATTTCATCAATTATTCGAATTAATTGATGCCCACTATTTTGAATGGTTCCAGCATATTGGTTTCTTAGTTCAGAAGTTATTTTATTGTCGGAAAGTAGTTTAGAAAACCCAATAATTCCGTTTAGAGGTGTTCGTATTTCATGAGAAATATTATTTAAAAACTCCGTTTTTAATCGGTCGCTCTCTTCTGCTTTTTCCCTAGCTAAAACAGAGGCTAACTTAGCCTTTTTAATATCTGTTACATCCACAATAGAAACAATTGCCATTCCTTTATCATCAATAATTTCAAGCGTTAAGATGGCATGAATTATTGAGCCATTTAGATTTACAAATTCAGTTTCACTTGTAAATTTTCTATTCCCATTAGCAATGCTTATAAGCTCATTTTTTAAAATCTGGTAAGAATTTTGGTTAAAGGTAGTTTTTAAATGCTGCTTTAACTGGGGTTTTGATTTTACCCCAAAAAGTTCTAGGGAACTTAAATTTACATTAACAATATTTATTTTTTTAATACATTCCTCTACAAAATGAGGATTATTATTTAAGTACTCTTTAAAATCACCTACATCTCTTTTTGATTGAATCAGTTTTATTACTTCTCCAAGATCTTCTTCCCATAAACTAACCGGAGTGTGCTCAAATAATTCTTCAAATCTTCGTTTACTGGAGTCAAGCAATACATTTTTGATAGACAAGTTATTACTTACTTCTATCAATTTTTGGTTTTGTGAAGAGAGTTCCAATTCTGCGTTTACTCGCTCCGTAATATTAACAATTGAAACAATACTGGTAAGCCTTTTACTATCCTCTTGCACTTTAAAATACAATTTTATAAGTCCATGAACCTTATTACCGTGATAGTCTCTTAAACTTGACTCTTGAAAAAACTCTTTATCTCCTTTATAAAGGGCCTCTAAAATTGAAATAAACATGGGTATTGTTTCTTCACTAAAAAATTGGCTTAAATTTTCTTCTACATATTTTACCGATGGAGCTCCAACCAAGTTTTTAAGAACCTTATTTACGTGAATAGTTTCAATGCCATTTAGGCATTTATTTATAACAGAGGGGTTTTCTTCAAGGTAAGATTTAATATCTGATACCTTTTCAGCTTTTAGTTCTTGAAGAACTGCATAGGGAAGGCTTAAATCTTGCTCCATTAGGGCCACTAAAGAATCATCAAATAAATGCTTATAGTTTTCTCTAGAAACTAAAAGCTCATCTACTTTTTCTTTTAATTTTTGAGTGAAGTCCTCTTTTACAAAAGCTATTTCCTTTTCTGTGGTGATATCTATAAAATAACCTTGTAAGCTAACTGGATTATTATTCTCATATACCAAGGTAGCCACATCTCGTACCCAAGCAACGTTATTGTCAGCTTTGATTATTCTATATTCTATAATTCGATTTGAGGTATTAAAGTCAAAGTGGTTATATCCGGCTAGAACAGACTCCTTTTGATCCGTATGAATTATTCTTAACCAATCGTTAAGTGTTTTCCATTTATTGGGTTTGTAACCGGTAAGTTTTTCAGATATGTTTCCAATATATGTATACTTTTTAGTTTTAAGGTCCAGTTCCCAGGCGACTGTTCCGGTAGTTTCGATTAAGTTTCGATAAAGGGATTCACTTTTTATTAAAGATTGTGTTAACGCCTTGCGCTCAGTAACATCTCTAACCATAGCTTGCACATATTGTTCCCCATTTAAAATAAATGAGTTAAGGCTTACTTCAGCATCGAATAGCTCGCCATTTTTCTTTTTGTGAACCCATGGAAAAGTTAACGGCATTCCGGAAACAGCTTGGTCAATTTTTTGTGTAGCCAATTTCACTGAACTTTCACCGTTATACTGAAAATCTGGAGACCAATTATAAGGAGATTGCCCAAGAATTTCTGATTTTTTTTTACATCCAAACATTTTAAGGGTCATCTCATTACAATCAAAGAAAAGACCTTGCTTAATTAGAATAATGGCATCTTTAGCGTTTTCAAAAATTAATCGATGTTTTTGTTCACTTTCTTGAAGAGCTTTTTCGGAATTAATCATAAAAAAACGAGTAGCCGAAATACCTGCCAAAGTAGACACCACATTTTCATGATCGTCCGTAAAGTAGTTTTTTTCTGGGTGCTCGGTATCAATAACGCCTAATAATTTTCCATTTACCACCATTGGAATAGCTAATTCAGAGTACCTAAATATACCATCAGGTACATACCTATCATCTTTTGAGGTATCTCCAATGCGTATAGTAGACAATGATTTAGCAGCAGCCCCTACAATTCCTTGGTTCATATTTAATACAAAAGATGAGTTTTGAGGCTTTATTTTTTTTTCATCTAAAACATTTGGTTGAATTTGGTTTAACAAATTATTTTTTTCGTCATACAGGTAAACCACACAATCTGGAAAGTGAAATTTGTTTAATAAGACATCCATTATTTCTGCCACCAAGTCATGTGCGGAAACAATGGACTGAACCGATTTTGCAAATTGGTTTACAATTTCCAAAAAGTTAGTTTTTGACTTTAAATGAGTATATGCTTCATTTAAATTTTTTTGTTGCTCTGTTATTTTTTGTTCATCGCTTTTTTTCTTGGTAACATCTCTTACCACCGCTTGAAACATTAGTTTACCATTTAACAGAAACGAATTTAAGTTGACTTCTGCATCGAATAATTGTCCATTTTTCTTTTTATGCAGCCAAATAAAATGTTGTGGTTTTGATACTGCTTTTTGTTCATGAATTTGACATACCTCAAAACTGGTTTTTTGTTGATCATATTGAAAACGAGGGGAAAAATCTACTGCAGATTTACCAATTAAATCTGCCTTAGATTGGCAGCCAAACATTTTTACTGCCACCATATTACAATCAAGAAAAATGCCTCCTTCCATAAGAAATATAGCCTCATGAGCATGTTCAAAAATAAGTCGGTGTTTTAGCTCACTTTGTCTCAGTTTTTTTTGAGATAATGCACTCTTTATTTGTGATCCTGCAATGTTTGCAATGGTAGTTAAATTAATCAGATGTTCTTTGGTATAAAAATTTAACTCAGGATGCTCAGAATCAATAACACCAATTAATTCACCATCTACAATCATGGGCACAGCTAGTTCTGAAAGGCAATTTCTGTTACCCGGAATGTATCTAGCATCTTTAGATGTATCGGCCAATAAAATTGATTTTTTTAACCGAGCCGCTGCACCAACTATACCTTCATCAAGCTTGATTATCATTGGGTTTTCAATTAGCCGATTTTTTTTCTGGTTTAATCTATATACAGCACTTTGAACTAGATTTTTTTCTTCTAAATTGTATAGAAACACCTCGCAATCTTCAAAATGAAATTGATCAATTACCGTTTCTACAACATCCCATACAATATTATAAACTGAATTATCCTTTTCAATTTTTCTAGCAAAATCATTAACTGCTTTTAGGTAATTAGATTTAGATTTTAGGGCTATGTTAGATTGAGTAACTATGTTTTTTTGATTTCTTAATTCTATCTCTACCTGCCTTCTATCTGTAATATCTCTAATAGCGGTAACTCGTTGAATTCTTCCATTTAACTCAATATTACGTCCGCGAATTTCACAATAAAAAGTAGACCCATCTTTACGTAATCCAACCACATCATATGGTTTATCATACCCTGATTTTATATTGGTAATAACTAATTGTTTATAATCTTCAATAAAAATATCAGTAACGTATAAATTTAACGCCTCTTGGTTAGTGTAGCCAAACATTTCTTGAGCCACCTTGTTTTGTTTTACACAATATCCATTTTCAGATATAAAAAGCGCTTCAAAACCAGAATCTGCAAATATTTCATTGTAAAAATTTGCCAAATCTGCGTTGCGGCTTATCTTATTTTTTTCTACATAAATATGCCCTTCAAATGCACTTACCTTTCCTAATTCATTAATTATTGGTTCTCTTTTTTCAGTTACCCGTAACCATTTATTATTACTTGATTTTAACCTGTACGAAATTTCATTTGTGGCGGCCAAGATTGTATTTGTCTTACTTAAAAAGTCAAAATGTGATAAAAAAGAATTTATATCCAAAGGGTGAATTAAGTCCAAAAATTTAATTTCTTTTGAGATAAAGTTACTAGATGGATATCCTAATACATCTTTTACCTTATTGGATATATGTAAAATGGGGAAACCTTTTTGGTTGCTCCAGCAAATAAAAAAAAATGCGCTTGTACTTGATTCGGAAAATAAACTTTTCGGATGTGGATAGGATTTCTGTTTGTCCATTTTATTTATTACAAATGAACCCTAAATTTAGT